>JALWRI010000076.1 GCA_026994225.1 Gammaproteobacteria bacterium | reverse complement strand
ATATATAAATAAATTAGATTATAGTGAAATACTATAAAATAAAACATGCAAAAAAATACAACAAGAAATGATATACTGCTGATGGATAAAGATTGGTCGGGGCGAGAGGATTTGAACCTCCGACCACATGCACCCCATGCATGTGCGCTACCAGGCTGCGCTACGCCCCGATAAAAGAGTGTCGTATTCTATCACAATTGCAAAATAATAAAATAGTTTTTTAATATTCTCCCCACCTTAAAAGACGTGATTATGCGCTTTATTGTTAAAAGTCGATGATGAGAAATAGCCATTGCTACTTATGACATCAGGTTTCAAGAATATGTAGAACCTCTTCTAAATCTAAACGTAATTGTTTTAACAGTTTTGGATCACAACCTGTATGTTCTTTATCCGTACCTGCAAGTTTTTGCCTTGCACCGGTTATCGTATAGCCTTTTTCATATAACAAACTACGTATTTGCCGTATCATTATCACATCTTCACGTTGATAATAACGCCGATTTCCCTTCCTTTTTTGTGGCTCAAGATGTGGAAATTCCTGTTCCCAATAGCGTAAAACATGCGGTTTTACCTCACACAATTCACTCACTTCCCCAATAGAAAAGTAGCGTTTCCCTGGAATTGGGGGTAATTCATTATTATTTGATATCTCCAGCATACGATTCCACCCTCATTCTAAGTTTTTGACCTGGCTTAAAAGTAACTACTCGCCTTGCACTAATAGCCACTTCTTCCCCCGTTTTAGGATTTCGCCCCGGACGTTGTTTTTTTTCTCTTAAGGAAAAATTACCAAATCCAGATAACTTTATTGGCTCTTTTTCTTCTAGTGCAGTCCGAAGCTCTTCAAAAAAACCTTCTACTAATTCCTTTGCCTCTCGTTTATTTAAACCTAATTCATCAAATAAATTTTTTGCCATATCTGCTTTCGTTAACGCCATCTTCTACTCCCTTAATATAGCATTATACTCAGTTTGTAACACTTTGATTATATTCCCTATAATGCTATCAACTTGCTCATCAGTCAAGGTTTCTGTAATTTTTTGTAAAACTAACCCTAGAGCAATACTTTTTTCTCCCTCAGTTATCCCTGCTCCTTGATATATATCAAACAAATCAATATGTTGCAATACATCACCTGCTGTATCTTGAACTTGCTGCATAATATCCATAACAGGAATGGCATTATCCACAACGATTGCGATATCTCTACGTATTGCAGGATATTTTGATAATGGCTGAAATACTGGAATAGTTTTACTCACTAACGTAGCCCAAGATAATTCAAAGGCAAGAATTTTGTTTTTTATACCAAACTGCTGTAGTAAGTCAGGATGCAATGCGCCCACATATCCAACTAACGTATCACCTGCTTTTATTTTTGCACATTGCCCTGGATGTAATGCCGGATGTGTTGCAGTATTAAACGTCACCGTTTTCCCGCCTAACAGGGCTTCTACATCTGCTTTAATATCAAAGAAATCGACTTCCCGTGATGATACGGCCCATTGTTCTGGTGATATAGCACCACAAATCATGCCTGATAATTTTTTTTCTTGTAATAATTTTCCATTTTCATCGGGTATAAAACATAATCCTGTTTCAAATAAACGTATTCTATTTTGTTGCCGATTTAAATTATATTGTATTGCAGTAAACAATCCTGGCAATAAACTGGTACGCATCACAGACATATCTTCTGATATGGGGTTTGCCAACTTGATGCTTTTAGTATCAGGCATAAACTTTTGCATCAATTCAGGTGCAACAAAACTATATGAAATAGCTTCTTGATAACCCATTGCCAGCAACATTTGCTGATAATAACTCTCTGGCACAACTGTTTCACTCAGTGTTGGCATCTGCATATGTGTTAATGGTTGTTGGCTAGGTATATTATCGTAACCATATATCCTGCAAATTTCTTCAATTAAATCTACATCATATTTTATATCAAAACGGAAAACAGGAGGAATAACTCGCCATCCATTCGCAACTTCTACTACATCCATTGACAAACCAGTTAAAATATCTTCTATTTGTTGATCAGCTAAAATCATACCTAAATAGCGTTGTACTTTATCTTTAGCTAAAAATAAGGTCTTGTTTTCAGGTAGATATTCTTGATACTCAAGTAGCTTACTTTTTCCTACATCCCCTCCAACAATATCAACTAAAAGTTGTGTTACACGATCTATTGCCTGTTCTTGTAAATCAATGGAAACTCCTCGTTCAAAACGGTGTGAGGAATCAGTATGTAAGCCATATGAACGTGCTTTACCTGCCATTTTTTCTGGTACAAAATAGGCACTTTCCAGGACAATATGTTGTGTCTTGTCATTAACAGCTGAAGCCGCTCCCCCCATAATACCTGCTAAAGCTAAAGCATTTTTGTCATCAGCGATAACTAAATCCTCTTCTGTCAGGGTAATCGTTTGATTATTTAATAATACTAACAATTCACCCGCTTTAGCATAACGAACCTGTATTCCTCCTTGCAAGGTATCCAAATCAAAGGCATGCATAGGTTGCCCTAATTCTAACATTACATAATTAACAATATCGACCACAACACTTATAGGTCTAATATCACTACGTCTTAGGCGTTCTTGCATCCAAATGGGAGTGTCTTGTTGAATATCAATGTTACGAATAATTCGTGATACATAACGTGGACAACTTTCAGGGGCATAAATAGACACTGCTAATTGTTCTGATAATGTTGCCAAAGGCGTATCTATTGTAACGGTATTGACTGATAACTGATTTAATACTGCAACTTCTCTGGCCACTCCAGCAATACTTAAACAGTCACTACGATTAGGTGTTAAACCCAATTCAATAGTATTATCCTCTAAATCTAAATAATCACTGATATTTTGTCCTATTTTTGCATCGCCAGGCAATGACATTAAACCCTCACTGCTTTTTTCTAAACCTATTTCTGTTGCTGAACATAACATCCCCATCGAAACGATGCCCCGCAATTTTGCTTTTTTAATTTTTAATATATCACCTGATGGTAACGTTAATTTTGCACCGACTAATGCTGTAGGTACTTTCATTCCAACTTCAACATTTTTTGCGCCACACACAATCTGTAATGGCTCTTTATTACCAACTAATACCTCACAAATATTAAGTTTATCTGCATCAGGATGACGAGTAACAGAATTTACTACCCCAACAACTACTTTACTTAAAGGAAGAGCAACGCTTTCTATTGCATCTACTTCTAATCCTGCCATCGTTAATTGATGGGAAAGTTGTTGAATATTCATCTTGGGATTTATCCAGCTTCTTAGCCAGTTTTCACTAAATTTCATTTATTTTTTTTCCTATCTAGATCGTTTATGCAAATTGCCGCAGAAAACGTAAATCATTTTCAAAAAATAAACGTAAGTCATTTACGCCATACCGTAACATTGCTAACCGCTCAACCCCCATACCAAAAGCAAATCCTTGATATTTATCCGTATCAATATTCACGTATGAAAAAACTTGAGGATGCACCATGCCGCATCCTAATACTTCCAACCATCCCGTATTACTACATACCCGACAGCCTTTTCCTGCACACATCACACACTGTATATCAACTTCAGCGGAAGGTTCTGTAAAAGGAAAATAAGAAGGTCTAAAACGGACGGCTAACTCTTGTTCAAAAAAAGCCTGTAAAAAATTATCAATAGTCCCCTTTAATGCTGCAAAACTGACATTTTCATCCACTAATAAGCCTTCCACTTGATGAAACATGGGTGTATGAGTCAGATCCGAATCACAACGATATACTCGCCCAGGTGCAATAATTTTTAATGGAGGAGCTTGTGTTTCCATAGTACGAATTTGTACTGGTGAAGTATGTGTACGTAATACTGTGTGAGGATCAAAATAAAAGGTATCATGCATAGCACGAGCCGGATGACTTTTGGGAATATTCAATGCTTCAAAATTATGGTAATCATCTTCAATTTCAGGGCCTGTTTTTACTACATACCCCATCGAAGCAAATAAGGCTTCAATGCGTTGAATAGTACGAGTTACCGGATGTAAACCACCCACATCGTAATATCGTCTGGCTGGTAAGGTTACATCAATTTTTTCAGATAATAAACGTTGTTCTAATTCACGTTTTTTTAGCTGTTCTTTTTTTTCCTGTACTTGTTGCTGTATTTGTTGTTTTGCCTGATTAATTTGTTGCCCTACTTTAGGACGTTCTGTTGCTGATAATTTCCCTAATTGTTTTAATTGTTCAGTAATAATCCCTTTTTTACCTAAATAATTAACCCGTACCGTTTCCAGGGCATTAATATCACTCACTGCATTAATTGCATCTTTTGCTTGTTTAATAATATCGTATAAATGATGCATTTTCCTCTCCTTATGATCAAAAAAAGAGGAAAGTTTCCTTTCCTCTTTTTTATTAACGAGATGATATTCACAAGGATACTCTCGTTTAGTTGCGATAAATAACCCTAACTAGCTAGATACTAATGCTGCTTTGGCTTGTTCCGCAATGGCAGCAAATCCAGCCTTATCTGTTACCGCTAAATCAGCTAATACTTTTCTATCAATAGTAATATTGGCTTTATTTAAACCATTAATCATACGGCTATAGCTTAAACCACATTCTCTTGCCGCAGCATTAATCCGTACAATCCATAAAGCCCTAAACTGGCGTTTTCTCTGACGGCGGTCACGGTATGCATATTGTCCTGCTTTAGTTACAGCTTGCGTTGCAACACGATAGACATTTTTCCTACGACCACTATAACCCTTTGCTTGTTTTAATACTTTATTATGTTTTGCTCGGGCAGTCACTCCACGTTTTACTCTAGACATACGTGTTCTCCTTAAGAATACGGTAACATACGACAAATACCACGTACATCTGCATCATGTACACCCGGTTCCAAGCGTGATTTACGCTTACTTTTAGTGCTTTTCTTCGTCAAAATATGACTACGAAACGCTTGTCCACGTTTAACACGTCCAGATGCTTTAATACGAAAACGTTTTGCTGCACCTCGTTTAGATTTCATTTTTGGCATGATGGTTACTCCCATTATTTACGCATTATTGATTAGCGGTAGATAGTACGTACTTACAATACTCAATGAAATAATGCCAGAATTACTTATTAAGTGACGCACCCTGAAAATAAAATTACTTTTTATTTCCTTTAGGAGATAGTACCATTACCATTTGTCGACCTTCCATACGTGGATATTGCTCAACAACACCGTATTCTTCCAAATCTTTGGCAACACGTTTAAGCAAATCCATACCAATTTCCTGATGTGCCATTTCACGTCCACGAAATCGCAAAGTTACTTTTGCCTTATCTCCACTATTAAGAAAACCTATCAGGTTGCGTAATTTGACCTGATAATCGCCTTCTTCTGTACCTGGTCTGAATTTTATTTCTTTGACCTTAATTTGTTTTTGTTTCTTTTTTTCTGCAGCACGTTTTTTATTTGCTTCAAAAACATATTTACCATAATCCATTACTCTGCATACAGGAGGATTGACTTTAGGGGATATTTCTACTAAATCTAAATCAGCATCCAATGCGATCTGTTGTGCTTCTCTAATTGGAAGTACCCCAACTTGTTGTCCATCTACACCAATAACCCGTACTTCTGGACTGGTAATAGCTTCATTAATACGTGTCTGATCTTTTTTGCCGACAGCAACTTTTTTTACAGCGATGGGTCTTTCCTCCAAAACAAATAACTATCAAATATATTAGTACGGATAAATTCGTTATCCATTTACTGGTAAACTTAACAATTTTATCCTGTTAACTACTAATGTCTGGTAGGCACGATTGGATTCGAACCAACGACCCCCACCATGTCAAGGTGGTGCTCTAACCAACTGAGCTACGTGCCTAAAAAGAGTGGCTCATTATATTGAATACAATCAGGATAATCAAGCATTACAAGTGTAAAAGATATTCTTGTAAATGTTTTATTTCATCTCGTAATTCTGCTGCTTGTTCAAATTCCATATTACTTGCATGTTCAAACATTCGCTTTTCCAGCGTATCTATTAATGTAGTAAGCTCTATAAGCGATTTTTGCTCGTATGCAATGGTTTTAGGTTCTTGTAATACTAAAGGTGAAGATATTTGTTGATAATTGCTTTCTAACACATCTTCAACAGCTTTATTTATTCCTTGTGGGGTAATATTATGTTGTGTATTAAATGCTTGTTGTAATGCTCGTCTACGCTGTGTTTCATCTATCGCACCTTGCATCGAACGGGTTATCTTTTCTGCATAGAAGATCACCTTCCCTTCTATATGCCGTGCAGCTCGCCCTATCGTCTGTATCAAAGCCCGTTCAGAACGTAAAAAACCTTCTTTATCTGCATCTAAAATAGCCACTAAAGACACTTCAGGAATATCTAGCCCCTCACGTAATAAATTAATACCTACCAACACATCAAATACTCCCAAACGCAAATCCCGAATAATCTCCATACGTTCTACCGTATCAATGTCGGAATGCAAATAACGGACTTTAATATCCTGTTCACCTAAGTAATCAGTTAAATCTTCAGACATACGTTTTGTTAACGTCGTTACTAAAATGCGTTGATTTTTTTCAATCCGCTGATGCAATTCTGATAGTAAATCATCAACTTGTGTCAAGGCAGAGCGTACTTCTATCTGTGGATCAATCAATCCAGTCGGTCTAATAACTTGCTCCACAACAGTGCTACTATATGTTAACTCATATTCTGCTGGAGTTGCTGACACATAAATAGTTTGTGGTGCTAACTGTTCAAACTCTTCAAACATCATAGGACGATTATCTAATGCTGAAGGTAAACGAAAACCATAATCAACCAAGTTAAGTTTACGAGATCTATCTCCTTTATACATGGCTCTTAGTTGTGGAATAGTAACATGGCTTTCATCGATGATAAGCAAGGCATCTTCTGGTAAGTAATCAAAAAAAGTAGGGGGTGGTTCTCCTGCTTTACGTTGCGATAAATAACGGGAATAATTTTCTATTCCAGAACAATAGCCTAACTCTTGTAGCATCTCTATATCTAATTTTATACGCTGCTCTAAACGTTGTGCTGCCACTAATTTATCTAATCTTTTTAAATCTTTTAAACGTAATCGTAATTCACTTTTAATTTTTTCAATCATATTATCAATAATATGTCGTGGTGTCACATAATGAGTTTTAGGATAAATAGTAACCCGTGATAAGGATTGCAACACTTTACCTGTTAATGGATCAAAATAGCTTAACTGTTCTATTTCATTATCAAATAAAACAATCCTTACTGCCTTATCTTCTAAATCTGCAGGAAATACGTCTAACACATCTCCTCGTACTCGATAAGTACCTCGTTGAAAAGTAATATCATTACGCTGATATTGTAGCTCTGCTAAACGTAATAGTAATTTTTTATGATTAACTATATCTCCTTTATCTAAATGCATCACCATAGCTAAATAAGATTTAGGATCACCTAATCCATAAATAGAAGATACTGAGGCAACAATGACTGTATCACGTCGCTCAAATAAGGCTTTAGTAGCAGACAAACGCATTTGTTCTATATGAGAATTGATTGCAGCATCTTTTTCAATATAGGTATCAGATGCAGGCACATATGCTTCAGGCTGATAATAGTCATAATAAGAGACAAAGTATTCCACTGCATTATGTGGAAAAAAGCCTTTCATTTCACCATACAATTGCGCTGCAAGGGTTTTATTGGGAGCTAAAATTAAGGTAGGACGTTGTAATCGAGTAATAGTATTTGCCATCGTGAAGGTTTTACCTGAACCCGTCACTCCTAATAAGGTTATGGCAGCCTCTCCATCTTGCAAACTACTAACTATTTTATCTATGGCTTGCGGTTGATCTCCCTGTGGCATATATCTGGAGACTAACTGAAAAGGCTTACTTGATTTCGACATAAATATCCTTGTATTACAAAATGATTATGGTATAAGGTATAAAACAATCGCCGCTTATACTACCGTGCAGGAGAAAATACCTTGAGTATATCATTATCACATCGAGTAAACAGTATCAAACCTTCCGCTACCCTTGCTATTACAGCACGGGCAAAAGCACTTAAAGCTGAAGGTAAAAATATTATTGGACTAGGTGCTGGAGAACCTGATTTTGATACACCTGAACATATTAAACGTGCGGCGATTGAAGCAATACAAAATGGCTTTACCAAATATACGGCTGTAGATGGTATTTTAGAATTAAAACAAGCTATCTGTGATAAATTTTCTCACGATAATAGTATTCATTATACCCCTGCACAAATTCTCGTTTCCAGTGGTGGTAAACAAAGTTTTTTTAACCTGGCACAAGCATTTTTGAACTCTGGTGATGAGGTGATTATTCCCGCTCCTTATTGGGTATCTTATCCTGATATGGTTTTATTAGCAGAAGCTAAACCTATTATACTCGAAACCGGTATCACTCAACATTTCAAAATTACTCCACAACAATTGGAACAAGCGATTAGCAGTAAAACACGCTTATTAGTTATAAATAGCCCTTCTAATCCTACCGGCGTTTGTTATAGTCAACAAGAGTTAGCAGCACTTGGTGAAGTGTTAAGAAAATATCCACACGTTTATATTGTGAGTGATGATATGTATGAGCATATTTGGTGGGCGGATGAACCTTTTGCCAATATACTTACAGCTTGCCCCGATTTATATGATCGTGCCATTATACTCAATGGGGTAAGTAAAGCCTATTCTATGACAGGCTGGCGCATTGGTTATGCTGGAGGACCTCAAGCAATCATTAACGCAATGAAAAAAATACAATCTCAAAGCACTTCTAATCCCTGTTCTATTGCACAAAAAGCAGCACTTGCCGCTTTAACTGGTGGACAAGAATGTGTCTACACCATGCTCAAAGCATTTAGAGAACGCCATGACTATGTAGTGAATACCTTAAATACAATGGAAAATATTGATTGTTTACCTTCACAAGGTGCATTTTATTCTTTCCCTAATATGCAAAAAATCATTGCCCAGCGTGATGATATTAAAGATGATATTGCACTGAGTGAATACCTGCTCAATCAAGCAGGTATTGCCGTTATCCCTGGTTCAGCCTTTGGTGCGCCTGGCTATATTCGTATTTCTTTTGCAACCAGTATAGCTAATCTACAGCTTGCATTAGAACGTTTACAAGATAGTCTAGGATAACTATTTTTTCTATTATCAGAAAATTCTGACACAATTTGTCTTATATTCTGACAGCATCATCTATCCGTTTAGCGTACTGTTCTCTTATTCGTTTTCTTACTAAACAAAAGGGCAACAGTATGTTATCAACATCCCATCAATATGCTTTTACTATCATAGAGTTACTCATTGTATTATCCCTTATCACTATACTCATTACTCAAGCTATTCCCAGTTTTAATCATTTATTGCAAGGTATTACGCAACAAAAACAATTACAACAACTTATTAATGCTCATCATATAGCACGTAATACTGCTATTAAAGAAAATCAACGGGTCGTATTTTGTGAAAGTACCGATAATATACACTGCACTCATAATACTTTTTGGCAGCAAGGGGGCATTATTTTTATTGATAACAATAAAAATTCACAACATGATGATAATGAGTTGATTGTTCATCACACTAACGCTTTTGATACTCAATACCGATTATCTTATAAAGGTTTCGCTGCACCTTATGTAATACAATATTTTCCTACCGGTTTACACAATACCAATGGTCATTTTACCTTATGCTCTAAACAGAGCAAACACCAACTTATTATTGCCCGTACTGGAAAATATCGAGTAAAATCTTTTTTTCCAACCAGCAATGCCCCATTGTGTTGGAAAAAATAAAATACTCATCAATTTGTAATTTTTTCTTGACGAATGGAAAGAGCCTCTCTATAATCTCCCTACTTTAAAAGACTGTTCCCCAGTAGCTCAGTTGGCAGAGCAAATGACTGTTAATCATTGGGTCGGTGGTTCGAGCCCGCCCTGGGGAGCCAATTTTATTTAATTATTTTCTTCACCTTACTATTCTATCCCAACACTCACTATTCTTATTCAATAATAGGAAAACGTAGCGTAAACACTGCACCTTGTCCTGTTCCTTTACTATTCCCATCAATAAATGCGCCATTAGCAATCAGATAGTTCGCACAAGTATGTAATTTAAAACCTGCAATGTGTCTCCCCTTACCCTCAGAAAAGCTGACAGACTTATTTGGATAATTTGCAGCAAATATCTGTTCCTTTGATTCGGGTGTAAAACCCCTACCACAATCTTCAATATCTAATACGATATAGCCTTCTTTATCTACTAAGCTACGAATAGTTAACTTACGTATTTCTGGTACTACGTCACTCATCGCTTCTATTGCATTTTTAAATAACCCCAATAAAATTTGTACTAATGGATATTCTTCCCCCCAAATCAATGGACTATCAAATAAGTCTAAATCAACTTGAATAGCTTCTTCATCCAGAATACTTTCTAACATCGCTAACGCATCTTTAATCAAACTATTTAAGGATAGATGTGTTTTAAGCTGTTTCACCTCCGTATATTTTGTTTGTAGATGAATAAATTCCTCAATACGATGTAATGTACTTATCGCACTAGTTAAGTGCTGCACATTCTCTAAATAATCGTTTTTAATCACATCCGGTAATAACTGTATAATTTTGAGTAATTTTTTTTGTTCTCGCTCTGAAACTGATTGCGGTTCTTTAATCCCCTGCTCCAGCATATTTAATAACGGGTTTAATTTCTTTAGCATGATACTATTTTTAAGCCCATGATAGGATAGTTCAATATAGGTTTTCAACGGTGTCATATTATTACCTATATTGTGCATCATCTCTATCGCAATCTCAGCCATCCCCGCTTCTCGTGCCTGTTTTACTAATTGTGTTTGCGCCTGCTGCAATGCTTGAGTACGTTCTTTTACTTTTTCTTCTAAAGAATCATATAGTGTGGCATTTTCTATAGAAATAGCTGCTTGTGCAGCGATTAATTTTAATAATTCTTGACGTTGCTCATAAAAAACGCCCGGGCTTTCTGCATGTTCAAAATATAATATCCCGAGCAAGCGTTGCTGTATTTGTATGGGTAAACATAACACAGACCGTATCTCTGGATGCTGGATAAACCATAGGTCTTGTTGAAAAGGATTATCTACTTTTGCATCATATAATACTAAGGTATGCGGTTTGTTTATTACATATTGGAGTAAGGTTTTAGGTAAAGCAATATATTGTTCTAAAAGGATATGTTGTAAAATATGTTCAGTCACTATTTCCTGACCTTTAAAGCTAATTTTACCTTCAACATAATACTTATCTTTATGCTGTAATATCAATATACTTTTTTGTGCGCCAGCACTTTCTAACGCAATACCTAACATATTACTAATTAAACTATTTAAGGATAATGTACTTGATAACGCTAATGTTGCCTTAACTACAGTATTAATATCCAGGTTGCTTTTTACACTACTACTAGTTAAATGTTGCGAACCTTCAACCGTAACAGCAGTGGCATTCTCTTGCAACAATGTAGGCTGTACAAATAATAATAGATAGTCTTTTTTTAATTGTCTACATTTTGTTAGCGCTCCCCATTTTTTATAAAGATAATAGGCTTCTGTCAAGTGCGATTCGGCATATCGGGATAAATGATGGGCAATAAAAAATTTTCCGGCACGTTCATTCACTTTAGCTTGCAACCAAAGATGTCCAATTTGTTTTGCACCTTGAATAGCGGCTTGATAAGCATTGATCGCTTCAAAATACTGTTCATCCATCCATGCAGCTTCGGCTCTTACAAAATGATATAAGCCTGTAAAATTATTTGTTCCTAAACCATTCCATGTTTGTAGTAACTGTTGTTCTTGATCAAAAGCAGGACGATATTCTGCATGCTGTGTTTTTTTTTCTCTTAGCATAATGGCTGCTAAAATGAGGGCTTTTATCCCATGTGCGATATAGGGTTTGTGAATACCGTAATGACTATGAGCATAAGGCTGAACGGCTTCCACATGCTGTAATGCATTATCCCAATCATCAAATAAATATTCCAATAAAATCTGTAACATATATAAAAGACATATCTCTGAATGCAATTTTTCTGTTTGCATCTTGGTCAGTGCTGTTTTCCAATTATATTCTTTATCACTCATATCAAGAAAATGTACAGTTTTACCTTGTAGACATTTTATAAATTGTGAATAAACAATAATTGGCATCGTATGATCCCGTTGAATATTATACGATGCCATTTGAGCATAATATGCTTCCAATTCTTGTTCAAGTTGACAAAGCTCAATCCCTACGGTGATTTTCACCATTGCTATGCAATATTTAGCATAGTAAGTATAATAAAGCATATCTCCTGCATATACCGCTTCTCTGTAGGCTAATTGAAGATATTTTAATATTTTGCTAATATCTTCTTTCCAATGGGAAAAAAAGTTACCCCTATGAAAATAATGCCTGGATTTAATACTTGGATCGGTGTTTTGTGCTTCCAGTTCCAGGCCTTTTTTCCCTAACAGATAAACTCGTTGATAATCTCCTTGGGTTATCTGAATAAACATTGCATAAAAACAGTAAGCTAATCCCGAATATTTATTAATACCCTTGCTTAAAGTAAACGCTAAAGGGTAATTGGCTAAAATCCAATAAAGTGTGGTATTTCCTATTACAAAAGCCGCGGGCATTAATCGGACACATAACTCTATAATACTGGTCATCTGTTCCTTTGCAGCAGGTAATGCTGATAAGTCTTGCTCTAATAGCTGCCATTTATTTTCTATCTTCATAATGATAGATTCAAGTTGCTGTTGTAATACTTCTTCCTCTAATGAAATAGTTAATCCACTTAACGCTAATGCAGTAAGCCCTGCTGTAATAGCTTCTGAATATTCTTCAGCCCCTATAAATAATAATGATCGTAAGGTATAAATACGGATCTTTTCTTCTTTATGCTGTGCTTCTAATAATAACGTATCCAAAATTTGATGGGCTAATCGTTTTTTCCCCATTAAAAATAAGCATTCTCCTCTATGTAGTGTTAAATCAAAATACAGGGAATAATATTTTGTTCTCATCGTATCAGATAAAAGCGTTATTCCTGACAAATAATATTGCTCTGCCAATTTTAGCACACCTGAAGAGCGCGCTAGATCACCCGCTTTGGCATTATACCTTGCAAGTTGATATTGTTGTGTTTCTGTTGTAATTAAATCTTTAGCTAAATTCCAGGGATTAACAATAGCAAATAAATGTGCATCTATATTATCTTGATAAGATTTTTGTCTAAATTGTGCGATATTTAAATAGATAAGTGTTTTTTCCTTATTATCATATAAATTAAACGCACTTTGCTGTATTTTGTCATGGATAAAAGAATAAGATTGGTAACGTAATCCTGCGACGGGATCTTTTGCATCGATTAATTCCATTTCTATTGCAGGCCAAAGTAACTCTGCTACTATATCTTCTGATTTACCATTAATGGCGGATAGTTCTTTCAGATAAAATTGATTTCCTATACAGGCTGCCTGATGTAAGAGGATTCTCGTCTTGTTAGGTAATGCAGTAATTGTCCCTCTCATAATATCAATTACATTATCCATAAAGGGTTGTTCTTTGATGATCTCCAAATCCCAACACCACTTCCCTTTTTGTAGTATTAATAACTTTTGTGTATAGAGATGCTGTATAAACTGATGGATAAAAAAGGGATTACCTGCTGTTTTATGATAAATAAGCTGACTCAATGCTATTATATCGTCATTATCTTGATATAGGATATCTCTTAATAATCGGGTAATAGCGCTTTGATCAATCGCTTGCAAAAGAACTTCTTCATGATAGGCTAATACATTTAGTTTTTTTACTGTTGTTAACAGGGGATGCTCAGTGCTTACTTCATTATCCCGCCATGTGCCTATTAGCAGGATATATTTTAAGCTGTTATCTCCTATAATCAGTTGCAATAAATGTAAACTAGTCTCATCCATCCATTGCATATCATCTAAAAATATAACTAAAGGGGTTTCTTTCGTTGCAATACACTGTATCAATTTACAAATTGTAATCTGAAAACGGTTTTCATACTCCATCAATTCTTTTGGCTCAGAAACATCTTCTGTTGTTTCTCCTAGCAATAACGTAAACTCTGACAAAAAATTAATTAGTAAATGAGTATTGGGATGAAGGTGTTTCTTAAGTTTTAATTTTACCGCATTGAGTGTCTCTTGTGATTCTGATAAGAGTATCTGGATTAACTGTGATAATGCTGTTTTAATGGCACTATATGGGGTAGTCCTCTGGAACTGGTCAATCTTGCCCTTAATAAACCGGCCTTTGATTTCTGTGAGGGGTTTATAGACTTCATTGACCAAACTACTTTTTCCTATCCCGGAGATGCCACTTATCCACAATAAGGCCTTTTGTTTTTTTATCTTTTTAACGGCTTGTTGTAACTGTTGTATCTCTTTTTCTCTACCATAGAGTTTTTGAGGTATCAGCAATGTTGTAGAATGATCATATTTCCCTGCTACAAAGTCTTTAGTACTCTCTTTATTTTGCATCGCATAGTTTAAATCCTGCATCAAACCATAATGACTTTGGTAACGTTGAGCTGGATTTTTTGCCATCAATTTTACTATAATATCAGATAACACCTTGGGAATATCAGGAAAAGACTCTGATAGCGGTATTACTTGCTGTGCAATATGGGCATGTACTAACTCTAAATCTCCCTTAGCATTAAAGGGTAGTTGTTTGGTTAGTAGTTGATAAAACATCACCCCTAATGAATAATAATCGGCTCGATAGTCTAAGGATAAATTCATCCTTCCCGTTTGTTCAGGAGCAATATATGCGAGTGTACCTTCTAATTGATTATGTGGTAAATATTTCTGTCTGCTACGTTCTAAACGGGAAGCAATACCAAAATCAATAACTTTTAAAATACCATTTTCAGGATTTAAAATAATATTTGATGGATTAATATCTTTATGAATAATTTTTTTTTGATGTAATAAGTCTAATGTTTCTGCAATGCTTTTTATCCAACCAATACTGGTTGTGATATTAGGAGGTAATTGTGTTATATATTCAAATAAGGAAATACCCCCTATATCTTCTAACACCAGTATCTTAGTATGATAATAATCTAATAACTGATAGGCTTTAATAACACCATCTAGTTGCATTAGCTGCTGGGCTATTTCATATTCTTGCTGAAAGCAGTTTAATTCCTGTTGTGTAGGATATTCACGATTTAGCACTTTTAGTATTACTGAACGTTGATCTTTTACTCGTACAGCCCGATATATCAAAGAATGCATACCTTGATATATCAATTCCTTAATCACATATCCTGTAAGCTCTTCTAACATCCAATCCGTACTCTCTTACTCAAAACGGTAGTCATAATCAATCTCTACACTATGGCGTAACATAGCAGTAACCGGACAATACATCTCTAAGGATAGTTCAATGGCTTTTTTTAATTTTTCCTCCGCTATATTTCCCGTCACTATATAACCAAGTTGAATATGACTAAACACTTTTGGATGCGTATCTACCACTTTTGCCGATACTTCTACTTTCAATGTCTCAGGTAAACTTCGCATTTTACCTAAAATGGCTATCACATCCATTGCTGTACAACCACTCAATGCACTTAATAATACTTCTTTAGGACGTAAACCCTGTTCCTTTCCCCCTACACGCTTATCGGCATCCATAATGAGCGTATTATTTTCTGCATTATAACTTTCAAAACGCATATCCTGCTGCCAAACTGTTGTTACTTGCATCATAGACTACTCTTTAATAAAAAATATAATAAATCCGGATAATAACATGATTTGAAATATACCCTCTAAATGCTAAAGCATTTTAGGCGGAGCTTCTAGCGACCCATACAGTGTACCTCACTATATCTTTCGTGTTATCTTTTGTACGGATAGGAATAGATAACAGGGAACTCTTTACAGTAACGCTCTCACCAAGCGTATCCGCTAAAGTGCCTCGAAGAAAATGCGCCTGGAGTGCAAACTTTTTGATATTATTTGCAGCTAAAATATCACGGTCATATAGCAAATACGACTTGGTATAACAATTATTCATCATCCTTGCTGAACATCCGCTACCCATCTCCACCCAAATCAAAGATTCTGGGTGGAGAATTTCGCTCAACAATCGTTTAAATATTGATCTTAGTCAATAAAATAGCATAAAAATTGATTGCTACCAAATTACTATACTGTTATTTTATAAATGTTTCATTCATTTTTCAGAAAAAATATTATAATAATAAACCAGTTATTACTTTAAGGAGTGAATATATGAGTTATTGGTCATGGGATCCGTCATTATCTGTTGGGGTAGATGTTATTGACGGGCAGCATCGAAGAATTATAGATTATATCAATGAATTAGATGCTGCTAACCTTGCACGAGACAAATCTAAAATTACCGAAGTACTCCAAGGTTTAGTCGATTATACTATTACTCATTTTTCCTTTGAAGAAGATTTAATGCTTAGAGCTGGATACCCTCTATCTGACTCACATAAGAAAGTACATGAAGCCTTTATTGCACATATTCATAAATATGTTGAACAACATGAACAAGGGGTAGATATTAGTCGACAACTCATGTCTGAATTACAAATTTGGTTAACCAATCATATTAAAAATGATGATCAAGATTATTCTCCTTATGTGAAAAAATCCCTTAACAAGCAACAAAGCTGGATTGGTAAAACCTTAAAAAAAATGTTTGGCTAACTATACCTGTTTTCTCTACTAATGCATATTAGGACACTTTTCCTGTGATTCGTAAATGTCTTTTTCCCGTTGCAGGTTATGGTACTCGTTTTTTACCTGCAACAAAATCCATGCCAAAAGAAATGCTACCTATCGTCAACAAGCCTTTAGTTCATTATGGTGTAGATGAAGCAGTAGAAGCTAATTTGAATTACATTGGTTTCGTTACTGGACGGGGAAAACGAGCAATAGCTGATTATTTTGATATTAGTTATGAATTAGAAGATCAAATTGCCGGTACGGGGAAAGAAACTCTATTACAAGGTATTCGCTATCTTATTAATAATGTAAAATTCTCATTCACTCGACAAAATAATATGCTAGGACTTGGACATGCAATTCTATCCGGTGAAACCTTAATCGGACAAGAAGCCTTTGCGGTTGTATTGGCTGATGATCTATGCCTACATCCAGAGGGAAAAGGGATATTAGCCCAAATGGTCACTTTATATCAACGCTATCATTGTAGTATTATCGCAGTACAAGAAGTAGATAATACTGAAATAGAACGTTATGGGGTTATTGCTGGCATCCCTTTGCATGATGATCTGTATAAAGTAACCGATATGATAGAAAAACCTTCTCCTGAAAATGCCCCTAGTCATTTAGCTATCATAGGACGATATATATTAACCCCAGATATTTTTGAGATTATCAAACATACTCAACCTGGTAAAAATGGAGAAGTGCAATTAACTGACGCATTGCGTTCACAAGCTCAAAATGCCTGTGTGATGGCGTACAAATTTAAGGGTATACGCTTTGATTGTGGTAGCATTGATGGTTTTATTGATGCCACAAATTATTGCTACCGACATTTTTATCAACAAGGAGAACAATGTTAACATGCAAAAAAAAGGTTTTACTACTACTATTTTACACGCTGATTTAGAATTAAATCCTGAACATGGCGCATTGCATCAAGCAGTACATCATTCCGTTGCCTATGGATATCCTGATGCAACAGATTTAGCGGGTATATTTCAAGGAACAGTACAAGGCTATGCCTATAGCCGTCAAAGTAACCCTACTTTAAACGCACTGGAAAAAAAAATTACGAAAATGGAAAATGGTCTAAGCAGCCTTGTTTTTGCAACAGGAATGAGTGCCATAGCAACCCCTTTTAGTAGTTTATTACGTGCTGGAGATCATATTATCTCTAGCTCATTTTTATTTGGTAATACCAGTAGTTTATTATATACCTTGATAGATCTTGGTATCGAAATTAGTTTTGTCGATGCAACGGATGTACAAAATGTTGCTGATGCACTACAAGAAAATACACGTATGGTGTTTGTTGAAACGATTGCTAACCCTGTAACACAGGTTAGTCATTTAGATGCTATTGGCGTATTTTGTCAAACACATAATCTGCTATATGTCGTTGATAATACTATGACTTCTCCGTATTTATTTCAACCTGAAACTGTTCATGCCAGTCTTATTATCAATTCATTAACTAAATATATTTCTGGACATGGTAATGTACTCGGCGGCAGTATCACTGATACCGGCTTATACGATTGGACACAGTATCCTAATATTAATGATAGCTATAAAAAATTTGCACCTAACATATGGGGAATAACCCAAATAAAGAAAAAAGGACTGCGTGATATGGGCGCATCCTTATCGTCTGACTCGGCACATCGGATCGCTATTGGGGCGGAAACCTTAGCATTACGTATGCAACGCTGTTGCCATAATGCACAAAAATTGGCTGCATTTTTCTCTCAACATCCCAAAATAAATAAAGTCTATTACCCCGGAAATCCCGATCATCCTCAACATACACGTGCTAAAACTTTATTCCGACATTTTGGGGCTATTATGTGTATTGTATTACAAGATGATATAGACTGTTTTGCTTTTTTAAATGCCTTAGAATTAGTAATTGCTTCAACCAACTTAGGGGATACACGTACCCTTGCTATTCCTGTTGCTCATACCATTTATTATGAAATGGGTGCACAACGACGTAAAGAAATGGGTATTCCTGACACGATGATCCGTTTATCTATTGGTATAGAAGATATTGATGATTTACTCCATGATTTTCAGCAAGCCTTAGAGTAATGTCGTATATTGCGCATGTAAGTCTGATAGTTGTATCATACTATTACTTTTTAGTTTTTAGTTTTTAGTTTTTAGTTTTTAGTTGTTATGTCTGTACCCACTGAGCAACACCTCTCCCATTTACAGCAATATATTATCTCTTGTGCTAAAAAATTGGGCTTTCAAGATGTCGGGTTTAGTAATCTAAACTTAGCACAAGCTGAACAGCAATTACAACAATGGTTAGAGCAAGGATTACATGGTGAGATGTATTATATGTATAAACATGGAAGTAAAAGAACCCACCCGGAACAATTAGTACCTCATACATTAAGTATTATTTCTGTGCGTATGGATTATTTCCCCCCTCATGCCAGTCATCCCCTAGAGGTATTAACCCATCCTGAAATGGGTTATATTTCCCGTTATGCTCTAGGCAGAGATTATCATAAAGTATTACGTAAACGCTTACAGCAACTAGCACAAACTATACAACAAGAAATTGGTCATTTTTCTTATCGAGTCTTTGTTGATAGTGCGCCTGTAATGGAAAAAGCCATTGCAGAAAAAGCGGGTTTAGGGTGGATAGGTAAACATTCTAATCTGATACATAAAAAATCAGGCTCTTGGTTTTTTTTAGGTGAAATATATACCGATTTACCTTTAGCACCGGATACCGATGTAGCAAATAGCAATCATTGCGGGAATTGCTCTGCCTGTATGGATATTTGTCCTACCCAGGCAATTATTGCACCCTACATGGTAGATGCCCGATTATGTATTTCTTATCTAACTATTGAATATAAAAAATCCATTCCTGTTGCACTACGGCATTTATTCGGTAATCGTATTTATGGTTGTGATGATTGTCAGCTTATTTGCCCCTGGAATCGTTTTGCCCGTGAAAGTTTAGAAGCAGACTTTAGTATTCGCCATCAATTGGACAAACCTTCTTTGTTACAACTTTTTTCTTGGAGTGAAACAGAATTTTTACAGTACACACAAGGTAATCCCATACGGCGTATTGGATATGTCTGCTGGCAACGCAATATTAGTATTGCCTTAGGGAATGCATTACGCAATAGTCAGGATATAGGTAGCCAACGGGCTATATATCAAGCCTTAGAGAAGAAAAAACAAACAACCGTAGAATTAGTACAAGAGCATATTAATTGGGCTTTACAACAAAACGCATAGATAAATCAATGGCTTTAATATGTTTTGTTAACGCGCCTACAGAAATAAAATCAACCCCTGTTTGGGCAACATGCTTAATCGTCTCTAACGTGATATTACCCGATGCCTCTAATAACGCTTTACCCTGATTTATTTGCACAGCTTGCGTTAATGTTGCTATATTCATATTATCTAATAAAAGCAATTCGACACCGGCTGTTAAGGCTTCTTCTAATTCGGCTAAGGTTTCTACCTCTACTTCAACTTTTAAACCGTGCGGAATATGTGCTTTTGCCCGCCTTACCGCTTTGCTGATCGATCCGGCTGCCATGATATGATTTTCTTTAATCAGGACACCATCATATAAACCGTGTCTATGATTTGCCCCACCACCACATAATACCGCATATTTTTGCGCTCTACGCAAACCTGGTATCGTTTTACGGGTATCTACAATTTTTACTGAGCTACCTTGTACTGCCTGTACATAATGTTGCGTCTGTGTGGCAGTTGCTGACAAGGTTTGTAAAAAATTCAAAGCGGTACGCTCTGCAGTCAGTAATGTACGGGCATTACCTGTAATTTGACACAACACCTGCCCCGCTACAACTGGCATTGCGTCATCAACGTGCCAAGTAATCTGTATATTTTTATCTAATAACAAAAAACTATTATTAACCCAAGCCTTTCCACATATAATAGCATCTTCACGACTAATAATCTGTGCGGTGGCAATATCCGCCGCAGGAACAAATTGGGCAGTTATATCACCATGCCCAATATCTTCTACTAGACTATATTGTACTTGTTGTAGAATATCTTCTTCTGGTATCACTGAATTGCCAATAATTCTACATCAAAAATTAACGTTGCATTAGGGGGTATAACATCTCCAGCTCCCCGTCCACCATAAGCTAAATGGGAGGGAATAGTGAGCTTACGTTTACTGCCAATCGCCATACCTTGTACGCCTTCATCCCAGCCTTTAATTACTTGACCACGATCTAACACAAAGCTAAAAGGTTGATTACGATCAACACTAGAATCAAATTTACTGCCATTTTCCAACCATCCCGTATAATGTACTACAACAGTTTGCCCTGATTCTGCAATATTTCCTTCACCTATCTTCATATCTTCATATTTTAAACCACTTTCTAAAATAATTGCTTCTGTCATGTTTTCTCCTATTTATTTTTGATGCAATATCATTACGTCACCACGTTGTGAAAAATCCATCTGTTTCAGTGCCGACATTCCCAATAATATTTGTTCTAAATTTTTAACAATCAATGCCTGAACATTAAATAATTGAATAGAGCCTATTTCTAATTGCTGAATACGAGTATGGTATGCAACAGAATTTCCATTTGCTGTCATCACCTCAGTACGATGGCCCTTTTTAAGATTTAATCGCTTTGCCATAACTTCAGGAATTACAACCATTGTTGCTCCTGTATCTAAAAAAAAAGTAACCGGCTGATGGTTAATAGTACCATTGCTAAGGTAATGTCCATAATAGTTACGTTGTAAAACAACTTCACTTCCTTGTACGATATTTTCAAGTTCTTGATTAGGGTTATAGCGTGTATTTAAGATGTTTTGAAAATACCAACTCAATAACCCTAAAAAAAGCACAAAGGCCATAAAAAACATGACCTTTCCTATTTTTTGACTATTATCTTGTGGCATTGTTGGCATAAATTACGTTAACTAGCACGCTGTAATTCATCAAAGATAGAATCCATCGCTCTATCAAAAACAGGTTCAGTATCAAAAATTTTCGCTTGTCCGCTACGTAAAGCATCCGTTAAACCGGCTAAGGATTTTTCTGCCACCTGCCCTGTTTGGGTAACAAAGATAAAAGTAGAATAATCATCACTGATCCAAGAAATTTTTGCCCGATATTCTTGTTTATCGCTATCATAAAAGGCTAACCATACATCTGGTTGTAAGGTTCTTGCTTTTTCTGTTATTTCATCCTCAATCATATCTGGAATATGACTACCATCAGCAATCACTTGCTCAGAACCATCATCCATAGAATCAATCAATTCTTCTTCTTCAAACGCATCTAAATCATCTAAATTTTCAAAAATAGTATCTGTAGAAGAAATATAGACTGCATCATCGACCACTAATTCAGCATCATCAATAATTTCACCTTTCAAACACGCTACATGGCATTGCTGTAAATCACCTAATAACTGTTCTGCCGCATCTACAGGGAAAGCAATACGTTTTAGTCCTTCATTTAAGGTATTTAAAATACCTGGAATAATTTTTACTAACTGTCGTTGTGCCTTATCATTACGTAAGGGTTCAACACTACGAATTAAGGTTTCCACAAAAGTCAAAGCCATATCCCATTCATCGCTGTCCATTCCTTCATTAAAGTAAATATCGAGCATCACATCTTTCCATACTCGTTCTAATAAAGTAATAATAACCTGAGGGACTTGTCGGTTATTTAAGCGGGAATCAATTTCTGTAGTAATTAAACTTAAAATAGTTTCTCGGGATGAGCGTTTCTTGGTTTTTCTATAACCTACTGAATCTTCTTGAATATGTTGAATAAACCGATCCAAATCTTTAATCGCTTGCTCGTATACACCAACATCTACATTTTCATCATCTTGATCTAAAACTTTGTTAATAATAGATTCGAGCTTAATAAATAATGGATTTTCTCTAGCCGGTACATCCTCCGTAACCCCTAATCCGGCATTAGATAAATCATTTAATAATTGCCGTGCTGGATGTTTTTTATTACTAAAAAAGTTTTTATCTTTAATGGATATTTTTAAAATAGGAATTTGTAAACGTGCAATTAATGCTTTGACTGCATCCGTTAGGCTTTCATCATTGGCGATAAAATCAAAGAGCATACCAATAACATCAATCATATCACCATCTGCAATATTGACCTTTCCCCCATTCGCTTCCATCATGCCTTGCATCGTACCTTGCACTGTTTCAGAAATCAGGTTACGTAGAAAATCAACATTGCTACCCCCTGTAGGTACTATGTCCGTGCTAGAAACATTACCTAATCCTGATAATACATCTTGTGCAGACACTACCGGCGCATTAGCTAGTTGTTGTTGTATTTGTTGTTGTTGTGCCATTAATTGCTGTAGCATAGCGTACGCATCGGCACCTCTATCATGTTCCATATACTCAGTATATGTCCCACCACCAGCACTTTGCATCCCTCCTTGCATAGTAGGCGAAGGAGAAGGAACCGGCATGGAAGTCGCTGCTACTCGTGCATTGCCATAGGGGTTTTGTAATTCCGGTAATACATTAGCATTGATTAATAACTCATTTAATTTAAAATACAACTCAGGTAAATCTTTAAATACATGCACATCGAGTAATTTATAAATAATTAAATGTACTTTTAAACCAGTATTTAAAATAGAAATAGCAGATTGAAAGGCTTTTGCTAACGCATAAGGTGCTACGGGATTATTGCGATTATTAACACTAATTTGATTATCTGCTAAATATTCAACTCGCTCATTTAAGACTTTCAGACTTTTATTATTTTTTCTTTCAGCTTTTGAAACCATCGTGTCTATCGCTAAATTTTCCTCTTCTATCTCTTTTGCTGATAAAGCCTCCTCTTCTACTTCCCCCGTATTCCCATTAATAGCAAGGATCTCTTTTTGCAACAATGAAGGGTCTTGAAACTGCAAATCAAATTGCTGCATACAACGTATTTCTGCATTTTCACGCTCTATGCGAATTAAGCGCATCGCATCATAATAAGAGCTATCATCTAAAGAACATTCTGCTTTATCTGCCATTTGAAATAGTTGATCGTCTACATTATCAAATAGTTCGGCAACATGATCTTGAAACCAATCCAAAGATTCTTCTTGTAATGACTGTAATAAATTATTTGAAGGAGCTAATGCCATGCTACGTACCTTAGAAGAATAAAAATCCTGTTAGTTGATATAATTCACTTTTTTAAAGTTACTTTTTAGATAGAATAATACACTGTTTCTCCATTTGCACTATTAAACGCAGGTTTACTTCAAAAAATTAAACCTTGCCGCCACATTTCTAGCATATATGCATTCCATCTATCTGTGATACATTTCACAATAATTATATTAAAGGGCTATTTCTATGTTTAAAATCATAAACGGTTTACTCCAGGGTATCAAATACCTGCCATCTCCTAATTTTAACCAACGTCCCGCCAATACCCAAATTAATTTAGTAGTGATACATAATATTAGTTTACCACCTAATCAATTTGGTGGTACTTATATTGAGCAATTTTTTACTAATCAACTCAATATCCATGCACATCCTTATTTTTCTACTATTGCTCATTTACACGTTTCTGCCCATTTACTCATACAACGTAATGGTCATATTATTCAATTTGTCCCTTTTCATTGCAGAGCCTGGCATGCGGGAAAATCCAGTTTTCAAGGTCAAGATAACTGTAACGATTATTCTATTGGTATAGAACTTGAGGGTACTGATAATATCCCTTACACACAAGCACAATACACCACTTTGTTACCGGTTATCCAAAGCCTACAGCAATCTTATCCTGCCATTACTATAGATAGAATTGTAGGACATAATACCATTGCCCCACAACGAAAAACTGATCCAGGTTCATCCTTTGATTGGCAATACTTACAACAATATTTACCATTCTAATTTTATTACATAAATGCTACACGGTACTTTTTCCGGCTACTTGTATATCCAGTTTATTAGCAAAATCTATCATTCGTTGCGTTGAGACTAATGCCTTTTTTCTAACATCTTCTCTAACTTGTATTGCATTCTCTCCCGTTTCTAATACATGCAATAAATTGCTAAGGGAATTCATTGCCATCCAGGGGCAATGAGCACACATTTGACAACTTCCTCCAATTCCTCCGGTTGGAGCTTCTAATAGCTGTTTTTCAGGTGCTATTTGCTGCATTTTATAAAAGATACCGTTATCTGTTGCCACAATAAATGTCTTATTTGGTAACGTTTGTACTGCCTTAATTAACTGTGTAGTTGAACCCACTACATCAGCCATTTCAACTAAACTATATGGGGACTCAGGATGTACTAATATTGCTGCATCTGGATGTTGTTGTCGCAAGGTTACTAATGCCTGGGTTTTAAACTCATCATGCACCACACAAGAACCGTCCCATAACAACATATCTGCCTGTGTTATTTTTTGTATATAAGCACCTAAATGCTTATCTGGTGCCCATAATATTTTTTCTCCCCGTTCTGCAAGATGCGCTACAATTTTGCTTGCAATACCCGATGTAACCACCCAATCTGCTCGTGCTTTTACTTTTGCGCTCGTATTGGCATACACGACGACTGTCCGATCTGGATGTTGAGCACAAAAAGTTGAAAAATCTTCCATATTACAACCTAAATCCAATGAGCATTCAGCCTCTAAAGTTGGCATCAATACTCGTTTTTCTGGAGATAAAATCTTGGCTGTCTCCCCCATAAAGCGCACTCCGGCAACAATTAAGGTTGTTGCGCTATGTTGTTTCCCAAAACGAGCCATTTCCAACGAATCGGATACACACCCCCCTGTATCATCGGCCAATTGCTGTAAATCTTTAGCTGTATAATAATGAGCGACTAATACTGCATCTTGTTTTTTTAATTCTTGCTTTATTTTAACCAGTAAGTGTTTTTTTTCTGTATCACTTATTTTAGGTATTGCATTAATAATATCTATTGTCTTAGGTAAATTATTTTGCCACTGCATAGCTTGTTTATCCATTATATTGACTCCCTATCCTATCCATTTTCTGGCATTAAAAAACAAGCGACTCCAACCAGCATATTCGTGTCCGGTTTTAGGATACCACGAATTTTGTACTGTCCTGAATACACGTTCTGGATGCGGCATCATAATCGTAACACGCCCATCTTCATTACATAATCCCGTTATACCTGCTGGTGAACCATTTGGATTAGCTGGATAGTGATTTGCTACATGACCATAATGATCAATATAACGCAGTGTTGTGCCATGTTTTATTGCTTTTTGTAATTGCACATCATTTTCAAATTCAGCCCGTCCCTCTCCATGTGCCACAGCAATCGGTAAGTAAGAGCCTGCCATATCCTGCAAAAAGAGAGAAGCCGAGGGCATCACTTCAACTAAACTAAACCGTGCTTCAAATTGTTGTGAATTATTTTGTACAAAATGTGGCCAATATTCAGTACCAGGTATTAACTCTCGTAACTGAGATAACATTTGACAACCGTTACAAACACCTAATGCAAACGTATCACTACGAGCAAAAAAGGCACTAAATTGCTCTCTGGCACGGGGATTAAATAAAATAGAATTTGCCCATCCTCCCCCTGCACCAAGTACATCTCCATAAGAAAATCCACCACAAGCAACTAATCCTGCAAAATCTTCTAATCCCACTTTTCCCTGGAAAATATCACTCATATGTACATCAATACAAGCAAAACCCGCTTTATCAAATGCAGCAGCCATTTCAATATGCCCATTAACACCTTGTTCCCTTAAAATCGCAACGGGGGGATGTAACCCTTTGGAAATAAAGGGTAACACGATATTTTCTTCTACCTGATAGGTTAATTTTACCTGTAAACCCGGATCATGCTTATCTAAAAGACTATCATATTGCTGTTGTGCCGTTTCTGCATTATCTCGTATTGATTGCATGATAAAGCTGGTTTTACTCCATAACCGTTGTAAAACAACACGCTGATAATGTAATACCCGTTGACCTTGATAATAACAGTTAATTTCATCTTCTTGATTAACCTGAGCAATCACTTTACTCTGTGATAGACCTGCCGTTTGTAACGCTGCCAATATTTTTGCTGTATTTTTTTTAGCGACCTGTACTACAATACCCAGCTCTTCATTGAATAAAGCAGCTAATAAGTCTTTTTCTGTTTTTGCATAGTGACTCATATCTATATCTATACCACAATGACTAGCAAATGCCATTTCACATAACGTGGTCCACAATCCTCCATCAGAACGATCATGGTAAGCACATAACATATTTTCCCGCTTCCATTGATGAAGTAAATCGAATAACTGTTTAAAGGCATCTATGGCATCAAAATCTGGGCTAATATCACCTATTTGTTGATAAACCTGAGCCAAAGCTGAGCCACCTAAACGTTGCTGCCCTTGTGCTAAATCAATCAAAATCAGGTCAGTTGCTATCTCGGTCTGTAATTGAGGCGTTAATGTTTTACGTACATCATGGATACGAGCAAAAGCAGAAATAATCAACGATAACGGCGATGTAACTGATTTTTGTTCTTGTTTATCTTGCCATACTGTTTTCATCGACATGGAGTCTTTTCCCACTGGAATCGTTATTCCTAGTGCTGGACATAATTCTTCTCCTATCGTTTTTACTGCTGTATACAACCCTGCATCTTCTCCTTCATATCCTGCTGCTGCCATCCAATTTGCAGATAAAACAATATCATTGAGCTTACTCACATCAGTAGATAATAAATTCGTTAACGCCTCCATCACTGTCATACGGGCAGCCGCTGCATAATCAATTAAAGCTAAAGGACTACGCTCCCCCATTGCCATTGCTTCACCTTTATAACCTTGATAATCACTACAAGTTACCCCTGCATCAGCAACCGGTACTTGCCAAGGGCCAACCATTTGATCACGATGTACCAACCCCGTTACACTCCTATCTCCTATGCTAATCAAAAAACTTTTATCTGCAACAGTAGGTAATTGTAAAATCCGTTCTACTGCGTCATGTAAAGTTATTACTGATAAATCCAAAGCCCTTGCAAGGGTAACTTTGGTCTTTACATCTCGTAGCATTTTAGGTGGTTTACCTAATAACACCTCTAATGGCATATCAATAGGCATATTATTAAAATACTGATCGCTTAATTGTAACCGTGCATCTTTTGTTGCCTCCCCTACTACTGCATAGATACATCGTTCACGCTCACAAATTGCCGCAAACGTTTCTATATCTTCTGCTTTAACTGCTAACACATACCGTTCTTGTGCTTCATTACACCAAATCTCCATCGGTGACATACCCGGTTCATCATTCGGTACTTTACGTAATTCAAATATTGCTCCACAGCCCGCATCATTGACTAATTCAGGTAATGCATTCGATAACCCACCTGCGCCTACATCATGGATAGATTGTATCGGATTATTATTTCCTAACTGCCAACATTGATTAATCACTTCCTGGCAACGTCGTTGCATTTCCGGATTACCTCGTTGTACAGAAGCAAAATCCAAATCTTCTGCCTGGCTACCCGATGCTACCGAAGAGGCAGCCCCCCCTCCTAATCCTATCAACATAGCAGGACCACCTAATACAATAATTTTACATCCAGCATCAAAGGCTCGTTTCTCCACATGCCTGGCATCAATATTACCGATTCCTCCCGCTAACATAATCGGTTTATGATAACCTCTTACCCACTCACCATCTGTCGTTTTTTCAATTTGTTGATAGGTACGAAAATAGCCATTAATATTTGGTCTACCAAATTCATTATTAAACGCTGCGGCACCAATAGGTGCTTCTAACATAATGTCTAATGCTGAACGAATACGAGCAGGTTTACCATAATCATTTTCCCAAGGTTGTAAGGCATTAGGTAATTGTAAATTAGACACTGAAAAACCACTTAATCCTGCTTTTGGTGCAGAACCTCTTCCGGTTGCGCCTTCATCCCGAATTTCTCCTCCTGAACCCGTTGCGGCACCAGGAAAAGGAGAAATAGCAGTCGGATGATTATGCGTTTCTACTTTCATTAATATGTCACGCTGCTGTGTCACATATTGATAAAATTTTAACTCACTATCGGGTATTAATACATGCACTTCATGCCCTTTTAATACTGCACTGTTATCTTCGTATGCAGATAATACCTTTGCTTTTCCTGGTAATTGATAACTATTGCGAATCATATTAAATAATGACTTATCTTGACGTTGCCCATCAATAATAAAATCAGCATTAAAAATTTTATGGCGGCAATGTTCTGAGTTTGCCTGAGCAAACATCATTAATTCAATATCATGGGGATTGCGTTGCCAATGCGTAAAATATTCCAATAAGTAATCCATTTCATCATCGCTTAATGCCAGCCCCAAACGCTGATTAGCTGTTTGTAATGCTCCTTTTCCCTGCTGCAATATATCAATACTTTCAAAACTTTTCGCTGCAGTATGCGTAAATAATTGTTGTCCATCCTGTAAATCGGATAAGACTGTTTCCGTCATTCTATCATGTAGTAATTGTGCTATTACTTTTTGCTGTGTAATGCTAATATCCGTTTCTATATCCAGATAATACGCAATTCCCCGCTCGATACGTAAAACATCCTCTAAACCACAATTATGTGCAATATCTGTTGCTTTTGTTGCCCACGGAGAAATAGTACCTAAACGAGGAATAACTAAAAATAACCTTCCTTTACTCGTTTTTTTTGGATAATGCGCTCCATAAGATAAAATTTGTTCTAAAACTGCTTGTGATTGCTCCCCTATCGCTTTTTCAACTTCGACAAAATGTATATATTGTGCGTAAATATCATTAATATCTACTTCTTTTTGTAATTGACGTAATAATGTTTTAGTTTGATAAAACGATAATGCCGGTGAGCCTTTCAGAATTAACATGCTTAACCTCAAATAAACAGAAAATTTGAGGTTATTGTACACGTTTTAGCTACAATTATGTATGTTGTCTATATGATAACTTTTGTAATGATACCATTCCCCATTTAATATCCGTCAATGCTTCTTGTAAAGAAGATAAACCAGCATTATCAGTAATAATACACGTTTTTTGTAATTGTTTACTGTATTTTTTTACCTTCCAATAAGCATTATGACTAATACAATCATGTGGACATACAATGATATCTGCACTTGATAATAAATTAGGTAAATGGTGTTGGTTATCCTCTATTCCTCCATCGTGATGTAAAAATGTACCATTATACTGTTCTACCACCTGTTTATAATGACTTTTTAAATTAGTTCTGCCCCCTACATACAATACACACTTTCCACATAAATTTTGTTGTGGCGTATCCAGAGGGCAATCTTGACAATCAGTTATTGGATGCATAGAGGATAATTGTTGTAATAACTGATTTTCTTTTTGTATATTCTTCACTTGCCCTAATAATTCTGCGCAATATACTTGTAGTTGTTGATTTTTTTCCTGTTTTTTTTCTACCTGTTGTGTTAATTTATGAATATATACCTCACTTTGCTGCTGTTTTTTCTCTAATTGCTGCACATGCTCACGTTGTATCTGTAATTGTTGTGCATTACTTTGATTAAGTTTATTCTCTAATTGCTCTATCTTTTCCTTATTTTGTCTAAGCTCTTGTGCATATTCTACCAATTTTTGTTGCATACGTTGATATTTATTTTTCCACTTTTGCACATCGAGTAAAGCATCATTTGCAGCGCACTCTTTCTCTTTAACTAAATTCTTTAATTTATCTAGTGTTTTTATATCATAACGTTGACTTGCTCCTGATATGTGCGAAAGCATATGTACTTCACCATATACCATTTTTAACAAATTAACATCACACAAAGGATGTGTGATGATCACCCAAAATGCACCTGCAATATCTCCTTGATAAAAACTTTCTGACCAAAAATCTTGTAATTGTTGTATCTCCTTAAATTTTTTAGCTTTATTAATCAAATGTTGATATTTTTTATCCATCACTTTTTGTAAACGTTTTCCAGTCACCGATCTTTTATCTTGTGCCTTACTAACAGCTAATATGTGCAAGTCGTGATCGGTTAGTCCTTTAATATTGTATTTACTCTGCCGTAATACTTTTTTTATTTCTCCTAACGTCATACATGTACCAATCACCGGACAATAATATCCATCTAATTGATATAATTGCTTACGAGTTTTTATTTTAGCTGGTTTTAAGCTATGCTCTACTACTAATGATTTCATCGTTGGTGATATTGTTTTACACATTATTTTTATAACCTTCTAATCCATTAAATATGCTGTAATTCGGTAGCAAAAATATCAAACTGGCTTAATTCAGTATGTGTTTGATAACAGTCCATACATGTTATATCACCATTTTTTTGCCACTTTTTAACAACGCTCGATAAATATTGAAAGATTATTTCTCCTGACTGTTTACTGCGTAAATAAATAATGGGTACATTCTTATTTAAACGCATATCAATCAATATTGTCATCTCCCTCTCCTTGTCTTTTATCATTATATACTCTATTTTTAAATGATAATAATTCTCATTTAAAAAATCAACACTTAAATAATGCTATTGACAATCATTCTCATTTACATTTAAAATATATCTATCATATATCTATAGGGGGCTATTAATATGTATCTTTGTATCTGTCGTTCCATTACCGATCGAAAAATAAAAGAAGCTATTTATGATGGTGCTTCAAATATGGATGATATTAAACAGGGATTAGGTGCTGCAACGTGTTGTGGTAAATGCTCTCGCTCTATTAATGAAGTCATTCAAGAAACCTTATCTAAACGCCCTAAAGATTAATTAGTTAATACACTATGTGTTTTTACCTTATTTTCCGGGCAAAAAAGTCCTAAGCAGAAGTGGTAGCATAAAAGACAGGATTTATGCTAAGCTGGTCTATAACTTGTTATTATCTATTTATCTAATGAGGTACTTTTATGCAGAGTAATTCTGATGTTTTACAACATCTAAATGCGGTACTAAGCCATACTTTATCTGCCATTAATCAATATTTCCTACATGCTCGCATGTACCGTAATTGGGGCTTAAATCAACTTAATGAGTGTGATTACCGTATATCCATTAAAGAAATGAAACATGCGGATAAATTGATTGAACGTATTCTTTTTTTAGAAGGTTTACCTAATTTACAACATATCCCTCCTATTCAAATAGGTGAAGACATCACTGAAATAATCAACTGTGATTTAGATAAAAGTCAGGCACTACGGCGTGTTTTAACTGATGCTATTGCATATTGTGAGCAGGTAGCCGATTATGTTTCACGGGAGTTACTCACAAATATTCTCGATCAAGAAGAGCATTTTATTGACTGGTGTGAAACTCAGCAAACCTTAATTAAAAATATGGGGCTAGAAAATTACCAACAATCTCAAATGGATACAGGAGAATAAAGTGAAAGGTGATAGTAAAGTTATTGAATTATTAAATAGACAGCTTGCTGGCGAGCTGGCAGCGATGGATCAGTATTTTCTCCATTCAAGAATTTATGAAGACTGGGGATTAAACAAACTTTATGAACAATTTAACCATGAAATGCAAGATGAACAAGAACATGCTAGTGCATTAATTAGCCGTATATTATTTCTTGAAGGCAAACCGGATATTTTAGCACGAGCACCAATACAAAGTGGTAATGATGTCCCTGCTATGCTTAAAGCAGATTTAGAATATGAATTAAAAGTTGCAGCTGATCTAAAAGAAGCAATTGCATACTGTGAAACGGTACAAGATTACGATACCCGTGATATATTAACAACATTATTAAAAGATACAGAAGAAGATCATATTTTTTGGTTAGAAACACAACTAGGATTAATTGATCGTATTGGACTGGCTAATTATTTACAATCACAAATGTAAACATTCCCCCCGCTGCTGTGTACTCAAATATAACCTTATATGCTTGTCAACCATCTCTTTTCTAACGAAAAGGGATGGTTTGGTTAGTTAATAGCTTAAAATATTATTCGCCATCTACTGTTGCTGTCTCTTCAGCTTGCGCTTCTACATCATTTTCATCAATTGCTTTCATACTTAAACGAATACGCCCTTGCTTATCCACTTCAAGCACTTTAACTCGTACGGTTTCTCCTTCTGATAATTTATCACTAACATTTTCTACCCGTTCATCTGAAATTTGAGAAATATGTACTAGACCATCTTTACCCGGGAATAAACTGACAAATGCCCCAAAATCCATAATCTTAACAACCTTACCTGTATAAACTTTACCTACCTCTACATCGGCTGTAATTTGTTCGATACGTTTTTTTGCTTCTGATGCAGCAGCGTTATCAGGAGAAGATATTTTCACTAATCCTTCATCACTAATATCAATACTCGCACCAGTTTCTTCTGTTAAGGCTCGAATGGTTGCACCACCTTTACCAATCACATCCCGGATTTTGTCTGGATGAATTTTTAACTCTACAATACGGGGAGCGAAGTTAGACATATCAATACGGGGCTTATCCAACACCGTATTCATTTCCCCTAAAATATGTATGCGTGCATCACGAGCCTGTTCCAATGCAATTTGCATAATTTCTTTAGTAATACCTTGAATTTTAATATCCATTTGTAAGGCATTAACACCTTTTTCTGTCCCTGCTACTTTAAAATCCATATCACCTAAGTGATCTTCATCACCTAAAATATCCGTTAATACTGCAAATTTATCCCCTTCTTTAATCAGTCCCATTGCAATCCCAGCAACTTGAGAACGAATAGGCACACCAGCATCCATCAAAGATAAACTAGTACCACATACAGACGCCATAGAACTAGAACCATTCGATTCCATCACCTCTGAGACCACTCGAATAGTATAAGAAAAATCTTTTTCTGAAGGCATTACTGCCGCAATACCTCGTTTAGCCAAACGCCCATGACCAATTTCACGCCGTTTTGGTGTCCCGACAAAACCAGTTTCTCCTACACAATAGGGAGGAAAGTTATAATGTAAAATAAAGCTATCTCTAAATTCCCCATCCAGAGCATCTACAGTTTGTGCATCTCTTGCTGTACCGAGTGTAGTAACTGCTAATACTTGCGTTTCACCACGTGTAAATAATGCTGAACCGTGTGTTCTAGGTAAAACCCCAGTACGCATCGTTAATGGACGAACTGTTTTTGTATCACGACCATCAATACGAGCCCCCCCATTGATAATATTTTCACGCACTAAACGTTTTTCTAAACTACCAATCGTTGATAGAATATCTGCACTTCTATCTTCTTCGCTATCTATTTCTGATTGTACTTGTTCTGCAATACGGCAACGAATTTCAGATAATTTTTCCTGACGTTGCATTTTATCACTAATAGTGTACGCAGCACTTAATTCTTCTTTTGCTAAGGCTTCTACTTTTTCCCCTAGTACGGTATCTTTTTCTGGCTCTTTCCAATCCCATTTAGGGGTTGCCACTTCATCCGCAAACTCTTGAATTGCCTGAATAGCTGTTTGAAATTGTTCATGCCCAAACATTACTGCATTTAACATAATTTCTTCAGATAATTCTTCTGCTTCAGATTCTACCATTAAAACAGCATCACGTGTTCCAGCAACGACAAGATCTAATGCTGAGGATTGTAAACTTGCTTTATCTGGATTAAGCAAAAATTTACCCTCCTGATAACCCACTCTCGCAGCACCTAATGGGCCATTAAAAGGCACGCCAGCACAGCATAATGCTGCAGATGTACCTAATAGCGCAACAATATCTGCACTAATATTGTCATCAATAGACACAACCGTTGCAATGACTTGTACTTCGTTTACAAATCCTTTTGGAAATAAAGGTCGTACAGGTCTATCAATTAAACGAGAAATCAGTGTTTCATGTTCTCCAGGACGTCCTTCTCGTTTGAAAAAACTCCCTGGAATTTTCCCTGCCGCATAGGATTTTTCCTGATAATTTACTGTTAAAGGAAAAAAATCACGACTCGTTTCAACTTCTTTACTTGCTACCACCGTAACAAATACCACAGTCTCACCCATGCTAATCATTACTGCGGAAGTTGCCTGACGAGCTATTTCACCCGTTTCTAAGGTAATTGTCTGATCGCCAAACTGAAATTCTTTTTTTACTACAGCCACAATGTCTTTCCTTTAGGATATTCAATGCAATGTTCTACTTTTTTATAGAATCACCATACTAATAGTGATTATCTTAAAAAAGTCACTTTAAAACTAAAAAGGCTAATTGTTTAGTCTATCACCCTCATTACCATAGCCTATTATTTGCATACACAATGAGGACGTTATATATCTTGTTATGTATAGAAAACGTTTCTTATTTACGTAAACTAAGACGTGAAATTAAAGAACGATAACGTTCTGCATCATTTGCTTTTAAATAATCCAGTAATTTACGCCGTTTACTCACCATTCGTAATAATCCCTGACGAGAATGATGATCGTGAGTATGTTCTTTAAAATGTCCCGATAAATCATTAATTTTTGCTGATAACAATGCTACCTGTACTTCAGTAGAACCACTATCATTTTCATTCTTTCCGTACGCCTTAATAATTTCTGCTTTTTCTTGTACTGTAATCATCCAACAGATACTCCGCTAATTGCTAATGAAGATAAAAAATACTCGCCATTCTAGCCGTATGACTCAACATACACAAGTATTAATTACCTATTATAAAAAAATACTCAACCATTTATCCACTGATGATAAGTAGACGATGATTCAGCCCAAAAATAAACGCTTTGGTTTAAGTTGTATATCATCTAATACGCCAATCCCTATAAATATTCCTTGATCATTGATTAAACGTATTAAATGGCTATTCCCTTTTTGTACATTAATGTTCCCTACCGTATCAGATAAACTATCGCTATTTATTTTTTGTCCATAACTGATAGCCTGACTTTGCTGCTTATTTAACACTAATTGAGGTAAATGCTGTAATGCTTGTTCTGCCGGCAATAGTTGCATTTCTCTTTGTACGCTAGACAAACTTTGTAATGCTTCGAGGGTAAAAGCCTGTTGTAAAGTAAAAGGCTCTGCTACTGTTCTACGTAATACTGTTAAATGTGCCACAGTATCTAGTTTCTTCGCAATATCTTCAGCTAAAACTCGAATATAGGTTCCTTTTGAACAATTTACAAAAATTTCTAATTCATTTTCATTTCTGGAAAGTAAACGTAGCTGGAATATTGTGATCTGACGAGCTTTTCTTTCAACCTCTAATCCTTTTGCCGCTAACTTATACAATGCCTGCCCTTGATGTTTTAGAGCAGAATACATAGGAGGTATTTGCGTTATAGTACCGATAAAATCTTGCAGGACACTATTTATTTGCACCGCTTCTAACGCCGGTACGGTGCAGGTTTTAATAATTTCCCCTTCCGTATCCCCCGTATTGGTTTGTACTCCTAAATGTATCCGTGCTATATAACTTTTATTTGCTGACAATAAAAATGAAGATACTTTCGTAGCCTGTCCAAAACATAATGGTAATACTCCTGTTGCCATAGGATCTAAATTACCCGTATGACCCGCTTTTTTTGCATTAAATAAACGTTTTACTTGTTGCAAGGCAGCATTAGAGCTTATCCCTTTAGGTTTATCTAACACGATAATGCCATCAATTTTTTTACTGGTCTTGTTTCTCATTTACAGCCCGTAAGTGCTTATCAGACTCTAATGCTTTATCAATTAATTGACTTAAGTTTGTCCCTTTTTCACTGGAGTTATCAATAATAAATCGCAATTTTGGAGTAATTCGCAGGCTAATACGTTTACCCAATTCTCTACGTAAAAAACCACTAGCATTATCTAACCCTGATAATGCCCTCTTTTTTACTTCATCATCTCCAAGCAATGAGATATAAACTTTAGCAAAACTAAAATCTCGTGTTACCTCTACAGATAATACAGTAGTCATGCCTACTCGAGGGTCTTTTAGCTCTCGTTGGATCAAACATGCAAGTTCTCGCTGCATCATTTCAGCTACCCGCTGTGTGCGATTATATTGTTTTTGCATACCTATACCTACAGTGAAGTTCGTGTAATTTCTATCCGCTCATAAACTTCAATTAAATCACCGACATGCACATCGGTATAATTTTTCACACCTATGCCACACTCCATCCCTGATTTTACCTCATTAATATCATCTTTAAAACGGCGCAAAGATTCTAGTTCACCTTCATAAATAACAATATTATCACGCAAAACCCGAATAGGATTATGTCGTTTAATGATACCTTCTGTTACCATACATCCTGCAATCGCACCAAATTTAGGTGAGCGAAACACATCTCTCACTTCTGCAATACCAGTAATATTTTCTTTAAATTCAGGTGATAACATACCCGTCATTGCAGCACGGATTTCATCAATTAAATCATAAATAACACTATAATAGTGTAGATCAATCCCTTCCTCTTCAATTAATTGTTTTGCTGTACTATCTGCGCGCACATTAAAACCAATTAATATTGCATTAGATGCCAGGGCTAGTTGGGCATCTGATTCATTTAACCCTCCCACGCCGCTAGAAATAATTTTTACTTTAATTTCATCTGTAGATAATTTCATTACGGCATCAGAAATCGCTTCCACTGAACCTTGTACATCTGCTTTTAAGATAATATTTAATATTTTTGATTCATCATCTCCCATTTGAGAGAACATATTTTCTAATTTACTTGCCTGTTGACGTGCCAATTTTCCTTCACGTTCTTTATTGTAACGAAATAAAGCAACTTCTTTTGCTTTCTTCTCATTTGGAATGACTAAGGCTTCTGAACCGGCTACCGGCGTACCAGATAAGCCTAGAATTTCAACCGGAATAGAAGGCCCTGCTGAGCTAATCGCTTTACCATTTTCATCTAATAATGCTCGTACCCGTCCATAATCCAGTCCGGCTAAAATAATATCTCCCTTATGCAAGGTGCCTTGTTGCACTAAAATTGTGGCAACATGCCCCCGACCTTTATCTAAACGAGATTCTAGCACTATCCCTTTTGCAGGGCCTGTACTCACAGCTTTTAACTCTAACACTTCTGCTTGTAATAAAATAGCGTCAAGTAATTCATCAATGCCCTCTCCTGTTTTAGCTGAAATATGTACAAACATATTTTCACCACCCCAATCTTCAGGGATAACATCTAATGCTGCTAATTCATTTTTCACACGATCAGGATCAGCAGCTTCTTTATCTATCTTATTGACCGCTACAATAAGGGGTACTTTTGCAGCTTTAGCATGTTGTATGGCTTCTTTTGTTTGTGGCATCACCCCATCATCGGCAGCAACAATTAATACTACAATATCCGTAACTTGCGCCCCTCTAGCACGCATGGAGGTAAATGCAGCGTGTCCTGGTGTATCTAAAAAGGATACAATCCCTTTTTCTGTTTCCACATGATATGCACCAATATGTTGAGTAATACCTCCCGCTTCCCCTGCTGCAACACGAGTGCTACGAATATAATCAAGCAGTGATGTCTTACCATGATCAACATGTCCCATAATAGTGACAATCGGCGCACGAGTTTCTAGTTCACCGACCGGATTATCTATTTCTGTCAATAAGGATGCTTCTAAAGCATTAGCATCTACTAACTTATACTTATGCCCCATTTCTTCCACAACTAATGCGGCAATATCTTGTTCCAGGACATGATTAATAGTTACCATCGTTCCCATTTTCATTAAAACTTTAATGACTTCTGCTGCTTTCACTGACATTTTTTGAGCCAGTTCATTCACTTTAATCGTAGCGCCAATTTCTACCTCATAAACCCGATCTTCCACCGGCTTTTCAAAAGCATGTTGTGTTTCTGTTAATGTATTTCGACGTTTTTTGTTTTTTCTCTTGCCTACACGAATTTTAACCGTTTCTTCTTCTTCACTCGCTGCAACATTGACTAAATTTTTACGCTGTCCTCCCTTACGAGGCATTAAATCTTTACGGCGATTTTCTTTTCCTTCCTCTCGCTCTTTATTCGTATGTCCTTTTGCCTTTTTATCTGATTTAGATACTGTATCCTTCTTATCTTTATGTTTTGCTTTCTTCGGTGCCTCTTCTACTACTTTAGCTACCTGAACTACTGGCTCTGCTGTTTTATTTTCTGTGGTATGTTTTTTATTTGATTCTTTAGTCTGCTTTGGTGAGCGTATATTACTATTATCTGATGTCTGCTCTACACGCTTATTATTGCGTGCAGAATGCTGCCTTTTTGTCTCAGTTTCCTTCTTTTCTGTTTTAAGCTGCTTTTCTATATTGCTGGTAACCGTTTTATTTTTATTAGCTGCTTTTTCTTTTACAGCCTTCGCTTCAGCTTCAGCATTGTCTTTTTCAGCTTGCTTTGATTCTAATTCACTACGCTTTACATAAGTACGTTTTTTACGTACTTCTACCGTAATCGTTTTTCCTTTTCCGTGAGTTTTAATCTTACTTTTAGTTTTACGTTTTAGCGTTATTTTTCGCGGCTCTTGCTGTGTAGTAGGAGAACGCTTTCTACGCAAATAAGTTAACAACGTTTCTTTTTCAATATCTGTAATACTACCTTCTGCATTACTTTCTGAAATACCCGCTTCTTTCATTTGTTCTAGTAAACGATCTACCGGTGTATCAATATCTTTGGCAAACTGTTTAATGGTTACATTTGACATAATTTTTCATTCTCCTTAACCTTGATTCTTATCTTTATTAAACCAGGGCTCTCTCGCTGTCATGATTAGTTTAGCAGCCAACTCTTCATTAATACCATCTAATACTATCAAATCGTCCACCGATTGTTCTGCCAAATCTTCCAGACTTACTACTTTTAATGTTGCCAACTGATCTACCAATTCTTGATTCACTTCTTCTAATGCTAGTAGTTCATTAGAACTTTCAGTGAAATGTTCTTCATTACTAATTTCTTGTGTTAATAACACATCTTTTGCACGTTCACGTAAACCATGTACAATTTCTTCATCAAACTCTTCTATTTCCAACATTTCTTGCAAAGCAACATAAGCAATTTCTTCTAATGAAGTAAACCCTTCTGCGACTAAAATCTCTGCAATATCATCATCTACATCTAATTGCCGTTTAAATTTCTCCTGTATTGTTTTTGCTTCTTCTGTACTTTTTTCTTCTGCTTGCTCTTCTGTCATCACATTTAATATCCAGCCAGTTAACTGACTTGCAAGCCGAATATTTTGTCCATTACGTCCAATGGCCAAGGACAGTTGAGCCTCTTCTACTGCAATATCCATGCTATTTGCTTCTTCATCCATCACAATAGATAAAACTTCTGCTGGGGACATTGCATTAATCACAAACTGTGCAGGATTTTCATCCCATAAAATAATATCTACCCGTTCACCAGCCAACTCATTAGAAATTGCCTGAACACGTGATCCACGCATTCCTACACAAGCACCAACCGGATCAATACGTTGATCATTAGAACGTACTGCAATTTTTGCTCGTAAACCAGGATCTCTTGCAGCACTTAAAATATCAATCAAACCTTCACCTATTTCAGGTACTTCAATTTTAAATAACTCAATTAATAACTCGGGTGCGGTACGGGTTACAAATAATTGTGGCCCCTTGTCTTTATGATGTACATCATAAAGATAACCTCTTAATCGATCACCATTACGAGCGCTGTCTCTGGCAATAAGATGTTCACTAGGTATTAATGCATCAATATTTTCACCTAAATCTAAAATTATACCACTTCGATCAATGCGTTTTACCACTCCTGAAATTAATTCACCAATACGATCATGATATGCATCAACCACTTGCGCTCGTTCTGCTTCTCTCACTTTTTGTACAATTACTTGTTTAGCCATTTGTGCAGCAATACGACCAAATTCTACTGATTCAATCGGTTCTTCCAAATAATCACCCACTTTTAATTCTGGATGTTCATCATGTATACGTGAATATAATTTTTGTGTTTTTAATGATTCTAATAATTCTGTATCATCATCTAATACACGCCAACGACGAAATGTCTTATAATTTCCTGTTTTACGATCAATGCTGACACGTACATCAATATCCCCATGCCGTTTTTTTGTTGCGGTAGCTAAAGCAATTTCAATCGCTTCAAAAATAACTTCTTGGTCAACTCCTTTTTCATGAGAAACGGCAGCAACAACTAATAAAATTTCTTTACTCACAATTATTTACCTCCAAAAAATCTTTAATATTGTCATTTACCCCTTTCCTCAATCGTTGTACTACTTTATTACCATTGTGCCTGTAAGCGGGCTTTTTCAATATTTTGAAAAGTTAAAACGGCGATGTTATCCTCCATCTTTAGCGTGATATTATCACCTTCTATCGATTGTATAATCCCTATGAATTTTCTCTTCTTATTCAATGCCTGACGTAGACGCACTTTTACCGTATGTCCTATAAATTGTTCAAATTGTGCAATAGTAAACAAGGGTCTATCCACTCCTGGGGAAGATACTTCCAAAATATATTCTGATGGAATCGGATCTTCAACATCTAAAAATCGGCTAACTTGACGACTAACTAATGCACAATCATCTACATTTACCCCATTTTCTTTATCTATATAAATACGCAATAATGAATGTTGTCCTTGTGGAAAAAATTCTACTCCAACAAATTCATACTGCATAGCTTCAATAATGGGTGCGAGTAATTCAGATAAGGTTTCTGATTTTGACACAATAAATTACAACCTGTATAAACAAAAAATGGGCCTATGGCCCAAACATATTCTGCTATTACTTTAGGTAATAACAAGTAAAAAACTTACCACACTTATATTAGTTTCATCATGAATTTTATCACACAAATTAGATATATCAGTGTATAAATATAGTATTAAGCATTATAGAAGTAGTATTTCAAAATGCGGATGAATTATATGTCTATATCTGCCAAGTTGCAACTAATCACTTAAATAAATTCATTAGCTGCAACATTATCCCTTTGCTTCACTAACCTATTTTGTACTTAAAGGGTGGTTCTCAACAATCTGCGTAAGTTCTTTAGCACAGAGAATTAACGATTGTTTAAATGAGGGGGAATCGATACTATTACTACGATTATTATGCCAGGCATTCGCAAGAATGCATAATTGTTCTAACCTTTCATCAATCGGATCAATACTTAAATGTGCCTCATTTAATGTTTTCTCCATTGCTCTATTACGAGTATGTTTTATTTGTATGTCTGTCTGATCTTTTTGTTTTATCATCTTAATTACTCCTATTATCTATTATAAACAATCCCCCCTGCTTTTTTTATTGAACATCATCATAACATATATTAATAAAATCAGTACTTATTGATATAATGTAATAATAATTTTATTATTAATTTTTTGTATTCATAGTACATTACGCATTACAATAAGAGAGAACTTTCCTACCCCTACACTATAATATGAGTTAAACAAACACTGATGCAAACATTTTATTTACCTAATCAAGATTTATTACAAGATAAAATTATTCTCGTAACGGGTGCAGGCAGTGGCATAGGTGCTATGGCTGCAAAAACCTTTGCACAATATGGCGCAACCGTTATTTTATTAGGACGTACAGTACATAAACTTGAGGTACTTTATGATCAGATAGAAGCTGCTGGATATCCACAAGCTGCTATTTACCCTATGAATTTAGAAGGAGCAACGGCAAAAGATTATGCAGATCTTGCCCTTAATATTGAAAATGAATTTGGACGGCTTGATGGGTTATTACATAATGCTGCTATATTAGGGACTTTAACACCCTTACCCTTATATGACATGGAACTTTGGTTTAAAGTCATGCAAGTCAACTTACATGCTCCCTACTTTTTAACCCGAGTGTGTCTACCACTACTCAAAAAATCCTCTTCTGCATCAGTCGTTTTCACCTCAGATAATGTATCAAAACAAGCTAAAGCCTATTGGGGTGCTTATTCCGTCAGTAAGGCAGGCGTTGATAATATGATGCAAATTTTTGCAGAGGAACTGTGTGAAAATACTGCTATTCGAGTTAATAGTTTTAACCCAGGTAAAATAAAAACAGCAATGAGAAAACAAGCGTATCCAGGCGAAGATAATAGTACCTTAAAATCCCCTGAAGCATTAGCCTGGGCATATTTATTCTTGTTCGGAAAAGATAGCCAAACTTATACAGGTCAATACTTTACTGAATACACCTTACAAGAAATGATCACCAATCCTTGATAACAGATATTGCAATAGACGTCTTTTTTCCATCAAAGAGACGTCTATCCATAATACTAAAACCTGTTAATGCTGTATATTCCCCTTTATCATTCACTTTCCAGCTAGCACTAGCATATCTATTTCCTATACAGCAATAATTGTTACATCTTCCGCCTGAGGCCCTTTTTCCCCTTCTGTTACTCGAAATTTCACTTTTTCCCCTTCCGATAAAAAACGGCGTTTACCTCGAGTATTAATAGCTCTAAAATGTACAAAAACATCGCCACCATTACCTCGTGTAATAAATCCATACCCTTTATTTCCATCAAACCATTTCACTATACCCGTTTCTTCTCCGTCAATCATATCTTCTTTTACAGAAAATACCGCATTTTGTCCTGCCCATTTATTTTCCACCATTAAAACAATAATACCTGATATAAAACAAATAGTTAACATTATTACGAAAATTTTTTGTAATGCTACACCTGGTATCATTTTTTGCATCAGTAAGGTAAATGGCACAGCAAGCACTAAACTAATTAATAAACAACGAAAAAGACTTTTTTTTTCTAACATAACAATTTCTCTCTAAATAAAATAACATGATAATGTAATACTATCTGATAATCGTACATATACAAAAAACACCATGACTTAATACTAAAAAAAGGATTATTACCAGATAAATAATGACTACCTGATTGAATACCTAGACAATAATTATCCCACACTCAGGTATGTATCTTTGCTTGTACAAAGCTAAGAAAAAGTGTATCAAAATGAAGTTACAATAGCTAGTTAGCGTATAGCTGTTTTTACCTCTCCTCCTAGCGGATTTGATTTTTCAACCAGGTATCTAACATTTTAGCTCCAGCCATTTCTAATGCTGTTGCATAGTGTAAGGTATCTGCTCGTAATTGTTGTACAGATAGCTTTTCTGCATGAATTTCTGCGGTATGTCCAATAAACCACCGTTCCATTCCTTGAGCCGTTACTTCAGGATGAAACTGCAATGCCAAACTATTTTTTTGCCACGAAAAGGCTTGATGAGGAGTTATCTTTGAACTAGCCAAACATACTGCACCATCAGGTATATCAAAGGTATCACCATGCCAATGTAATACTGGAATATCCGTCAAGTACTGTAATACTGAATGCTTTTTAATATCAAAGAGTTTCCCCCAACCTATTTCTTTTTTCCTCCCCGCATAGATCTTAGCACCTAAAGCAGATGCCATAAGTTGAGCCCCTAAACAAATCCCTAACGTTACTTTATCTGCTTCTAAACGCTGTTGCAATAATGCTATCTCTTGCTGCAAAAAAGGGTAATCAGCTATATCATTAACCCCAATCGGACCACCTAATACCACCCATATTGCATCCGATAAAGGATCAAGCTGGGATAAATCATCATATCCTGCTTGCAAATATTCTATCACATAGCCTTGTTTTTCTAATATTGCAGCAAAAGAGCCTAAATCTTCAAACAAAAGATGTTGTATGACTGTTACTTTTTTCATATCCCTATTCCATTATATTGCAACGACTATCCTTTTAGGATTTGAATCGGATGAGTTAGTATTATCAGATTTCACAATAGGGAATATATCTTGATATGCCACATAGATAGATCCCCAAATTACAGGAATTAAAATTAATAATCCCAACATAAAGGGTAAAATAGCAACTATCAATAACACTGACACTATAACACCGTAATAAGTAAAAGGCCGAATATTATATAAACAAGCATAATAACTTAATATCATCGCTTCTTTTGCTGCTATTTTTTGAAAAACGACTAATGCTGGAGAAAACCATAATGCCATAAATAAAGGAATAGTACATAACAATGAAAGACTGATAATAACCATTAAAAATACCCGTAATCGCCATTCATCATTAAGGATGGATGATAACCACATTTGCACATCCAGCCCCATAAATTTTGCTATACTACTCACTATTACCCCGAATAGAAAAAGTAATATTGCAATCGCTATTAAACCCAATAAGTAATAAGCACCAATACGACTCAATTCTCTCCCATGTTCAGCAAAGCTACTAAATAAATCAGTCACTACAATAGTGTTATCTTTAATAAGTTTATCACACGTTAGCATTACACCACCTGTTAATACTGGTGCAAGAAAATATAAAAAAAAGGTTAATAAAACATGACTAGATAAGAGGAGATGTAATGCTAACCATACCAAAAAAATAGATACCCATTGGATAGGCGCTTTTTTATACAACAATAAACCTTGTTCTAACCAACGTAAGCCATATGCTGTTGGTAACCGCTTTGGATCTAATACAGACAAGAGTAACTCTCCATAATATTTAATAAAGACCACCTATTATATACTAATTAACCTATCCTATGCCGATAATAAATAATCTATAATCTGTTGTGGCTTATATTGCTTTTGAACACCTAAAGCAACCGCTGATTTAGGCATTTTTTTTGCCTCAGCCGTTTCAGGTTGTTGTACTATTGCAGTGCCTTGTAATTTTTGAATGTGCAGTAATCCCTGTGCTCCATCTTGATTTGCTCCACTTAGTAAAATGGCAATGGCATTATCTTGCCAGATATCTGCTACCGAGGTAAAAAACACATCAATAGCTGGTCTACAAAAATGTAGCGGCGCATCGCATGATAAAGCAAATTGTTGTTTTGTTTCCAACAAAACATGATAATTATCTGGGGCAAGATAAATATTCCCTGATTGGATTATCTCCTTATCCAAGATACTGCGTACTTCTAATCGTGTATATTTATTTAGATATTGTATAACGGATGTTTCACTACCGTGATATAAATGCAAAACAACTACAATGGGATAAACAAAATTTCCTGGTAATGCCTTTAGTATCTGTTTGATAACAAGTAGAGATCCTGCTGAACCGCCTATCACTATCAGTTTATTGTAGCTCATGTTTTTGGTAGTCTATAAATAGCTAGATAGTTATTTTTTAGGTCGAAAAGCCTTTATTACCGCTTCATTACATTCTAAATAAGGACCTTCTATCAAATCAATACAATAAGGAATAGCAGGGAAAACAGCATCCAGACATTCTCTGATAGATTTAGGTTTTCCTGGTAAATTGACTATTAATGCTTGCCCTCTAATTCCAGCAGTTTGACGGGATAAAATAGCAGTCGGTACATATTGTAAACTGACTTGACGCATTAATTCTCCAAATCCGGGTAACATCCGTTCACAAACATTTTCTGTCGCTTCAGGGGTCACATCCCGTAAAGCAGGACCTGTTCCTCCAGTTGTAACAATTAAACAACATTTGTTTATATCAGCAAGTTGCTGTAGGGTTGCTTCTATTTCTTTTTGTTCATCAGGAATAACACGATATATGGGAGTAAATTCCGATTGTAAATACTCTTTTAAAGTGTCTATAATTGCATGGCCTGATAAATCTTCATATTCACCCTGACTCGCTCTATCTGACGCAACGACAATACCAATATATATATTCTTCACTCTACTTTACCACTATGATGGAGGATAAAATTAACAACAACCTGACTTTGATGAGGTATCATTATCCTTTTGATCAAAAGGTATATCTGTACCACAATCTGCAAAGATACCAAAATGTTGTTGCATGTCGCCATAAAAAGTAAAATGCTCAGAGAAACGGGTTTCTTTTAACATTTTCCAGGTATTACCACACACCGGAAACATTTTCCCTTGTGGTATATGATGATGCTTATCTAATACAAAACGATGTGGATGATGAGGAATAGTCCCTTTATAGACCACAGCTTGCCCATAATCCTCACATGCTGATTCCAGGTTATCTAATTTAAATAATCGATAGGTTGCAGAATAAAAGGCAATATCCCCTAACAATGCTGCAATATCATGATTTTCTATTTGCAATGGACGGTCTTCGACTAAACGGGGATCAAGAAAACCTGATTTTTTTGCCAAAGTGATAAAATCATTCCAATATAAAGCACCGCTTAAACACTCTCCATACAATACGGGATTATTAATCAAGTGACTTGGAATACGACGTTGACTATAAACATCAGAAAAATACAATTCGCCTCCTGGTTTAAGCACCCGATAGGCCTCTTTTAATACAGCTTCTTTATCCGGTGACAGATTTATCACACAATTTGAAATAATAATATTAAAACTATTATCATCCAAATCCAACTCATGCAATTTTTCTATATAACCTTGCTTAAACTCCACGTTAGTATGGCTATAATTATATTGTTCACGATGATATTCCCGATATTTATTGGCAATTTCTAATTGTTCTGTCGTCATATCCACACCAACAATATGACCTTTCTCACCAACTAAATAACTTAATACAAAACAATCCCGTCCTGAACCACTACCCAAATCCAGAATACGTGTACCCTTTAGTAGGGCAGGATGTACCAATCCACAACCATAATAGCGCGCCATCACTTCAGGATGAATTTTGGCCAAAATTGCTTTTAAATATGCAGGTACTGCATCATCCGTACAACATGCGTTTGTTTTTAAGTCCTTCGAACCTTGTAATGTTTTACCGTAATACTCTTGTACTGTCTCTTGCATACTATCCTTCTATTTTTTGAGTGTTATATATTAACTGCTAACGGTTAAAGTAAAAGTAAAAATAGCCCCACCGCTTTTTGCATTTTCCGCATAAATGACTTCTTCATGTTGCTCTAAAATATCTTTACAAATAGCTAAACCCAATCCTGTTCCTTCAGTATAATGTCCTTGATTACTTTGAGTAAATTTTAAAAAAATATCTTTTAACTCATTTTCCGAAATACCAGCTCCTTGATCTGCAATAGAAACCTGAATTTTTTTAGCCACACCTGTATCTGCTAACAATGCTATCTTGATATGAATCACCCCATCTTGTGGAGAAAAATAGATAGCATTTTCTAATATATTTCTAAAAACTTGCAAGATGCGTACTTTATCGCATAACACTTTTACCGTTGCATCCACCTTATCATAATCTAATTGTATAGTAATATTCTTACTCATACTCGCAGCTTGTAGTTCATTTATAATGCTGTTGACTATGATATTAAGCGCAATGGCTTTTTTATCAAAACGCATAGTGCCAGCTTCTAATTTGGAAAAGTCAATCAGATTATTAATAACACCAAGTAATCGCTCACCACCGCTAGCAATATTATTAAAATATTGTTGTAATTTATCTCTATCTATTTTATGTACTCGTTCCCTACCTAAATAAGAAAAACTTAATATTGCATGGATTGGAGTACGTAATTCGTGCGATATACTTGCCAAAAAATTAGATTTCGCAATACTATTTTTTTCTGCTCTTTCTTTTGCAATAATTAATCCTTTTGTTTGTTCTTTCACCAAACTATCTAATTCTGACATCTGTCGCTCTAATTGTTCCGACATCTGTTGCATCTGTTTGGCTCGAATACGTAAATTTCTCTCTCCAATAACGGCATTTTCCACATCACACACTTGTATTAATGAATAACAATTCCCTTCATAGTTCAAACGCTTAATAATAATACGTTGTTCCATACGAATCCTTTTCTCATAATTCAAAGGTGTACGGTATAAGGGGAATAATGAGTGATGGAAAGCCTGAGAAAGAAAACAAGGTAACCCTGATTTTAAATTATTTTGATAGAACGTATAAAAAATGGTATTTTTTAATTCTGGAAAGACACTAAATAACGATTTACCTAAAACATCTTGCCTTTCTCGTAAGGCATACGATACCATCCAATCATTCCAAAAAAGAATATGACTGTTATCATCTAAAAGTATTATGCCATTTTCTATCGCATTGGATGCTAATGTTGCTGCGATCAATGCGCCATCTGGTCTTTGTTGTAAAATCAATCTGCTTGTCCTGACACTAACTAAAAGGAGTATTATAACGTTTTTTGTATTCCATACCATAAATGATCTTCTCGCTGTATTACTCCTTGTAACTGTTTCACTAATACACCTTGTAAAGTATACCCTACTTTTTCTAGCACTCGACAACTACCTTTATTAGACGCATAAACTCCTGCCTTTAGTGCATAGAGTTTTTTATCCTTTAACGCATAATCGGTAAGTAATTGTACTGCTTTTGTTGCATAGCCTTTTCCCCAATACCCTGTTTCACCTATAAAATAACTGATTTCTGCATTTGCATGGTATCTGTTCACATTCCCTAATTTTATATTACCAATATGTTGTTGAGAATTTTTTATAATAATAGCAAATAATTCATTATTTTGACTCTTCATCATATTGATAATATATCTTTTCACCAATTCCTCCGTTTGTGTATGCCAACGGGTTTCCAAATATTGATTGACTTTAGGATTATTTAACCACGCTATATATTGATGCGTGCAATCATCAACGGATATGGGACGTAATAAAAGGGTATCGTTTTCTATCTTATTGTTTGTCTTTATCACAATAGAAACAACCTGTTATCTTTAGGCAATCAAGTTAAATACTTGATAAATAGGCTCAGTTAGATATAATTTTTACCGCAAAGCAACAAAATGCTATCATCATTATAACCCCACATAAAAGCCAAATCATGTTTAATAATAAAAATATTCTCATCACAGGTGGAACTGGCTCATTTGGAAAACTATTTATCAAAACCTTATTACAACGTTATCAACCTAAACGTCTTATCGTTTATTCTCGTGATGAATTTAAACAATTTGAAATGCAGCAAGTCTATAACCATGATTGTATGCGTTATTTTATTGGTGATGTACGAGATGTGGAACGCTTAAATGATGCCTTACGAGGAGTAGATTATATTGTCCATGCTGCCGCATTAAAGCAAGTGCCTGCAGCAGAATATAATCCTATGGAATGTGTTAAAACAAATATTAATGGAGCAGAAAATGTCATTACTGCCGCATTAAGTAATCATGTTAGCAAAGTAATTGCCCTTTCTACGGATAAAGCCGCTAATCCTATTAATTTATATGGCGCAACAAAACTGGTTTCTGATAAATTATTTGTTGCAGCAAATAATATCGCCGGAGATAGAGTTACCCGTTTTGCTGTAGTGCGCTATGGTAATGTAGTGGGTTCTCGGGGTTCAGTCATCCCTTATTTTCAACAATTATTAAAAGAAGGTGCTACCCAGCTCCCTATTACACATCCTGAAATGACCCGTTTTTGGATCAGTTTACAAGATGGGGTCGATTTTGTATTAAAAAGTTTTCAACGTATGCAAGGTGGTGAGTTATTTATCCCCAAAATACCCTCTGCCCGCATTATGGATATTGCTAAGGCCATTGCACCAGAACTCCCTACACATATTATTGGTATCCGACCGGGGGAAAAACTGCATGAAATTATGTGTCCTAAAGATGATGCACATTTAACCCTGGAATTTACAGATCATTATGTTATTACCCCTTCTATTCGTTTTTATGGTATCCAGTCTAATTACACCCGCAATCAACTCAAAGAACAAGGCACACCAGTAAAACCTGGCAGCGAATATAGCTCTGGTAATAATCCACATTTTTTAACTGTGCAAGCATTGCAAACATTGCTTGCCCACTTACATTCATAGTCATTGTTATGATTCCTTATGGTCATCAAGATATTACCGAAGAAGACATTGTAGAAGTCAATGCCGTATTACGTTCTGACTGGTTAACGCAAGGGGATAAAGTCCCTGAGTTTGAACAACATATTGCTAAATACTGTCATGTTCCCTATGCGGTTGCAGTATGTAATGCCAGTGCTGCCTTACATATTGCTTGTTTAGCATTGGGTTTAGGCACTAATGACTGGCTATGGAGCAGCCCAAATAGTTTTGTTGCTTCTACTAATTGTGCCTTATATTGTGGTGCAAAAGTTGATTTTGTCGATATTGATCCACACACTTATAATCTCTCTCCCACTGCATTAGCTGAAAAACTTCATGCTGCTAAAAAAAATCATCGCTTACCTAAAATTATCGTTGCGGTACATTTTGCTGGGCAAAGTTGTGAAATGGAAGCGATATATCATTTAGCAAAACAGTATGGTTGTTATATCATAGAAGATGCCGCACACGCTATTGGAGGACAATATCAAAATCAACCAATAGGTATATGTCAATATTCTGATATTACTATTTTTAGCTTTCATCCAGTAAAAATTATTACCTCTGCTGAAGGGGGTATGTTAGTAACACAAAATCCCCATTTATACCGCACGTTACAATTATTACGCAGTCATGGTATCACTCGTGATACTGATAGCTTACAAACACCTCCTCCCTGGTATTATGAACAAATTCAGCTAGGCTATAATTTTCGTATGAGTGATATACATGCTGCTTTGGGAGTGAGCCAATTACGGCGACTTCATCAATACAAACAACAACGCTATGACTTAGCACAACATTATACGCAATTACTCAAAACCCTCCCCATACAATTACCCTATCAACATCCTGATACTCAATCTGCATGGCATTTATATATTATCCGTATCCCTGCAACAATGATAAAAATAAGCCGAGAGGAGGTATTTACTCAACTTCGACAACAGGGTATCGGCGTACAACTTCATTACATTCCTATTTATCGACACCCTTATTATCAAAAAATGGGCTTTGATCCCAATCAGTATCCCTGTATGGAACGGTATTATACAGAAGCTATCACTTTACCACTCTATCCAACACTATCTTTTGCACAACAAGATACCATTATTGACACCCTGCAACAAATATTTCATCAAACATGAAACTTGCACTCGGGACAGTACAATTTGGTATGCCTTATGGTATCAGTAATACACAAGGGCAAACGCCTTTTGTTGAGGTAGAAAATATTATACAACACGCTTTGTTGCATCATATTAACACCTTTGATACAGCACCTTCTTATGGTAATAGTGAACAAATATTGGGGCAACTCTTCAAACAGCCTATCACCAATCAGCCCCTACAGATTATAACGAAAACCCCTCATTTTACTTCTTCTTCAATTACTGATAGTGATATACAGTTACTTCACAATACACTGCAACTTTCTCTAGTGCATTTACAACAACATACCTTATATGCCTTACTTATACACAATGCAGATAATTTACTTCAAATCGGTGCAGAGCGATTATATCAAGCACTGATAACACTAAAACAACAAGGAATTATTCAAAAAATCGGGGTATCTATTTACACCCCTCAACAACTCGATCAAATTTTACCTCATTTTCCTGTGGATATAGTACAACTCCCCTTTAACCTGTTTGATCAACGCTGGTTACATCAAGGGTATTTAGAAACATTACAACAAAAAGGGATAGAAATACATGCCCGATCTATTTTTTTACAAGGATTATTACTTATGCCTAAAGAGCAACTACCTAAATCCTTAGAGCAGTATTACCCCCATTTCCAATCTTATTACCAGTTCTTGTCAGAACATCAATTAACCCCATTACAGGCTTGTTTAGGTTATGCCCTGTGTATTCCCTATTTAGATAAAATTCTTTGTGGCGTAACACAAAAAGCACAATTACAGGCACTATTATCCATCTCTCCCCTCACGGATATACAAAATATTCAGCATTTAGCCATCTATAACGAAAAATTAATTAACCCTTCTTTATGGTAACAATACATCGACATGGCCATTAATACACTTCTTATTATACAAGCTCGTATGTCTTCTAGCCGTTTACCTGCTAAAGTATTAAAAACAATATTAGATAAACCCTTATTAACCCTACAATATGAACGTCTACAACGTTGTCAAAACGTTGATAAAATAGTAATTGCGACTAGTACCAACCAGAGTGACGATGTCTTGGCACATTTTTGCTCTCAACAACAGATGACGTATTATCGTGGGCGTTTACATGATGTACTTGATAGATATTACCACACAGCAAAATACTATCAGGCACAACATATTATCCGTATTACTGCTGATTGCCCACTTATCGATCCCCATGTTGTTGATACTATGATACAATTACACCTATCAATCCCTGATGCAGATTATACTTCCAATGTGATAGAACGTAGCTTTCCTGATGGATTAGATACAGAAGTTTTTACTTGGGAAGCCTTGCAAACGGCCTGGAAGAAAGCACATACCAAAGAACAACGTGAACACGTTACTCCGTATATCTATCAGCATCCTGAAATATTTACATTACAACATTATCAACAAGCTAATAATTATTCCCATTTTCGTTGGACTGTTGATACGCCAAAAGATTTTGCCTTTATCAAAGAGGTTTATACTGCTTTATATCCGCACAATCCCTCTTTCACTACCCAAGATATTATGCAATGGCTACAGCGAGAGGATAAATACCATGTGTAAACGTTATCAACAATCAGAACAATTATTACAACGGGCTGAACAAACTATTCCTCTTGGTAGTCAAACCTTTAGTAAAAGTAAAATTGCCTACCCTTTTGCTGTTTCCCCTTTTTTTATTCAAAGGGGCAAAGGGTGTTATGTCTGGGATGTGGATAATAATCAATACCTGGATTTTGTCAGTGGCTTGTTAGCTATTTCTCTAGGCTATCAAGATCCAGATGTCGATCATGCTGTTAAAGCACAAATGGATAATGGTACTATTTTTTCCTTACCCCACCCTTTAGAAATGGAAGTAGCTGAATTATTAGTACATTATATCCCTTGTGCAGAAAAAGTCCGCTTTGGTAAAAATGGTTCTGATGTTACCTCCGCTGCTATTCGTTTGGCACGTGCTTATACAAAAAAGGATCGGGTTGCTGTATGTGGTTATCATGGTTGGCAAGATTGGTATATTGGTTCAACAACTCGTGATTTAGGTGTCCCTGAAACCGTTAAAGCCCTTACGCATCCCTTCCAGTATAATAATATTTCTTCATTGGAAATATTATTGCAACGCTACCCAAACCAATTTGCTGCGGTTATTTTAGAACCTATGAACCTCTATTATCCTAACGATAACTTTTTAGAGACCTTACGGGCATTATGTGATACTCACCAAATAGTATTAATTTTTGATGAAATGATTACAGGTTTTCGCTTTGCACTAGGGGGCGCACAAGCATTATTTTCTGTTACTCCCGATTTAGCTACTTTTGGCAAAGGGATGGCAAATGGTTATCCTGTTTCTGCTATAGTAGGTAAAGCAGACATTATGGATTGCATGGAGGGTATCTTTTTTTCCGCTACTTTTGCTGGAGAAACCTTATCCCTTGCTGCCGCAAAAGCAACCCTAAATAAATTGACCCGACATCAACCTGATATACTCACTCATATACAGCAACAAGGACAACGTTTACAAAAAGGATTACAAGCAATCTTACAATCTTTACACCATCCTCCGTGGCTAGAAATGTGTGGCCATCCTACATGGTCTTTTTTACTCATCCATGATGCTAAACCATATTCAAGCTGGCAATTAAAATCGCTTTTTTTACAGGAAATGCACCTTCGAGGTATTTTACTCAATGGCGGACATAACCTCAATTTTTCCCATCAATCTAAAGATATTGATAGTTTATTAACTGCTTATTCAGAAGTATTACCCTTACTGGCAGATACCATTAAAAAGCATAACTTTGCAACACGCTTTCATGGTCGGGTATTAGAGCCTTTATTTAGAGTAAGGTAAAAATGCTACGAAAACATATCCCATTGTAAGGCACTCCCCCTTTTTATATCTTGATTAGCTCTACGATGTAATACCTGTGGATAATATTTGGGTGCTAAACCATAACCTGGACGAATACGCCGAATATTTTTTTCAGTCAAGATTTCACCCCTACGTATATCTTCTACTACATAAATAGATCGCCGGAAAATAATATTTTCTTGTTCTGCGGGTTTTATTTCATAACCGGCTGTACCTAAAGCATAAAAGGCACTGTGGCAATCTTGTACTAATTGTTGTAATGCTTTTGGTTCTAAAGAAAAATCGGCATCTACTCCCCCCATTGCCCGATCTAAAGTAACATGCTTTTCAATAATTCTTGCACCGAGTGCAACACTTGTTACTGCTGCCGCAGTCCCTAGAGTATGATCAGATAACCCTATCAAGCTATCAAATTGCTGTTGCATCGTCGAAATAGTCAATAAATTTGCCTGTTCTACGGGGGTAGGATAGCCACTCACACAATGTAATAATGCCAGCTCTTTACAGCCTGCCTCTTTTGCAGTCGTTACGGCCGCTTTGATTTCATCTAATGTTGCCATACCAGTAGAAATAATTAAAGGTTTTCCCGTTCTGGCAACATACTCAATCAAAGGTAAATCAATCACTTCAAAAGAAGCAATTTTATATGCTGGAGCATGTAAATCCTCCAATAAATCTACCGCTGTTTCATCAAAAGGCGTACTCAATAAGGTAATATCCAATTCTTTTGCTTTAGCAAATAATGCAGGATGCCATGCAAAAGGGGTTTGTGCCGCTACATACAATTGATATAAATTATATCCTTCCCATAATCCTCTTTGAATTTGAAAATCATCCAAATCACAATCTATAGTCATCGTATCTGCCGAATAAGTTTGTATTTTTACCGCATCAGCACCCCTTTTTTTTGCCATCGCCATAATAGCAAAAGCCTGTTCTATATCACCTTGATGATTTGCTGACATTTCAGCAATAATATAAGGGGGCGTATTATTGCTGATTGTTCTTCCATTAATCTGTATTTGTTTACGCATTATCGTCTATATCTCCTCAAGAGCCTAAACTGACATAATAGTGTCCCTGCTGTACATATCCTGATTGTGTAAATAAACGGATAGATGCCTTATTTTCAGCCTGAATTTGTGCATACAGGTGCATTTCAGGCAATAACTGACGTACTAATGCTAAAGCCTTTGTAGCAATACCTTGTCCTTGCAATGCAGGCACTACCAAAATGGACACGAGATAACTCTTATCTGTTAATTGAGTTAATTTATCTAAACGTATCATCCCTACATCTTGTTGTTGATATTGAATAATATGAAATAGGCAGTTTACATCGTGTATTTTAGAAGCAAACCACTGACAATGTTGTTGGTAGGATGGCATGGTAGGATGATGTGAATATTTTCGAATACCAGCAATACACTGCCATTGATATAACATTTTTACATCTGATTTTTGTGTTAATCGTATCCCGACATTAGATTGCCTATTTTGTATCATTTGTTGTATTGCTATATATACACGCCGTACCCCTAAACCATCACATAAAGAGCGTGCCGCAGCACTAAATAATTGCCTTTTTTCTCGATCTTGCCATAAATCCAACAAGGCTTTTTTTAATCTGTTTACTTGTAAAGGGTTAGCCGTGCCTATATCGATCCCAGCACCTGCTTGCACAATACTACGCAAGGTAACACGTTGATTTAAAGCTGTTTCTATAAATATTGTTGGAATACCCAAACAACAACGCTCCCAGCTATTTCCACCTGCTGCAGCAAGCGCAATGGATGCTTGCGATAAAATAGGGGCTACATCCTGAGTATCACTATGTACGATTACTGGCAATATAGATGCCTTCGCCGCTTCTTTAATCTGTTGAAAATTTGCTGTTTTCGAGGAAACCAATACGTCAATAACAAATTCAAACGGTAATGATAACTGGTTTAATATAGTGATGATCTGTGGTAATAAATTATGCTGATCTAACGCACCAAAATGCACAAAAAGATGTTGTTTACTCGGTATTTGTTTATGATACTGGCGATAGTGCCAAAATTGGGGACGTAACAAGGCATATTCACTCCCCAATAACAAAGTACAATGTTTTGGCACTAACCCAAGATAGCTTTCTTTTTTACCTCCAAAGGCTGCATCAATCAATAGATCACAATCATGTTCTCTATTTGCCAGATCATCTATTACCACTATATATTCAGCCCAATCTCTATACTGTCTTTGGTAATTTTTATCTCGTTGATAATGGTCGATAATTAAGACTTTACAACCATCAGGATACAGTGCATGTAAATCCTTTTGCTCATCCTCTATTTCTTGATAATCTACCGCATCCAGATTACTTTTAGGAAAAAACTGATGAGAACCTGGTGAACAAATAAAAGCACACTGCCAGTTTCTTTGTACTAAATACTGAGCTAAAACATAACACCGTACTAAATGTCCTGCACCCATCTCTTGTGAGGCATCACATCTAAATACGGCAAAATTTTGCATCATCAGTTAATTTACGTTTTGCGTGGCAGCTATGTTCTTTGCATCTAAACAAGATAAAATATCTTCTTGATGTACTACTTCAGAAAAACGTTGTAGATACCAGTTTTTTGGATAAATATAACAATCTATATACTGATATACTCTCCAGTTAATGCCTGAATATCCATCTACCCTAACCGTTATCGCTGTTTTTTGAACGTCCCCTTCATGCTGGTTTTTTTCCTTCTTTACATCAGCAAACATCGCTAAAAAATTATCATAACTCGTTTTATTCCCTTTTTCTGTTACTTCAATATTGGCTCTGTCATTACGATACAATAAAAAGCCATGTTCTTTTTGCAGCATAATAGTATGATGTGCTTCATAAATAGCCATTATATCGTCTATATCAAAAAAATACCGCACAAAACGCTCACCATTAAAAAAACGATATTCCAATTTCTCAGGAATAGCCTCTATTACATTACTATAACATCGAATTGTTGCAAAAATACCTTGTCGGCTTACCCTTAATATCTCTTTTAAGGCAGATACCCCTTGTGCAGGCAATAATTCTGCAAAAAAGGCATTGGCTATTGCAACATCAAAATATTTATCAGGATAAATCATCTGTGTTGCATCGGCTAAAATAAAATGCCCATCAGGGTAATTCTTCTGCGCTCGAATAATTTGACCTCGACTATTATCTATCCCACAATAATGAGGAAAATAACAATCATTTTCAATACTATAATTTTTCAATACACCATATAATAGGCCGCTGCCGCACCCTACATCTAACCAGGTCTGCGCCTGCTGCCATTGTAAAAAATCAATCATGGCATCATAAAGCTGTAATTCCATACCACCAATATAATGAGGATGATGTCGCCTTATTGCAACGATATAACTGCTATCATATAAATCAATCACGGTTGATCGCTCTGTACCTTGCAATTTATGTACACCAATATGTTGCGTATATAAATGGAACAAATAGGGCATAGCCCATATTTTATCATTTAATAATATGTCGCATTCGGCTTGAAATGCTTGTTTATCCTGCTCATTTAATAATGGTTTATCTAATAATTTAACAATGGGTAAATGATGATGTAGATGTTCCCACTCTGCTTTATCTAACCAGGCATTGATTTTTCCCCAATCTTCTTCTTTATCTTCACTAGCGATAAAAAGATAACATTCATCTTCTTTCTTAAAGGTATAAAAAAAATTTTTTATTAATGAAATAAGGCTAATATGTTGATCCTTTTTCCAATACTCTTTATTATCTTTCCCTGATTTTAAATACTCTAGTGAATTATTGATAATAAAACCAAAAATACAGGTTTTTGTCAGCATAATATAGTCCTGTTACTCATCTTGCTTTGATTTTTTCTTAAATTTAATACCAATATCATACAAATAATCAGAGCATAAACACGCATTACCTGTGGCATATATTTGCATAAACCCCTGATTAAAGTCATCCCATATTTGCACCAGACTTGCTTGAAAAATCAAAGCGGCTTGATTAGCAAATTTCACCGCATTATATTCATGTTGCATCATCATTGCATTGGTATAAACCACCATTTGATAATGTTGTATATGTCCGGATAACATCGTTGATATAACTGGCATTATCCCAATAGTTTGTTGTTGTATAATTCGTAATTTTTTAAAAATATCTATAATATCATTACGACATTTTGCTTTTTCTGCTACACATGCAAGTAACGCATCTAACGCTATTTTTAGATTATCCCGAATCGGCTCTAAAAGAATCGTAATTTTTTCTCTATCATAGGGTAATACTGTTGCAGATTTTTCTATAGCAGATAAAATTGATGCTTTATCGGTCTCTACACTTATCTTGACAGCATCTATCTCCAGCTCGGTTGTACCTTTAATTACTAATCCTTGACTAACATTGTAAATCGCTGTAGTGGAATATAAATCGACTACATCTTCTAAACATTTTCTTGCCCAATATAAAAATTGTGTCGTATAAATAATTCTGCCATTTTCTTCTTCTACTTGTTCATATTCAAAACTGGACTGGTGTTTTTTTATTTCCATATCATAATGTGAGGCATCTTTTGCATGATGTTTATCTTTTTGTAACGAACCAAAATCTACACCAAATAAATACACCTTTTTAAACCCGAGGAATAATGCCATAGCTAATGCTGCATTCACACACGTTGGTGTTACCATTTGCGGACGTTTCAATGTGGCATCAATTAATTCTGAACCGGCATCAGTGGGTTTTAGGAACATGAAATGCTTGGAAAACATATCATAAACCCCCGGATAAACAGTATTACTGGCTAAAATACGAATATTTTTTAAATAGGCTTTATCATCTACCAAATACCGTAACCATTGCACCGTGCCAGCCGTACGCTCTAACACCACATAAAAATCAGGAGATAAACCTCTACGATGGCAAATATCTAATGCTGAACCGGCTGCAAAAATCACGGCTTTTCCCTGATATTTCTCAATCAAGGAAAAACTATTATCTAAAGAAGGCCCTGCACCAATGATAAAAGCGACGGCATCCTCTGGCACAATATTTTTTTCTGCCAGTATAGGATACTGTGATTCCATATTATGTACAGTATGTTCAATAGCAAAACGCTCATCATCATAAAAACCGTATCCACGGGTTAACATAAAACCTTTATCTTTAATATCTGTGTACATCATGCGTAAATGAGCACTATCATAATGGACAAAATAGGAAATATTAGAAACCAGATGTTTCCCTTCCATCCCAATAAGTCCCATTATTGCTGCTCTTATTTCATCATTATATTCCCCATAAATAAAATAAAATGCCCGTCCTTCTTGATTAAAATAATCAATCACTGCTTCCCAATTAACGGTATGTAATGATAAAAAAAATAATTCTAAATCAGGCTCATATAAAATCATTCTTTTAACATTAACCTGACTCAACAAGGTTTCTAATTGATGACCTAAACCAATACCTCCCATAAGTAATAAGGGAATAGTATCCGAATCAGCATAATAATATTTAGAAATATTTTCCAAAGACTGAGCTAATTGACTTATTTGGGTCGTCATTGCATCCGTCATGCCCCAGCTACGCTTAGCATAATCTGGATATAACACCACTCTTGTTGGGATAGTTAAAAAAGATTGTACCGCTTGAATAGCTAACTTGGCAGGGTCTTTTGGATAAAATGGTATACCATTAATGACAAGTTGCACACTTCCTTGTTCATCTACATAGATTTCACTGTGCTTTAGTTCCAAATTAATAATTTTTTGATATATATGCGGCCATTGTTTTTTTATGACTTGAATATTATGCAGAAAAGTATCATGGATTTGATGTAATGTGGCTTGTTTCTTATTCATAAGATAAAAAATACATAATAGATGAATACAAAAAAGAAAACAAAATAAGCTGATGGCCTTTACTTTTTATTGGAAAAACCAGGTAAATTAGCTAATTGTTGTGTAAGATAATCACTGGTGGCATTGAGTTGTGAAACTAACTGATCCATAGAAGAAAATTGCACTCGTAAACGGGTTTCTAACCCGGACAAGCGCTTATCCAAGGCTTTTTCTTCTTCATCCAAGTCCGTCAACATACTATTTAGGCTATTTTTTCGAGTATCAATAGTGCCACCAAACTTGGTGAGATCCTCAAACATATTATCTAACCTGCGGGCAATTCCCCCTTCTCCCTCTTCTGTGGCAAAAAGTTTACTAATATCATCAAAATTATTTTCCAAAACTTCAGTAAACTTATCATTATCTATCCGTAATGTTCCATCCTTTTTTTCTGTACTTAAGCCAATAGCTGCTAATGTTGAAAAGTCGCTACTTATTGCACTAACTGGCTGTCCTATAATTCCCCTCATTTTAAAAACTGTCCCTCTTAATAAGGGATCACCCAATAAAATCCCCGCTTCGTCTTTTTCATCATCATAACTTGTTAGGGTATTTGTTACCCCCAAAAGTGAATTATAACTACTGACAAAGTTCTCTACGGCTTCACGAGCCGCCTCTTTATTTTCTGCAACAGTGATAGTATTTTTTACTCCAGGAGCGGCTTCTAGCAATGTAATACTCATATTTTCCAGTACACTATCTAATGTATTCGATGCAGAAGTAATAGTTTGACCATCAATAATAGCTAAACTATCAGTTGCCTGCTGCTGCTCTAGCATATTTTCAGTCACCCCTTTATCAAAGGTTAAACGTGACAGCCCTACCATATCGGTATCATTACCATCAACATCTCCTGAAATAGCAATCGTTAATTGATTATCCACTCCCGTATCATCTGCTGAAAAAATAAGTTTAGTTTCAGTACCTCCTGCTCCATCATCTACATTAATTAAACTGGCTGTTACACCAAAATTATCCGCTGCTTCATTTATTGCATCCCGAATCCCTGCTACACTATTATTCAGGCTATCAATGGTAACGGTAAAGCTCCCTGCACCGCTACTTACCGTAATATCTCCTGTTCCTACAGGAGAACTAGCATCCGTAAATCCACTGGAAATCACTTTATGTGCAGTAGCTAATTTTTCCACAGATATTTCAAAACTTCCTACTCCTGCATTTTTCGAAGCAGACACTGCAACTGCATCAGGATTAGATGAAGTTGCTTCTCGCCCTTGAAAGGTTGTTACATCTTTTAAAGTGGTCAGGGTACTTTGAAAACTTTCTAAACTATTTTTTAATGTTGAAAATCCCGAAATCTTGGCAGTGACTTCTTTCGCTTTTAAATCCATACGTGCCTTAGCCGGCACTTTTTCAGAATCAACCAACTGCTGTATCATATTTTCTAATGGTAACCCTGATCCTACGCCAATAGAAGTAATAGGTGCCATGATACATTCCTCAGTTATTTAAATACATTTAGCTATTATTCCAGCTTTCTGTTGTTATACCATATTAATGTAACTTTTGTATCCATATAGGTGGAATTTCTTCTTCCCTGATAATATTATCTGTTTTTAAATCTGTCACCATAACACTTTTTATCACCCTATCATCATTATAAACAGATACACAGGCATGGATTTTTCTTTCAATCCATTGGTAATGATCATGTTTTGATAACGGCCTAAAGATCGTATTTTTCATTATTTTATCCCTAAAAAGGATAGGGCTAAATAAGCTGTTATTCTATCTAGCCCTTAACTCAATTACTTATCCTAATAAGGATAAAACACTTTGTGATGCAGCATTTGCTTGTGATAACATCGCACTACCTGCTTGCTGCAATATTTGGTTACGTGTTAAATTGCTGGTTTCCTGGGCAAAATCTGCATCTTTAATACGTGAACGTGCTGCGGATACATTTTGCGCTACATTTTCAAGATTCGAGATAGTTGATCCAAAACGATTTTGCACTGCACCTAAATTTGCCCGTAAGTCATCAATTTGTTTTATTGCACCATCAATCGTTTCAATAGTAGTATTAGCACCTTTAATCGTCGATACATCAGCATTCACAATACTACCCACTGCGGCAACATTATCCTGTTCAACACCATCTACTTTTTGATAAGCGTTAAAGCCAGCAAAACTCCCATTATTATTACCATCGACTACATTAATGGTATCATCTGCCGTTAACTTAATATTACCACTGACTCTTATTTGGGTACTGATTGCCGTTAAACCACTTGCTGCAACAGTATCGCCACCACCAAATAACATGGCAGCAGTTTTTACACCAGAGACGGTAGAATCCCCATTTACACGTCCTGTTGCTGCATTTACGGTGGTATCTATACGGATTAATATATCTTTTCCGGTATCATTGCTTAATGTTAAACGACCCAGATCATCCATTGATGCAGTAACCCCCGTTTCCTGAGTTTTAGCATTGATCGCATTGACCAGACTCCCATCGGCATCACCATCTTGAAATGTGGCAGGCCCTATGGAAACATTATTAATTTGTAACCGTCCTGCACCAATACTACCTGCTGCTACGTCCCGATTACTTTCATCTGCTGCTACTGCAAAATTTAATCCATCCGTTACCACACCTGTTGTAGAAATATCACCTGCATTGAAACTAGTAGAAGCGGAAGCGTGAACCCCTTCTAAATCCCCTTGATCAATAACATAATTAATTCTTTCTACAATCTTAAATGCCGCATCACCTTCACCAGCCGTATCTGCTGAGCCCGAACTGGTTAAACCATTTGCTGTTCCGGCAGCAGTCACACCTAAATCCATTGCCCCCCCATATTTGACTGCTGCAAGATCTACTGCTGTAGTGGAATCACTACCTATATAAATATTAATATCATTCGCTTGAATACTATCATTTGATGCAGCAGCCGTTGCAATACCTTGTGTACCCCCTGCATCAGATTGAATCGACGTTCTTGCTCCAATAGATTGCACTAATCCTGGATTAGTACCCAACGCATTGGCACGCACATCACCCGTACTCAATGCAATGGTTTCATTAGCATTTGCACCTACTTGGAAAGTTCTACTACCGAAACTCCCATCGAGAATTTTTTGTCCATTAAATGAAGTCGTATTACCTATTCTATCAATTTCAGAGACTAGTTGATCCACTTCTACTTGTATAGAAGCTCTATCGGAATCAGAGTTGGAACCGTTTGCAGATTGTACTGCCAAATCCCGCATTCTTTGTAGAATATTAGTTACTTCCTGCATCGCACCTTCAGCAGTTTGAGCAACGGAAATACCATCATTAGCATTACGTACTGCAACTCCCAGACCATTCACTTGTGAGGTCATTCTATCGGTGATAGCAAGACCGGCAGCATCGTCTTTTGCACTATTAATACGTAAACCAGATGATAAGCGTTCCATTGCAGTAGATAAGCCGCCCTGAGACTTATTTAATTGGCGTTGTGCATTTAACGCCATAACATTAGTGTTGATGACTTGACCCATGATAAAACTCCTTACTACAGGGCAGCAATAAAGATATTGTCTTACTGTAGTTCAATTTAATTATTCAACTGCAAGACGTGTTGCTAAGGGCAATCCGCCTTTTGTTTAACTAAAACCTTTATTGATTTGATTAAACAAACATATTTACTGTTCCTGATTTTAGTTATCGTCTGAGTGCGAAAAAACTTTAATATATTTTTTACTACTTAAGCAATATTCTTATTTTACTCAACGGCAAATTTCAGACAAGATTCTGTCAAAATTTTGCCGTCTTACCTAAAAAAACATCATAACACTTTGATAGATAAACAATAATGATATTGGCATTATTAATGCTTAACACTTATTAAGTAAAATAATATTTTTCAAATTTTATCGAAACTTACTTATAACTATATCGATCAAAATTTGATACCCAGGAGTAATAATCATGCCTCAAGTTATCAATACTAATGTTATGGCGTTAAATGCACAACGCCAATTAAACAAATCACAAAATGGTTTATCCACATCTATGGAACGCTTATCATCTGGTTTACGTATTAATAGTGCAAAAGATGATGCAGCCGGTCTTGCTATCACTGATAGAATGACCTCACAAATAGGGGGATTAAATGTTGCTGTGCGTAATGCCAATGATGGTATCTCTCTAGCTCAAACCGCTGAAGGCGCCATGCAGGAAGTAACTAATATTCTACAAAGAATGCGGGATTTAGCTATACAATCTGCAAACGGTTCCAACTCTGATTCCGATAGAGCTTCTATACAAGTAGAAATTGATCAACTGGTTTCTGAAATTGATCGAATAGGTGAAACCACGTCATTTAATGGGCAAAAAGTATTAGACGGTTCTTTTGGTACGCGTACTTTCCATGTAGGTGCTAATGCCAACGAAACCATTCCTGTTTCTACAGGAGATGTCCGCGCTAGAGCACTAGGTACTAATCCAGGCTTGGTACAATCTATCGGAACACGTGCTGCACACCAAGCTGATGCAGGCGGCACACAAGGTATTGCAACAGCTGGTGCATCGACTGATAGTGTTGCATTAGGAGATGTTGTCATTTATACCGGTAGTGATTCGACAACGGCAGTGGACATTGCAGCAGCCAAATATGGGGGGGCAATGAGTATGAGTGTAACCTCTGGTACTGCTAATGGTTTAACCTCCAGCGGCTCTAAGGATACGATAGGGGAAGGCGATGTGGTTTTTAAAATTGCTGAACGCATTAAATATATTGTCGATCAAGGTGATTTAGATGGTGTTTATGTTTCTGCATCCACCAGTTTTAATGCAGCAGATATTTCAACAACTGGGGGGCTATTAGATGGTATTAACTTTGCACAAGCACCTAATCAACAAAATCGGGATGTTGCCGCTGGTAGTATTGGTGAAGGACGGTTACAAATTAATAATGTTTCCATAGGGCCTGCCTCATTTTTAGATGGTGATGCCGATGGGAGTCTGGTCAATGCGATCAATGCTAAAACTCAGGAAACGGGCGTTACCGCATCAATGGATAATCTGGGTCGTTTAACATTGAGCAACGATACCGGAAAAGATATATTAATCCGTATAGATACCACCGTAAATGCAGCAACAGGACGTGTAAATGGGGATTCTACCACCTCAGCCGTTGCCACAGCTGCTATGTTATTTGGTGGCGGAGATACCACAGCAAGCGGTATTACCGCAGTAAGTACCAGTATTCGTGTTACTGGTAATCTTAAAGTTACCTCTGATGATACCGTTAATATCGTCGGAACCGGAGATAGTAAAGCGGGCTTTAATGGTTATAAAAAAATTGATGGGGTAGAACAAGATAATGTTGCTGCAGTCGGTAGTATTGCCAATGCGGATGTAACCACTATTGCTGCCGCAAATACCTTAATAGAAACAATTGACGGCGCAATTAGTCAAATAGACGATCGACGTGCAGTGCTTGGGGCAGTACAAAATCGTTTTGGTTCTACTATTTCAAATTTGGAAAACGTAGCACAAAATGTATCAGCGGCTCGTTCTCGTATTAAAGATGCTGATTTTGCACAAGAAACGGCTGAAATGACCCGTAATCAAATACTACAACAAGCAGGTACTTCCATGCTTTCCCAAGCCAATGCATCATTACAAGGGGTTTTATCTTTATTACAAGGATAGCTACTATTACTTCTACCCTTAAATTATTTTACTTTCAGGCATATTATCTTAGGATATTATGCCTTTTTTTATTGCATAGTAGCAGGTCGAAATCCTTTACGAGCCGCTTCAGGGATCTGATCCCATGCTATTTTAATCTCATATAATAAACCGACTACTTCATCGACCACCGTTACATCATTATCAATGTTTGCCTGAAATAAACGACGCTGCATATAATCATATAAATTATCTAAATTACTGGAAATATCTCCTCCTGCATCCATATTTAAACTTGCTTGTAATCCACCAATAATAGCAATTGCACTGCTGATAGACTTCCCCTTTGCTTCTATATTATGGCGTTCCATATGACCTTTTGCAGTCGCTAAACGTTCTAATGCGCCATTTAATAACATTTGAATTAGACGATGAGGATCAGCATCAGTAACATTGCTATGTACTCCAATTTTTTTATATTGACTCATGGCACTGCGTGCGTTCATTGCTCTTCACCTCTACTTTGCAGTTATATTAATAATCCTTAGTCTATAAAGGATAGTCTATATTTGTTGAAACTTATCAAGTATAACGTCATTAAGCAAGAAAACTTTAACAAACTTACCAAGCAGACGCTATTATTGATATAAAAATGATTGATAATGAGACCAATTAATGAAAATTGCAAACTATGATATGGCGTTAAATAGTCAACGGACATTTAAAAAAACGCAGCAAGTGCAAGAAAATTTACAATTCCGTGTAGGTGCATCCAAATCCAATATCCAAATGGATACAAATAATAATTCTGAAAACCATAGTATTTTATGGTAGTCATTTAAATTGTTACCAATTTTAGGAATACTACAATGCCCTCTATTTCCTTAGCAAACTTTTCAGTCGCATTGGAAACTACTTTTCTTAAAATTCCTGAACTTCCGTTGAGATCACTATTCATTGTTTTATCTGTAGAAGACTTAAATAAACCTCTCTTAACTCGTTTACCTAAATAAGTAGCTTGTTTCTCAAGTTTTTCATCCGCTAAATGGTCAATTTTGGAAGTATAAGATTCTTCAGTTAAAATAACTTCTATACCTTCTATTTCGGCTTTATAAGTAATCATATCAATAAACTGTTTAAATGGAATATTAACAAAGGTTTGATTATTTTTCTTAGCAATATTTATGGCCTGTTTCCAATCTGGATTATGACCGATTACTATCTGAGAAACACCATTCTCTTTAGCAACATCAATGACCTTTCGACTTGCTTTATGAAGATAGTCTTTCACTTTACAATTACGCTTTAAGGTCAGCTTCTCTATCTTGTTGGAGGTTCCTTTATTTCCAATATAAGACATCAATTGAGCTTTTCGTTTATTATAAAATGGATTAACTGACTTCAATGGCTTTCCATTGATCAAATAAGTCTCACCATTAGAGATAAAAATAGCGGACAGATTATTGACACCTAAATCAATCGACATAATGTTACCCGTATTTAATTTGCTCCCGATTAATTTTTCATAAACAACTTCAATCACATAATATGAGTATCCTGGTATGATTCTAACTTGTTGTAATGTTTCTACTGCTTTTTAATAGAAACTCAAGCCAGTCCTGGATAATGATATTAAACCTTTTTTCAGTTGTCTCGATGAAATTGCCTAAATCGTATAAATTAAAATATTTCGTCCGTTCTCTTTATGTTTGTATTTAGGTAATTTTGCTCTTCCTGAGTACTTATCTGGATTTCTTTTCCAGTCTTTAATTGATTTAAAAAAAGATAACCAGTTTTTATCCAACAATCTTAAAACTTGTTGTGAGACCTTCGCGGGTAAGGCTTTACAGGTTTCATGAGATGGCAAAAGCTTATCTAATTTACCATAGTTAATATACTCCCCTGTTTTAATAAATGTTTGACGAATAACATAATTAGCATAGCTATAAAGATTTTTAGAAGCAAACGCTAACTGATCTACTTCTTCAAATAGATCATGCTGCTTATTAATAATATGTTGCTCTACTAATTGCATCGTTTTACGTCTTTTCTAATTCTTTAATTAATTGTTCCGTTTTTCTTTTAGTCCTACGTTGTCCGTAGAGTCGAGCTGTAAACGAAGTCACCAGACTAACAAAATCTTTCATTAAATCGTCACGATCATTATCATTATCAGCTTGATTAACGACTTCTATCAAGACATTTCTTTCTTGCATCCAATGTTTTATATAATTAAAACCAAATCGGGTCAATCTATCATGATGTTCAACTACAATTCGAGTAACCTCTTTTTTAGTTAACAGTTTGATCAGTTTAGGACGTTTATCATTTAAACCCGATGCACATTCTAAAACAATATGATCAACCTTATACCCTTTAGCTAAACAATACGATACTAAACGTTCCTTTTGTTTTTCTAAATTATCCTTGTTTTGTGAAGAAGATACTCTACAATAAATAGCAACACTATCCGGTTTTTCTTCTTTAATTTCTTTTATATAGATATTGCCAAATTCATCTTTAAAAGCATTAGGGATTTTACCAGCTTTATAACGAT
>JALWRI010000075.1 GCA_026994225.1 Gammaproteobacteria bacterium | reverse complement strand
GGATAGATATTGATCTTAAAAATACGTATTTTTGATTATATATTTTTACACATATCTTGCACAATTTGAAATTCTTCTTGTAAGATTATTAATATATTGTCTTCTATATTTTCTTTTTGATAAAATTGATTACACAATGTAGCAAGTCCAACAATACCTAAATTACTACTACTTCCTTTTAAAGTATGTAGTATCTTTTTTACTTCCTGCCATTTTTGCTCTTGAACAAGAGTATTTAATTGTTGCAAACTCTTTTTTGTATCATCTATATATGCCTCAATTAATATTGGAAATTCCTCCCCCATAATACCTTTTAATTCTGATAAAGTATCTGTATCTATATGTTCTGAAACCATTTTTTACCTCATCTTAATATATCCGCTATGGATTTATTTATTCTTCATTCCAAGTATATTGGCAATATACTCGGTTTCCTTTTTTATTATATCTGACGTTATCACATAAATTTTTTAATAAAGGAATTCCTCTGCCACTCATTTTATTATTATCCTGCAAAGCACTTTCAGAGACCTTTAAGTCAAATCCTTCTCCTGTATCTTTTACCGTAATAGATAATTCTCCACCCTTATTTAACGGCTTGTGTTCTAAAATAAAAGTAATCATTCCTTTCTTTAAACTTGCTAATCTTTTTTCTCGTTCTTGATAATACTCAATAAATCCTTCTGCATTAGATTTTATATTGGAATTTAACTTCAATAAACCATGATCTAAGGCATTAATAAATAGTTCTGTTAAGATGGTACTAATCTTACTTTGATATACTTCCATGTGTTCCATTTGACTTAACAACTGATTTAAAAGTGGTATAGGATCTATTTTTTTTAATGAATCATACGCTAATTCAAATGAAAATTTCCAATGGGAAGGTTGCTTACTGTATTGATGTGATATTTCTGGTGTCATTTTTTTAATAGAAAGTGGATCAAACTCTGCAACCATAACAGTAAAATCATCTGCTTGCATGGCTTTATCTGTAAAAGTATCCAATCCTTCTAATAATTTTTTGATAAAAGTATGCTTATCGGGATATTGCCTGATATATTTTTCAAAACGTTCAATACCAAACATTTCATCATTACAATTATTGGCTTCTAAAATACCATCTGTACTTAAATAACATTTATCTCCTGCATACAGAGGAAAAATATCAACTTCTGAATTAAATCCCTGATCACCAATAATACCTAAGGGTAAATGTTTTGATGTAATCGCTTGTAATTTTTTTTCTTTTTCTGCATAGAAAAAAGCGGCAGGTATTCCTCCATTCCATACCCGACAAAGATTTCTATTAATATCAAAATCTATTAAACATGCTGCTAAAAACATTCCCGTTGGTAATTGCTTTTTCATTTTATTATTAATTTCACGAGCAATATTTTCTATACTATACGCTTTTGCCGTCATAGCATAAAAAATATCTGAAACAGGTAATGCTCCTAATGATGCAGCTAAACCATGCCCAGTAAAATCCCCCATCAAAAGATACATACCTCCAGTTGGAGGCACTGCTGCAAGGAATAAATCACCATTAAATAATGCCATAGGGGAAATATGGATTTTAATATTCTCTGCACCCAAACAACCAGGACTGACAATACTGTCAAAGACTTTTCTGGCTATACTCTGCTCTTTTTTTATTTGCATATGATGGAGTGCCAACTCATCCTTTTGAGCTTTAACCGTATTATATAATTTCCGTAAACGATTTAATGCTTCAATTTTTGCACTTAAAATAGTTTGATTATAGGGTTTGCCAAGAAAATCATCCCCTCCAACTGCTATACATTTTTGTAATGCTTCATCAGTTGTCATGGCAGTTAAAAAAATAACTGGTATAAATTTTCCCTCCGCACCCGATATTTCTTTAATTTGCATCGTCGCATCATAGCCATTCATCACAGGCATTAAAATATCCATTAAAATAATATCAGGCTTTTCACTTTTAAACACTTGTATCGCAATTTCCCCATTTTCAGCGAATACAACACTGTGTCCATCAGCAACCAGATAGGCTTTTAATAACATACGATTACTTGCAGCATCATCAACTACTAAGAATTTCATATTTAACAAATTTCAAATAATCGGTCAAAATTGGATACTTCTAAAATTTCTTTTACGTCCTCACGAGGGTTTTTAATAATAATATCTGCTGCATCTGCTCCAGCGTGTTCTCTTAATAATAACAACATACCTAATGCCGAACTATCCACGTAATCAGTTTTTGACATATCCAATTCATATTTATGTTGTGCCTCTGAATATTGTTTATAGGCATCTCTAAAACTTTTATGGCAACTAAAATCAAAACGACCATCAATATTGATAATAACCGTTTTACTTTCTTTACTAAAACGACTGCTTACAGGCATATATTTCTCCTCAATAACTATTTCATTTTCTATTGCAATAATCTTTTATATCCTACTCTAAAACAAATCAATATCCCCTTCTTTCATATCATTTTGTTCAACAGCTTGATTAACAGGATGGCATTCTTTATCTAATTCATTCACTATGCTTAAAAGTGCTTCACCCTGCTCACCTTGATATAATAATTGTGCCAGAGTAACCCATTGTGAACGATTTTTATCTAGTAAATGTAGACGTTTTTCAACTTGTCTGCTAGTTTGTTGTAATAAATCTTCAAATTGTAAGGCACGTACTGCATTGTTTACATTATCTTCAATTCCCTCACTTAAAGAAGATAATTGACGCACTTTATCATCTATAAATTGATTCATGCCTGCCATATGTTCTAATGCCACCGCAATATTTTGCTTCGATCCCATCACTATGGTCATATCTTTCGAAGCTAAACCCTCTACAATTTTACTGGTTGATTGCACCGTTTCTTGCATTTTTAACACTCTTGCACGAATTCTTTCATTAAATTCATCAGAACGTTTGGATAAATGTCTTACTTCATCAGCGACTACTGAAAACCCCCGTCCAGCTTCTCCTGCTCGTGCTGCTTCTATTGCTGCATTTAAGGCTAATAAATTGGTTTGTGTAGCAATTTCTTTCACATCATCTACCATAGAAAAAATACTTTCCACACAATCATTAATTTCTTCAAACTTATCGACCATACGCATCCCTTCTTCACTGACCGATAACAATAATTCTACAAAGGCATTGAGGGTCTGATTTGTTTTTTCAATAAAACTGGTTATTGTAAAAGTATTTGTATCCGATGTATTGTTTTCTGCATCTTTTAATGTCGATAATAATTCTGACATATTTTCTTGTTGTTGATGTAAGGTATCATACAGATTTTGAAAATTTGCAGTTAACGTAGCACTTGCTTCAGTCATTAAATTTTGTATACGTTGTATATCTAAGAATGTAGATTGCATTTCTTTTTCATGGAAGCCATTACTTTCTTGAATAATTTCTAACAAATCGAACATTTGTTGTTTGCTTTTATTGGTTTCCATTATTTCTATTGGTACTATATCGAGTGCTTTTCCTACTGACCATATCCAAATAACAGTGTTTAATGCCAATAAAATGATACTCCATAATAACATGGGGTAAAATAGCATTTGTATTACTAATAATGCACTAATACTAATTGGTATTCCTAACACAGATAATCTTTTTTTTATCCACTCCTTTCCTTTTTTCATTAAAAAATGCTCCTGATTAATAACCTGTTCTCTCAATCTGCTATAACTAATTAGTTAATATTTGTAATGCTTTTTTAGCTATACTATTTAATGGCAATATCGTATCTACCGCATTTAACTTTACTGCTTCACCAGGCATACCCCACACGACACTGGTATTTTCATCTTGAGCAATAGTATAAGCACCTGCTTCATGCATTTCACTCATTCCTCTAGCACCATCATCACCCATGCCTGTTAGCATAATACCCAGTGCATTTTTTCCTACATTTTGTGCGACTGAACGAAATAACACATCGACAGAAGGCTTATGCCGTGAGACTAAAGGTCCATCACTTAAACAACAGATATATCTTGCTCCACTGCGTTCGACTAACAAATGTTGATCACCGGGTGCAATATAAACATGCCCTGGAATAATTTGCTGCCCATCTTTTGCTTCTCCTACCGTCATTTTGGAAGCCTCATTCATACGTTTTGAAAAAGGCGTACTAAATGCTTTAGGTATATGTTGGGTTATCACTATACCTGGTGCATTAGCTGGCATGTCCATTAAAATATCTTTAATTGCTTCTGTACCACCTGTTGATGCACCAATAGCGATAATTTTTTCTGTAGTATTTAAGTGAGTAACGGCTGTTTTTTCTAAAATAACATCCGCCGAATTTTTTACAGAGACATCCAGTTTTGCGATATTTGCAGCATGTGTATAAGTACGAACTCGTGCTTTTGCAGCCATTCTCACTTTTTCAATAATACGTTGTGCATATTCCGCTAAACCCTGTACGACATCAATTTTAGGTTTAGCAATAAAATCCACAGCTCCTAGCTCTAAAGCAGTAAAGGTAATATCTGCTCCCTTTTCAGTTAAAGAAGATATCATCACAACAGGCATAGGGTGTAAACGCATTAAATTACGTAAAAAAGTAATTCCATCCATTTTAGGCATTTCAATATCCAATGTTAATACATCAGGCTGGAGTTGCTTGATTTTTTCCCGTGCTATATAAGGATCTTGTGCTACGCCTACCACCTCAATATCTGCATCCTTTGCTAATATTTCTGTCAACATTTTCCTTATCAAGGCAGAATCATCAATGATTAATACTTTAATTTTATTATTCTTCATACAAAACCTTTTAACCATTAAAACAAATGATGCTATCGTCGTCAGATATATGAATTACTTTCCTTTTAAAATAATTCAATATCCCCTTCTATCTCTTTTTCTTCTATATGATATTTATAAGTAGACTCACGTTGAATCACGGTATCATTATGCATAGACCGCAATTTTTTCATTTTTGCACGTCCAGATAAAGGATGATACATGACTTTTCTAGGAAATATATCCCCTAGATTTTCTGCTAAAACTGTTAAATGCTCATTTTCTACATAATCTTTGATAAATGCTATATTATGTTCACCAACATTTGTTATATTTCGCATCACGCTACCTCCACCAAACAGTTTCACCTCTAAATTTTCACGTTTTACTCCATATCCTAATAAGCTATTTATCAATAATTCCATAGCATAATTACCATACCGTGCAGCAGCTGAAGTATCTCCTGCATGAATTTTATGATGTGAATAACTATTGTGAATGGGTAACATAAAATGGTTCATTCCTCCCATACCTGATATATTATCTCGCATACATACCGCGACACAAGAACCCAATACGGTTACAATATATTCATCTTCTCGTGTTATATAATATTCACCCGGCAAAATTTTTGCGGCAATACAATGATGTCGTCTATCCCAATAACGATTAATATGCTCAAATCCAGATAGAACTGGAGGAAAATTATTCTTTACAATAGCCAATAAATTTATCCCCTTTTTTATTTAAAGCACAATTTGCTATGTCTATTTATTTTTTTGATACACAGTCCGCCCTAATAATTTAAAAGATTCAGAAACATTATATAATGTTTCTGAATGTCCAATAATCATATATCCTTTCTCTGCAACTATCCGCTCAAAATTTTTGAATAATTTACGTTGCATATCCTTATTAAAATAAATAATCACATTACGACAAAATACTACATCAAATTGATTATTAAACGGCCATTCTTTAAATAAATTAAGATGTTTAAAGGTAATCAGTGCTTTTAATTCCGAAGCAATTTTCACCTTTCCCTTATTTTTATTTTTGCCTTTTTTAAACCATTTTTGTAAACGCTCTGATGAAATACCACTCAACTTATCTTCATCATAAATACCCTGTCTGGCCGTTTCTAATACATTGGTATCTAAATCTGTTGCTAATATTTTAATATCCCACTGTGGAAATAAATGTTGTTGCTCTTTTAGCACCATGGCAATGGAGTACGGTTCCATTCCTGTTGAACACCCTGCTGACCAAATCCGTAATTTTTTTACCTGACTATTACGTTGTTGTATGACAGGTAAAATTCTTTCAGCTAATAATGTAAAATGATGTGGTTCTCGAAAAAAATAGGTGAGGTTAGTCGTTAAGGCATTAATAAAATGCATTAATTCCTCTTCCCCTCCTCCTTCACCTTCTGACTGCAAGAACTGGCAATATTCATCAAAAGAACCAAATTTTAAAGCTCTTACACGCCTCACCAGGCGAGAGTAAACCATATCACGTTTCACATCACTTAATGCAATGCCTGCATGTTCTGCTACTAATGTACGTACTAATTCAAAATTTTCATCCGTAAATAAAAATTCTCGCTTTCCATTCATACAGACCCCACATAGCGCATCCTACTCATATCTTTACACATTAAAATTCTTCCCATTCATCATCATCTTCTACAGAATGAGTATAACTGGAATGCTTGTTACTAGAAGGTTTTTTGGTCATACCTTGTCTTTTGGATTTTGGCGCAGGAGGTGTTTCTTGCGTTACGGCTACTTGAGTAAATTTCTCATCCATATTATCTTCTTCCATACGGAAAAATGCCATCATTTTATTTAATGCCTGTGCTTGTTCATTTAATGCTTCTCCTGCAGCAGCAGACTGCTCTACTAATGCAGCATTTTGTTGCGTTACTTCATCTAGCTGTAAAATAGCCTTATTCACTTGCTCGATACCCGCAGATTGCTCATTACTCGATGCTGCAATTTCAGCAATAATATCACTGACCTTTTTTACCCCCTGGATAATACCTGATAAAGTATGTCCTGATTCATTCACTAATTTAGAACCTTCTTCTACTTTGTCTACACTGTCTTTAATCAGTGCTTTAATTTCTTTTGCAGCAGCGGCACTACGTTGTGCCAGGCTACGTACTTCTGATGCAACAACAGCAAACCCTCGACCTTGTTCTCCAGCTCGTGCTGCTTCTACTGCTGCATTCAGTGCCAATAAATTTGTTTGGAAAGCAATTTCATCAATAACGCTGATAATATCTTCAATTTTCTTACTACTACTGTTGATTTCTACCATTGCTTTAATGGTTCTATCTACCACATCGCCCCCACTTTCTGCTTGTGATCGAGCTTGAATTGCCAATTGATTTGCCTGTCCAGCATTATCTGCATTTTGTTTTACTGTACTGGTTAATTGTTCCATGCTAGAAGCAGTTTCTTCCAGGGAGGATGCTTGTTCTTCTGTACGTTGACTTAAATCGGTATTACCTTGAGCTATTTCATTGGATGCAGAAGCAATATGTCCTGCTGCATCTAAAATATCATTGACCATATTAGCCAGATTACCAATTGAAGAATTGACTGCTTCTTTTAATATTAAAAATTCTCCTTGTAAATCTTCATCAATCTGATTAGTCAAATCCCCTTCAGATACGGCCGACATAATATTAGAAACACTTTCTATAGGAATAATAAATTGTTCTAATAAATTATTAATCGTTCCACTCAAGCGTTGCATAAATCCTGTAAATTCTTCTGTATTTAAACGTTTATCCAATTCACCTTGTGAAGCCGCATTAATCAATTCATTAATTTTTGTTTCTGCTATTTTTTGATCAGTAACATCCTTCCACTCAACCATATTACCTAAATATTTTCCATCTTGATCTGTCACTATAATCGCCTTGAGATTAAAATGAATATTTAATAACTGCATATCAGTTTGATATGGCATACGATCAGGATCTTTCAATAATGCACGCTGATGCGTTGTATCTTTATGAAAATCATCAATACATCGCCCTAGAAGATTAGCTGGTTCAAAGTTTGGAAATACTTGCTGTAACTCTTTTTTACGGTTTTCTAATAATTTTACCACTGCTGTATTCATATAAACGATATGCAAATCATCATCACATAACATCAGTGCATTACTTGCGCTATCTAATCCCGCTCTAAGACGTAAGGAATTTAATTCTAACGCACGTTGTTGTGTTACATCCCGCCATTCCAAAGTATTACCTAAATATTCTCCGTATTCATCAACAATAGCCGTTACATTTAAATTAAAAATTAAATCCGCAAGGTGAATATCCGTATTATAAGGAAGATTATTTTTATCTGCTAACAAACGCCGTTGATATGATGGGTCTTTATGAAAAATATCAATACATTGACCAATAATATTCTTTGCTTCAAAACGACCATAAATTTGAGCAAAAATAGCTTCATTTTCTTCTAATAAGGTACGGGTTGCATGATTGACATACGTGATAATAAAATCTCTATCAATAATCATAATCGGAGAGCTGACATTTTCTATGGCTGAAAATATCTGTTGCATTAAATTAATAGAGCTTTCTTTTCTTTCCATAACCACTTCTCCGTTAGTATTTTTCCCGTATGCTGCTAACATTTTTTCCGCTATAAACTGTAGACTATCTGACCAGGCTTGTTGTACTTCATCTGTCCATTTATCTCCTGCCAATTCAGCCATTACAGATAATAAAGTATCAGCTACCGCAGGATAATGTCCAGCTTTTACACCATAGCCTTCATGTCTTTGTCCCATATTATGCAACACTTCATCAAGTGATTGCATATTATCAACATTCTTAACGACTAACTTAATCGCTGATAATAATTTTTTTTCCTGAGACGGCATATCCGTAGAGCTAAATAAAGGTCTTACCTCGGGATAATTTTGAAATAAACGGGCATAAAACCGGCGTGCTAGTTCGTTTGCTTGCGGTGCAATTAAATTAAAACTTTCTTGTATTAAGGTTTCTTTTGATGGCATAGTATTATCATCCTGATCTGTTATTGGTGGTACATTTTTTTGTTGGTGTAGATCATTACTATCACTGGATGTATTGTCCTGTTCTTTTTTCTCTATAATAGTATTATTGTTATTCTCTTCATCTCCACCATCAGACATCCAAGCGAGTGGATCAAATCCCAAACGAGATTCTTTTTTTGACATTCTATTACCTCCCCCTTCTTAACGGTGTAAGTAATCATTACACCCTCTACAATGATTAAGTTATATTCATTTCAATGCCATTAAATTAATAGCTAAATTTCTATAATCGTCTGCGCCATAACTTTTATTTCGATATTCAAAAATAGTTTGTGCAAAACCTGGACTTTCTGCTAATGTTACTGATTCTCTAATCGTGGTAGGTAGCACTTGATTGGGAAAATAATCATGTAATTTTTTTTGAATTTCTCTTGCTAATTTGCGACGCTCATTAAAACGGGTTAATACAAACCATTTCTTTGTTTTACGTTCTAAACGTGTTTCAATATGCATAATCACTTGCATTAAACGTGATAATCCGGTAAGAGCCAAATAATCTCCAGTAACAGGAATTAATAACTCATCTACCGCTAACAATACATTCATTGCTAATAATCCGGTTGCAGGAGGGCAATCAATAATAATAAAATCAAAGCGCTCTTGCATATTGTCTAATGCTTTTTGTAAACGATAACCCCGACTTACCCCTTTTCCTGTCGTTTCTAATAATCCGAGTGATTCGCCTGCAGGAACTAAATATAAATTATCTCGTATTAATTTCTGTACTGCCTGCAAGGGCATATCATTGAGCAAAACTTGATCCATACCTTCAGTGTATTCACATCCTAAATAACTGCCTAAATGTCCTTGTGGATCAAAATCTAATAATAATACCCGTTTACCTTGTAGAGCTAATGCATGTGCCAAGTTGACACTGGTAGTCGTTTTACCAACGCCTCCCTTTTGATTTAAAATAGCTATCGTACGCACTGTTAATTTTCCTGTGCTAACTCATTACTATTGAGTATTTTATCTACATCTAAAATAATTAACATAGATTGTCCTACATTGGCTAAACCTTTCACAAATGCCATCGTATCATTACCATGTAAATCAGGAGCAGAACGAATAGCATTGGCATCAACACTATAGACTTCCGATACGGCATCCACCACAATCCCCATGATACGATCACTTTGTTCGCCCTCAATATTCATCACTATCACAACAGTAGTTGCTGTATATTGCGTTTTTTCTAAAGAAAACAGACAACGTAAATCTACCACCGGTACAATCGTACCTCGTAAATTAATCACTCCTTTTACATATTCAGGAGCATTAGGAATAATGGTCGCTCGATCCCAACCTTTAATTTCTTGTACTCGTAAAATATCTACCGCATATTCTTCATTATTAAGAATAAATGAAAGATATTGATTACTTGCAGGATTTTTTACTTTTATATTTATTTGTTCTTGTTTTAGTGCTTCTGCATCTACCATTTCTGCATTCATATTTAATGCCTCACTTATTTTCCAAAGTATCTTTATAATCCTACTACAGAAGAAAGTTGTTTTTTATCCCGTACTAAATCCACCAAGCCAGAAACATCCAAAATCAAAGCGACCGTACCATCTCCTAAAATTGTCGCTCCTGAAATACCTTCTACACGTTTATAATTGCTTTCCAGACTTTTTATTACTACTTGCTGTTGACTCAATAAATCATCTACAAATAATCCGGCTTTATTCCCGTCTGCTTCAACAACAACTAGCAAGCCTTCATCTAAACGAGTAAACTCTGAAGGAATATTCAGTATGGATGAAAGACGTATTAAAGGAATATATTCATCACGTAATTGATAGACTTCACTAAAGCCTGCAATGGAATTAACATATTGTAAATTAATAGGTAGTGATTCGATAATAGATACTAATGGTATAATGAATATTTCTTTACCTAAGCGAATAAGTTGACCATCCAAGATAGCTAAAGTTAACGGTAAGCGTATAGTAAATTCTGTGCCTTTACCTATTTCTGTTTTTACATCAATATTACCACCTAATTCACGGATATTTCTACGCACAACATCCATGCCTACCCCACGTCCTGATACATCGCTCAAGGTTTCTGCCGTAGAAAAACCTGGATGAAAGATCAATTCATAAATAGCCTCATCGGTTAAATTATCATTTGCATCAACCAAACCTTTACTGATAGCTTTTTGCAACAATTTATCCCGATTTAATCCTGCTCCATCGTCATTAATTTTAATGACAATATTCCCTCCCATATGGTAGGCATTAAGATGTATTATGCCTATTTCAGGCTTATTTGCACGTATTCTCTCGGCAGGTAATTCTATGCCATGATCTAAAGAATTACGAATTAAATGTACTAATGGATCATTAATTTTTTCTAACACCGTTTTATCTAATTCTGTGGTTTCTCCTGATAAACGTAATTCAATTTTTTTCCCCATTTTCTGACTCAAATCATGGACTACCCGAGGAAAACGCTGAAAGGCAAAACTGATCGGTAACATACGAATACGCATCACACTTTCTTGCAATTCACGGGTATTACGTTCCAGTTGAGCTAAACCATCTCGTAATTTTTCCAGCGAAGTTTCATCAAAATCTTCTCCTAACTGACTTAACATAGATTGTGTAATAACTAATTCACCTACCATATTAATCAAACTATCTACTTTATCTGTCCCTACCCGAATAGAAGAACTACTATCTGCTGATTTCCGTTTATTTACAACCGGTTTTGTTTGCTCTTTTACTTTTTCTGTTTTTTTATCTACTGTTGCTTGCACATTGGCAATAACTGGATCTGAAGTACCCTTATTTTTATTTCTTTTTGTCGGCGTTATCGAAACAGGATTATCTTCAGGCACTTTGGAAACCGTTGTGGAGGCTGCTTGCTCTTGCTGATGAATGTTTGCTTGCTTTAAATGTAGATCAGCATTATCTGTTGGCAACACTTCGGATAATTTTTGAATACTTAAATCACATTCACCATCTACCCATTCAAATATTTCTTCAATTTCTTCTTTTTCTATTTCCCCATACAGATAGATAGACCAAGATAAATAACTACATTCTGGATCTAAAGCATAAAATTCAGGCAATTTGCTATCATCTACTACTACTTCATATTTGCCTAAATAAGAAAGTTCTGTAAGCATCCGTAGCGGATCATTCCCTGTTTTTAACATATCCTCAAAAGGAGTAAAAACAATTTTCCAACCGATTTTATCATTGTCTATTTCTGTAACTACTTTTTTCTCCTGCTGCGTGGCTACCGTTTCTGCTTCGCTATTATCACTGTTTAATTCCGCAGCAAGTTGGGCTTTTGCTTTTTCAACTTGTGCTACATCAATATCACTCTCATCTCTTGCTGCATCTAACATTGCTCGCAAGACATCCACTGAACCTAACAACACATTAATTAATTTTTGACTAACTTCCCTACGACCATCACGCATTTCATCCAATAAGGTTTCCATAATATGCGTAAAATCACTAATTTCATTCAGTCCAAAGGTACCACTTCCCCCTTTGATAGAATGTGCAGCACGAAACACGGCATGAATGACATCATCATCTGCAGTACCAGAATCTAACGCCAAGAGTCCTGATTCAAGAACTTCAAGTCCTTCTTCACTTTCTTCTAAAAAAGTCTGTTTGAACTGAGATAAATCTATGCTCATATCCCCCCCCTGGCAGCTCAAAATATATTTAGCCTAATACCCGTTTTACTGTTTTTAATAATTGCTCAGGATTAAACGGTTTCACTATCCATCCCGTTGCTCCGGCTGCTTTTCCCTGCGTCTTCTTGTCTGCCCCAGATTCTGTTGTTAACATTAATATAGGTACAAATTTATAATTTGGTAATTTGCGTAGTGCCGTAACTAATTGTATACCATCCATACCCGGCATATTAATATCGGACAAAACTAAATCATATTGTTTTTTTTGTACAGCCGCTAATGCCATATTACCATCATTTGCTTCATCAACTTCAAACCCAGCACCACGTAGAGTAAAATTTACCATTTGCCGCATTGAAGCAGAATCATCTACTGCTAAAATTTTTTTACCCATTTAACTCCATACCTCTTAACTTAAAAATATATAACAATCATACCACTCATTGGATTTAAGTCTATATTATAAGTAATTATTTACCTGTTCAAAACACGTTTGCAATCCTAATATATTAATTGCTTGTTTAGTCATATCAGAAACTTCTAACCATTGACATTCAATGCCTAAGGTATTTGCTCTCTTAGTAAAACTACATAATAGTTGCAGGACAGATGCATCAATTTGTTCAACCAAAGAAAAATCTAACTGGATTTTTTCTTCTTTTGCCAAACATGTCTCAAATTGTGTGTATAGTGCATTGACATTGCGGATAGTGCTAATGGTCTCAAATTGAATCTTTTGCATCGTCATCTATCATCCCTATTGCTTAATTTTAATATTTTCATAGTATAGTAAATTTTTTGCTATTAAAAGAATAATCTTAATTTTATAGAATTTCTAAGTATTAATAAGTAGCATGATCTATTTGAAGAAGTAGATTAGTTAGCGTTTGCTTCTAAAAATCTTTATAACTATGCTAATTATGTTATTCGTCAAACATTTATTAAAACAGGGGAGTATATTAACTATGGTAAATTAGATAAGCTTTTGCCATCTCATAAAACCTATAAAGCCTTACCCGCGAAGGTCTCACAACAGGTTTTAAGATTGTTAGATAAAAACTGGTTATCTTTTTTTAAATCAATTAAAGACTGGAAAAGAAATCCAGATTGGAAACAGGCCATAAATATTGCTAAGGAAATAGAGGGCATTGTAGTGTTCCCAAAATTGGTAACAATTTAAATGACTACCATAAAATACTATGGTTTTCAGAACTATTATCGAATATAATCAACTTCCGTATGTAAACCATACATTACTTTTGTTTTAATTGTGGTTATGAAAAAACAAATTCTTTTATTTCTTGCTACCAGTTTAAGTAGTATCCGTGACTTACTTCCTATTATTTTAGTCATTGCTTTTTTTCAATTATTAGTATTACAACAACCTATTCCTAATTTGATTGATATTCTTATTGGTACTTTATTAGTGCTATTTGGTTTAACTTTTTTTATTTATGGTTTGGAAATGAGTTTATTTCCTTTAGGAGAAAACCTGGCTCAAGCCTTTGCACAACGAGGTAATATCTGGTGGTTATTACTATTTGCCTTTTGTCTGGGTTTTGGTACGACCATTGCCGAACCTGCTCTAATTGCCATTGCCGATGAAGCAGCAAGCATTGCAGCCAGTGCTGGATTTATTGATGCTCACATTAGCGCTCAACAAGATTATGCTAATGGACTACGTTTTACTGTTGCTATATCCGTAGGAATTGCTGTGATTATCGGTGTGTTACGTATTATTAAAGGATGGCCTATTCAATATCTGATTATTGGCGGTTATATTTTAGTGATTATTTTAACCACCTTTGCCCCTAAAGAAATTATTGGTATTGCTTATGATTCAGGCGGTGTTACCACTTCCACAATTACCGTTCCTTTGGTTACTGCACTGGGAATTGGACTTGCAACCAGCATTAAAGGACGTAACCCTATGATTGATGGTTTTGGATTAATTGCACTCGCTTCACTGACTCCTATGATTTTTGTTATGATTTACGGAATGTTAATTTAATGGATTTTTTACATCATCTGTGGAATACCTCAAAAGATGTTTTCCCCATAGCAGTGGTTATTTTTGGGTTTCAACTTTTTATTATTCGTAAACCCATTCCAAAATTAAAATCTATTTTAATTGGTTTTTTTTATGTATTACTGGGCTTAACTTTATTTTTACAAGGTTTAGAACAAGCCTTATTTCCTTTAGGTAAATTGATGGCTCAACAACTTACTGATCCCCTGTTTTTAAATCATGGGGTAGCATACGTCAATAAAATATTGCATTGGAGTGATTATTATTGGGTCTATTTATTTGCCTTTATGATAGGTTTTAGCACTACTATTGCTGAACCCTCTTTAATGGCAGTAGCGATTAAAGCCCATGAAGTATCGGGCGGTGCAATCGGTATTTGGGGATTACGTATTGCTGTTGCCTTAGGTGTTGCAATAGGTATTACATTAGGTGCATATCGTATTGTTACCGGTCAACCTTTACACTATTTTATTATTACTGGATATATTTTTGTCGTATTGCAAACCCTTTATGCTCCTAAAATAATCATTCCTTTAGCGTATGACTCCGGTGGGGTAACCACTTCCACCGTTACCGTTCCTTTAGTCACCGCTTTAGGTCTAGGACTCTCTGAAACAGTACCTGGCCGTAGTCCACTACTTGATGGCTTTGGATTAATTGCATTTGCCAGTTTGTTTCCCATTATATCTGTTATGGCTTATGCACAATTAGGTGAATGGCTTGCACATAAAAATAATCGTAAGGCAGGATAAATATTATGCACTTTAAATTACTTATTGCTTTTGTTGAAGATAGTCGAACTGATGCAGTGTTAGATGCTGCAAGAAAAGCAGGTGCTACCGGTTCAACTGTTATTAGTAATGCACGTGGTGAAGGTATCCAGCAAAGTAAAACCTTTTTTGGTTTATCTTTAGATACTCAACGAGATGTATTATTATTTTTAGTCGAAGAACATCTTAGTAGAGAAATTCTGGAGATTATTAGTATATGTGGTAAATTTGATGCTAAAAAAGGTAGTGGTATTGCCTTTCAAATTGATGTAGAAGATGCTGTAGGGGTATCGCATCAAATAGAAGAATTATCTGAACTGATTGAACAACGGATATAAATAATAGCTATTATATAACTTGGAGTAGTCTATATTATGGATAAAAAAAAAACCATTATTTTTGTCAAAGATGTAATGAAAACAGCCATTGATATTATTGATGGTATGACAACTGTAGAAGAAGCATTAAGATTAATGCAGCACAAAGAAACAAAAACCTTATTAATACAAAAACGCTTCCCTGAAGATGAATGGGGTGTAGTCATGATTTCAGATATTGCTCGTAAAGTCTTAGCCAAAGATCGTTCTCCTGACCGAGTCAATACTTATGAAATTATGACTAAACCCGTCATTACTGTATCTCCCGATATGGATATTCGTTATTGCGCTCGTTTATTTGAACGCTTTCATCTTTCTCGAGCTCCCGTATTAGAAAATGGAGAAATTATTGGTATTATTAGTTTTTCTGACATGGTATTAAAAGGGCTTTATCCTGTCACCTGATTGTATCCAAAGCAAAATATATTGCTATACTAGACAGATTGCTTACTTCCTTTACGCTTAATTTTAAGAGAATAGATTATGACAGTATCTACTCGTTTTGCACCGAGTCCCACAGGATATTTACATATTGGCGGGGCTCGTACCGCTTTGTTTTCCTGGCTGTATGCGAAAAAACATCAAGGTAACTTTATTTTACGTATTGAAGATACCGATCGAGAACGTTCTACCCAAGCATCTGTCAATGCTATCTTAGACGGTATGCAATGGCTGCAACTCGATTATCAAGAAGGTCCTTTTTATCAAACTCAACGCATAGATCGCTATCGAGAAATTATTCAACAATTACTAGATCAAGGGGATGCATATTATTGTTATTGTTCTAAAGATGAACTCGATCAGATGCGTGAAGAACAAAAAGCAAAGAAACAAAAACCCCGTTATGATCAACGTTGTCGTCATAGAAAAGAGATACCTGATAATATCTCCCCAGTTATTCGGTTTTGTAATCCAGATGATGGTGAAGTGGTTATTAATGATTTAGTACGGGGTACAGTACGTATTAAAAATGCCGAACTTGATGATTTGATTATAGCTCGTTCTGATGGCACACCTACTTATAATCTCACAGTGGTTGTTGATGATATGGATATGCAAGTGAGCCATGTTATTCGAGGAGATGATCATTTAAATAACACCCCAAGACAAATTAATATCTTGCAAGCACTCCATGCCTCCCCTCCTGTTTATGCCCACCTTCCCATGATTTTAGGAGCAGATGGTGCACGTTTATCCAAACGTCATGGCGCAGTAAGCGTATTGCAATATAAAGAGGAAGGCTATTTACCACAAGCATTGCTCAATTATCTAGTACGTTTAGGCTGGTCACATCAAGATCAAGAAATATTTAACATAGATGAAATGATAGATTTATTCGATTTATCTGCGGTCAATAAATCGGCATCTATTTTTAATCCTGAAAAACTATTATGGCTAAATCAACAATATATTAAAACCTTGTCTGCAAAAGAATTAGCAACGCATTTATATTATCATCTAGATCAGTTAGGTGTCAGTGATACAGATATAGCTCGCTGTGATGTCTATAAAGTCATAGAAACCCAGCAAGAAAGGGCTAAAACGTTAGTAGAAATGGCACAAAATAGTCTTTTTTTCTTTAAAGATTTTAATCAATATGATACAAAAGCCGCTAAAAAAAATTTAAATGCTAACGCACTGCCCGTACTAGAACAATTACTCACCGCATTATCAGCTTCTCCCTCTTGGCAAGCTGAAATATTACATCAAATCGTCTTACACACAGCGGAAAAATTACAATTAAAGCTAGGTAAGGTTGCACAACCATTACGTGTTGCCGTAGCAGGACAGGCTATGTCACCATCTATTGATATTACTTTGGAATTATTGGGCAAAGATCGTACCTTACAACGTATACATAATGCTATCAATTATATACGCAATTTAACCTCACCAGATGCTTGACATCCATCCCACTTACTATTAAAGTACCCTTTCATATTGGAAGGGGCTATAGCTCAGCTGGGAGAGCACTTGCATGGCATGCAAGGGGTCGGCGGTTCGATCCCGCCTAGCTCCACCAATCTATCTATTTTGTAAAGATTATTTTTCTGTTGTGTCTTTTACTCTTTTTATTACATCTCCAATCGCTTTATCCATTTCAGCAGGAATTTCTTGAATTTTCATAAATGACATCATACCTAAATCAGGAAACATTAATGCAATGCGGTATTTTCCTGGTAAATAGACAATATCTTTATCATAAACTAATACTTCCCACGGTAATGCTGCAGTAGAACGAGGTGTATCGGTATCAATCACTTCCATGATCTTTTGTATGCGAGCATTAGACCACCAACCACCACTTAATTGAATACCATATACATGCTGCTTATCATCCACTTGTAAATCCCACACTTTAGTCACTTCACTGTGTGGATGACTGAGTGCTGTTTCCAGTGCTTTTTTTGCTTTGGCATGTGTACTATAACTATCTAAAATTACTGCATCCTTAAAATAAGGCATAAATATTTTATAATGATATTTTTTTAATTTTTTAGCGGTTAATCCTTTTGCACCAAAATTTTTAACCAAACCTAAGGTATTTTCTAATGCCTCATCTACTTTTTCTACAGCTCCCATTTGATAGGCAATACTGGTATAACTCGGGTTATTATAACTTACTTCAATAGCTCCATTATTTTCAGTAATAGCAACTCGTACAATACTACCAAATCCAGCATATTTAGTTTTACCCGCAGCCGCTTTCAAATCTTCATTCGTTACACCCATAATAATAGCATTTTTATCTGGATAGGGTTTATACGACCCTAACACCTGAAAACCATTTTCTTGTAAGCGTTTTTTCACTTCATAACTTGCTTCTTCTACACTATTACCCGCAGCATTACCTAACACAAAGGGTTTATATGCAGGGCCTGCTACCGCTACACTTGCTATTAATAAAAGTAGTAGTATATAAATACCACGATACATTCTTACCATGCTTTACTCCATTTTAGTTATTAAAAATAATCAGAGATTATACTGCTAATATCCCCTTGTGCAATATTCCTGATATAGGCTATAGATTAATTACAACCATTTTTCCTTGAAAAAACAAAAAAAGCTCTACAATAAATCATCTACAATGATTATAGAGCTAATAATATTAGTGTTTAACTTTTAATATGATAATAAAATAGATAGCTATCTATAATAATATCTTAACTACTTTTTTTACTACCATTGACGTGGATCAGGTAATAAGCCTTCATGTTGATTCCCTGCATTGCTTCCATCTCCTCCTCCATCAATACAACCGCTTATATTTAATACCATAAATACCATCATTATAATTGTAAAATAACGTTTAAACATATTTTTTCACTCCCTAAAAATAGTTTTTTATCAAAAGATATATAAAATTATACAAAATAAAATACAATACACTATTGGGAGTTACCCTAGCAGAAAAAAAAATAGCTAGGTAAATATCCTAATTAACACCCTAAGCTATTTTTTCACCCTCAAAGAGGGATTGCCAAAAACTAAAAAAGAAGTCTGTGCGTTACATCAGTTAATAAGATATAATTTTTCCCCTACATCATTGTTATAAAATACCCTTATTCCACTATTATTGCCAGGCTCAAAATTTATGAAAAATTGGTTTACACACCTTACCCAAATTAGCCAAAATACATTACAAGATATTACTAAACGCTCCACTCAACGCTCTGTACGTTTAGCAGTAACAGGATTAAGCCAGGCAGGGAAATCGACTTTTATTACCGCATTATTGCATCAACTAAGCCATGCACATAACAGTAATAATCTCCCTTTTTTTAAGATTATTAACGCTGGTTATTTTTTAGGTGCTAAAATCAATTTTGATACTTCCCAATCTCTTCCCTACTTTCCTTATCATGATGCATTACAATTACTGCGTGAACAACAATGGCCACCTGGTACAGATAAAATTAGTAGTATTGAAGTAGAAATTCATTATCGTCCACAAGGGTTTTATGGACACCTTAGCGAACATGCAGTATTACATTTGGAAATTATTGATTACCCTGGTGAATGGTTATTAGATTTACCCTTATTACAACAAAATTATGCGGATTGGTGCAGGGTTATCACTCGCTTATGTCGTACTAAACCTCGTTTATCCTTATCCGAAAAATGGCGAAGCTATTTACAACAACAACCACTCAATGAAACCGCAGATGAAAAAGTATTACAACAATTACATCTTCTGTATAGCGATTTTTTATTACAATGCAAACAACCTGAATATAGTTTAAGTTTAATCCAACCTGGACGTTTTGTTCTTCCTGGTGATTTGAAAGATGACCCCTTATTACATTTTTGTCCTTGTATCGATCCCCCTAAAGACACTAAACATTTTTCTCCACATTCTTTGTACAAAGTACTAGAAAAACGTTATGAAGCATATAAAGATAAAGTGATTAAACAGTTTTATCAGCAACATTTTTCACATTTTGATAGACAAGTAGTATTAGTTGATGTCCTTAAAACATTAAATCATGGCATGGAAAGCTATCAAGATATGCAAGAAGCCCTACAAACCATTATGCGTAACTTTCAATATGGTAAATCCAGTTGGTTACGGCGGTTATTTCAACCTAAAATTGATAAATTACTTTTTGCTGCAACCAAAGCAGATCATGCTAGTGCTGATCAACGGCGTAATCTACGTTTATTTTTACGGAATATTATTTCTGAATCTGAAAATCAAATTCGATGTGAACAAGTCGAAACTGATATACTACAACTTGCAGCCATAGCTTGCAGTAAAAGTGTAGTGGCTGAAGTAAATGGTAAACAACAATCATGTATTGTTGGCATGGATAAACAAAGTGGTAAGGAAATACGGGTTTTTCCAGGAGAAATTCCTGATTATGTCCCTGATGCAGCAAATTGGCATCCGCAAAAACGGTTTCGTTTTATTGATTTTCTCCCCCCCAATGTTGCAGACATACAGGCTAATCATTTACCACATATCAATATGGATAAAGCATTAGAGTATTTATTGGGAGATAAACTATTGTGAATGATGATAACAAAAAATGGCAAGCAGCACACACTAAAACACTATCAGATACTGATAAAAATGATCTACCCACATGGCAACAAGCTACCATCTTAGATGATGATATACCGTTATCAGAGGATAGCAAACCCCATCATGCCGTTACAGTTACGCCTTCTTCAGATAATAGTACCACTACCACTGCACGCTTAAATAGCCATTTATTTACTAAACTTGCTATCAGTATCGCTCTGCTTTTTATTGCCATACTCAGTTATGATAGTATTACTTTTGTTCTGCAAGTTATGCAACATAACTCCTTTGCAGGGATATTATTTAGTGGATTATTTGCGAGTGTTTTTTTCTTTCTTGGCGTTATTTGTTGGAAAGAATATAAAGCCATTCAATTATTACAAAATATTAACCACTTACAACAGTTTTATTCACAAGAAAATGCCACCTCCTTAACGACACATAATCAGCATTTCCAACAATTATTACAACTATATCAATATAAACCTGCGTATGTCCCTCTTATACAAGAATATCAACTTGCACAACAGGCACATCATGATCAAGAAGATAATTTCATATTATTTCAACGTATCATACTGACACCCCTCGATGAAAAAGCACAACATATTATTCTTAAGTATTCTTCTCAAACGGCCATTGCCATCAGTGTTAGCCCTATGGCTTCTTTAGATATGTTATTTTCTCTCTGGCGTAACTTACGTATGATCCGTGAAATTGCTAAATTGTATGGTGTTCATCCAGGTATCTTTGGTAGTCTACAACTTGCTAAAGCAGTGACGCTTAATCTCGTATTCACAGGTGTTAGTGAATTAGTCACTGAAGCCGGATCAAGTGTTTTTGCACAAAGTAGTGGCGCTATTATGTCTGCACGTTTAGGACAGGGATTAGGTGCTGGGATACTTACAGCAAAAGTAGGTTTAAAAGCCTTACAATATTGCCGTCCTATCCCTTTAACAAAAGAGATAACCCTCTCACAACTGATACAGCATTTACGTAAAAAATTTATACAAACATTGCTTCCCTCTGGAGTTATCCCTAAAAAAGATAAACCTGTCGCTTAATCTCTGATAGAATAATCATATAATAATAATATTAGGGGATTTTATTTTATGTCTATTGATACACCACCTTATAGCATTCATTACCAAATTATTCCTTCTCATCCTAAAGCGCATATCTTTACTGTGCAAGTTACTGTTGATGATCCGGCTTATCAGGGACAAAAATTTTCACTTCCAGCATGGATTCCTGGGAGTTATATGATCCGTGATTTTGCTAAAAATATTATCCAGATACATGCTCAGAGCAATGGTAAAGATATTGCTATTAAACAATTAGATAAACAAACCTGGCTATGTGAACCCTGCCATCATGCTCTTACAATCAGTTATGATGTCTATGCCTGGGATTTATCGGTACGTTCTGCTCATTTAGATACCCAACATGCTTTTTTTAATGGTAGCAGTGTTTTTCTTGCCGTAGAAGGACAAACCCATAAATCTTGTGATGTACTTATTTTACCCCCAGATAGTGGCGGGTATGATAACTGGAAAGTCGCCACTACTATGCCTAGAATGGATTGTGAGCAATATGAATTTGGTTTATATCATTGTGCAGATTATGAAGAACTGATTGATCATCCTGTTGAAATATCCGATTTTATGGTACTCGATTTTAGTGTAGAAACTATTCCCCATCATATTGTATTTAATGGTCGCCTCCATCCTGATACCGATTTTTCCCGAATAAAAAAGGATCTACAAAAAATATGTCAGCAACATATCTCTTTTTTCCAATATCATATCCCATTTAAAGAGTATCTTTTTATTCATCTTACAGTGGGTGAAGGATATGGAGGATTAGAGCACCGCTCTTCTTCTGCATTACTCTCTAGTCGTAATGATTTACCCAGCCGTTATCAAGCAAAAATGACAGATGCCTATCAAACTTTTTTAGGCTTATGTAGCCATGAGTATTTTCATAGTTGGAATGTTAAACGCATCAAGCCAACAGCATTTACTCCTTATCATTTAGAACAAGAAAACTATACAACACTATTGTGGGCATTTGAGGGTATCACCTCTTATTATGATGATTTAGCTTTAGTGCGATCTGGTTGCATCAATGATGAAGAGTACTTAAGTCTATTTGCTAAAACCATTACCCGTGTCTACCGCCATAATGGTCGAACAAAACAAACCCTACAGCAATCGAGTTTTAATGCCTGGACAACTTTTTATCAGCAAAATGAAAATGCCCCCAACGCTATTGTCAGTTATTATGCTAAAGGGGCTTTAGCCGCTTTTGCTTTAGATATGACCATTCGCAATTATAGCAATCACACTCGTTCATTAGATGATCTGATGCAAATTTTATGGCAACGTTATGGTGAACCTGGTATTGGTGTTATGGATAGCGATATAGAATTAATTGCTGAAGAATTGGCAAATACCTCACTCCATGAATTTTTTAATTATATTTTACGTAGTACACAGGATATTGATTTACACCAATTTTTTTCTCAAATGGGTATCACACAACATTTTCGTCCTGCAATAAATAATCAAGATAGAGGCGGAGAACAGTCATTACAAAAAGCCGCTATACAACAACTATGTGTAGATTGGGGTATGCGTGTAAAAAATACCCAAATTACCCATATTTTTGATTATGGCAGCGCTCAACAAGCAGGGCTTGCCAGTGGAGATGAAATTATAGCTATCAATGGCTTACGGGCAGATAATAATATTGATACTTTATTATCTCGTTATCAACCAGGTGATATGTTAACGTTGCATATTTTTCGACGTGATGAGCTGTTAGAAAAATCGCTTATCTTACAATTACCACAAGAAAATGTTTGCGATTTATATCTACAAGAAAATGCAACGACTGAGCAACAACAATATCGCCAACACTGGTTACACCCTGAATAAAAAAATTTGGCTAAGTAGTACCATAGAGTTCTTTATACCTGTCAACATATGCCCCCATTTTTATACGCTTTTCGATGTAACAGATATACAGAAAAGAGTTTTGACACCTCAGACATGGATTAATTCTCATCCAAATAGCCTAGACTTTGTAAAGCCCGTTCATCATTTGACCAACCTTCTTTCACTTTTACCCATACATTTATATACACTTTTATTGCGTACAAACGCTCCATAGCTAAACGTGCGTTAGTCCCTATTTCTTTTAATCGTTGTCCTTTTTTACCAATTACAATAGATTTTTGTTGCTGCCGTTCTACCCATATCACTGCTGCAATACGAATAATGCTTTCTGTTTCTTCAAATTTTTCAATTTCTACCGTTGTTGCATAAGGTAATTCTTGCCCTAAGAAACGAATTAATTGCTCACGGATTAATTCTGCTGCAATAAACCTATCACTGCGATCTGTAATTTGCTGTATATCAAAATAAGCAAAATCTGTTTTTAATAACGGTGTTATACTTTCTTCTAAAGTAGATACTTGAATATTTTTTTTAGCCGATAACGGAATCACCTTGTGAAAAGAGTGCTTACTATTTACTTTTTCTAAAAAAGGTAATAATACTACTTTATCTTTAATCGTATCGATTTTATTTATTACTAAAATGATGGGTATAGTAATATTTTGTAATGTTGCTAATACGTAGTCGTCTTCTGCTTTCCATACATTTGCTTCAATAACAAAAATAACTGCATCCACATCATTTACCGCAGCTCTTGCGGTTTTATTCATATAGCGATGCAAGGCTTGCTTAAAATTTTGTTGTAAACCTGGCGTATCTAAGTAAATAACTTGTGTATTTGCAGTATTTTTCACTCCTAAAATACGATGACGGGTTGTTTGTGGTTTATGTGAAGTAATACTTAAATGATACTGTAATATCTGATTTAATAATGTAGATTTCCCTACATTAGGCCTGCCTAAAATCGCAACAAACCCAGAGTGAAATATTTTTTTCGGCACGTTTATACACCTAATAACTGAATGGCTTTTTCTGCAACTTCTTGTTCTGCTTTTCTCCTGCTTTTTCCTTGTGCTTGTAAATTTTTGTCAATCCCCTCAATATAACATTGTACTGTAAATATTTGTTGATGATCTACGCCATCTATTTTTAATACCTGATATTTAGGTAATGATAATCGTCTTGATTGTAAAAATTCTTGTAAACGGGTTTTTGGATCTTTTAAATGTACACAATCTACCTTGTTTATTCGTTCACCATACCAGGATAAAATACATTGTTGTACAGTATCCATCTCTGCATCCAAAAAAATAGCACCAATAATAGCTTCTACTGCATCAGCCAAGATAGAGCTGCGATTAAATCCCCCACTTTTTAACTCTCCTGTTCCCAATCGTAGATACTCACCTAATTGAAATTCTCGGGCAATCTCCGCTAACGTAGCCTGTTTGACTAAACTCGCTCGATAACGACTTAAATGTCCTTCTGCAACATACGGATAGGCTTGATATAAGGCATCAGCAATCACATACCCCAAAATGGCATCGCCTAAAAATTCCAGGCGTTCATTATTTTTACTACATGCACTACGATGTGTTAACGCTAATTGTAATAAATCAACGTTAACAAACTGATATTTTAAATGTTTATATAATAGATGATAATGCATTATCTCAATACACAATTAATTACGTACAATTTCAATTTCTTTTTTAAAGGATGCAATCACATCGAGATTACCCAAATAATCTCGGCGATCTTCATACTCTACCGATATTAATAATACATCCCCATTTTTTTCAATATAAAAATCATCTTGTTTCACATTCTCTATCTGGTTAACCAACAACCGTGACCAAATCATTTTTTGAATTTGCCGCTCCGTTTTTTTGACAATACCCGGTTCTTCTTTCATTGATTTTAACACTCCATCAATGGTGATAGATTGCATATAAATGGGAAATAATTTCATCCCTGTTAAAGCAAAAAAAGCAATTAAACCAATAACCATAATCCAGCCACCTGCGGTCATACCATGTTGTTTATTTATTGCATACATATATTTATCCTTACAGTATTTAAACGAATCCAATGAACCAATTTTTTATTCTACTATTAATCTATCACATTACCAATACGTTGCCATGAAATTCCGTGTCCCCAATCCCAACTCATCCAAACCAATACCGCTCTACCTACTAAATTTTCTTCTGGAACAGTACCCCAAAAACGGCTATCATTACTGTTATCTCTATTATCTCCCATCATAAAATATTGTCCTTCTGGTATAATAAATTCATGATATAAAACAGGTGCTTCTTCACGTATTAATATATCATGCTGCTTACCTTCTAAATTCTCAGTCAGATGTGAGCAACTTCTACCCTCTAAAAAACTTCTATCATCACTACACCATATTGGATATTTTCCTATAAGCTGTTGTTTTTCCAATTTACCATTGACATAAACATGCTTATTTTTATAGACAATATGGTCACCCGGTACACCGATTAAGCGTTTAATATAATTAATTTCAGGACGACGAGGATAACGAAACACCACCACATCTCCTCGCTGTGGCGTATTAATATCCATAATTTTAGTATGTAATACCGGCAAACGTAATCCATAGGTATATTTATTTACCAAAATAAAATCACCTACTAATAATGTCGGCATCATGGATTTAGAAGGAATACGAAATGGCTCAAATAAAAAAGAACGCAGTAATAACACAATAAAAAAAATAGGAAACAAAGAACGAGCATATTCTGCAATTAACGGTTGAGCAAGCTCGTTTCCCTGTTCTTTTGCTACTTGACGCTTAGGTAAAAATACCCAATGATCGATAGCCCAAATGAGTCCGGAAAGAAAAGATAATACGACCAAAACTAATTCAATATTGATCCCTGGAGAAGGTGCATTCATCGTCTTTATTCCTTACCAATATGTAAAACAGCTAAAAATGCTTCTTGTGGAATTTCAACATTACCTACTTGCTTCATACGTTTTTTACCTGCCTTTTGTTTTTCTAATAATTTTCTTTTCCGTGTTACATCTCCACCATAACATTTTGCTGTAACATTTTTACGTAGTGCCTTAACGGTTGTTCTGGCAATAATTTTAGTGCTGATAGCAGCTTGTATCGCAATATCAAACATCTGTCTATGAATTAACTCTTTCATTTTTTCTACTAACTCTCTCCCTCTCAGTTGCGCTTTATCTCTATGTACAATTAAAGATAAAGAATCCACTTTATCTCCATTGACCAAGATATCTAACTTCACTAAATCTGCTGATTGAAAACATTTAAAATGATAGTCCAATGATGCAAAACCTCGACTCACTGATTTTAAGCGATCAAAAAAGTCTAAGACCACTTCATTGAGAGGCATTTCATACGATAAACTCACTTGATTTCCTAAATACTGCATCTTGGTTTGCACCCCTCGTTTTTCAATACATAAGCCTATTACATTACCGACATATTCTTGTGGTAATAGAATATTAGCAGTAATAATAGGCTCACGTATTTCCTCTACTTCAGAGAGATCGGGTAATTTTTCTGGATTATCAATTTTAATTACCTCACCATTATTGAGGGCAACTTCATAAATAACGGTAGGTGCAGTGGTTACTAAATCTAAATTATATTCACGTTCTAAACGCTCTTGCACAATTTCCATGTGCAACATACCTAAAAAACCACAACGAAAACCAAATCCAAGTGCCTGGGATGTTTCTGGCTCATAAAAAAGTGCCGCATCATTTAAGCGTAATTTACCTAAAGCATCCCGTAAATCCTCATACTCATCAGAAGAGACCGGAAATAACCCGGCAAAAACACGGGGCTGAATTTCTTTAAATCCACTTAATGCCTGTTGAGAAGCTCGACTAACATGCGTTAAGGTATCCCCAACCGGCGCACCATCAATATTTTTAATTCCGGCAATCACATAACCAACTTCCCCTGCCCGCAAAATACCGGTATCCAATGCTTTAGGGGTATAAATACCGATATTATCAACTTGATAACCTTGTCCTGTGGACATCACCTGAATTTTATCTTTATGTTTTAAAGTACCTTGTACAACACGCACCAATGATACAACACCTAAATAATTATCAAACCATGAATCAATAATCAATGCTTGCAAGGGCGCATCAATATCACCTTCAGGTGGAGGTATTACGGTGATAATTTCCTCTAACAATTTATCAATACCTACTCCACTTTTTGCACTCACTAAAGGGGCATGTTCTGCTTCAATCCCAATAATATCCTCAATTTCCTGAATAACTCTTTCTGGTTCGGAAGAGGGTAAATCAATTTTATTTAATATTGGTAAAACTTCCAGACCTTGTTCAATAGCGGTATAACAATTGGCAACACTTTGAGCTTCGACGCCTTGTGATGCATCAACAACCAATAAAGCCCCTTCACAGGCAGCTAAAGAACGAGATACTTCATAAGAAAAATCGACATGTCCTGGGGTATCAATAAAATTGAGCAGATAAGTATTACCATCTTTAGCATGATATTGCAAAGTAACACTTTGCGCCTTAATCGTAATACCTCGTTCTCGTTCTAAATCCATAGAATCTAAAACTTGCTCTGACATTTCTCTGTCAGTGAGTCCACCACAGGTTTGAATAAGTCGATCTGATAATGTGGATTTACCATGATCGATATGCGCTATAATGGAAAAATTACGTATAAATTTTATGTCAAACACAAGATAACCTAAATAAACACCTTAATAATGAGCGTAGCAGCAATATTACTCTTCTCCTAACCTTCTTGCTATGAGAAAGTCAATATATTACGCATCAAAGCAGAGAAAATGCGCTATTGTAACGCTAAATAGCACACGAGTGAAGTAAACAACCTCACCTAAACCGTTAAAGTGGTTATAGATGGGGCTTTTGCAGAGGAATTTAATAGTGTGTCAAACTTTACTCTAACTGGCTTGTTTACGAAGCCTCTATACAGTTGCTCAAGATTCAACGTGAGCTTCTGCTTAACTTGCAAATTTTCTAAGGATATTTGCTGAACTATTGGCATCTGCATTGACCAGGATACCATTTTTAGAACGAAACAACCCACGTCTAATGCGTTTACCAACATAGTAATCCTGTTTTTAAACCAACTCATTATCAAAAAAGGATGTTTTAGATGTGTAGGATTCTTCAATCCCATGCACTTCAATACCAATCTGCTGACATTTAGCAACCAGTTTTTGCCTGAATCTACCGTAGGGTAGAAGCATTTTGTAATTTTCATTGACCTTGCAAGCGTGATAATTTTTTGCGTAAGGCAAGTATTTGTTGTTGTCAAAGTAGAATTGACGAACCAAATACAAACCAACATTGTACAAACGTACCGAGTGGTACGACATTGTGTTAAGCAATCTCAACGTTTCTTTTGTGCAAGTATCGTAAGATTATTATGTATGCAATAATTTAGAAATGCAAGTTCAGGGGATAGCAATTCCTCTCCCACCAAACCTTAGGTTATGGAAGGAGTATCCTTGCTATGCCATTTTTTATGGATATTTCATGTTGGAGAATTTTCGATGAATTTTCTTTTCCTATAAGTGTTTACTTTCTTTGCAACGCCTGAATAAATGTTTTTTGATCGAGAAAATAATAGCAAACTTCCTGTAATTCTACATATAATACCGGCACTTTTTTTGAAAATTGTTGTTGCCAATCTTGCCGACTATCCACATCTCTGATTTCTAGGTGAAAAGGATATTCTTGTTGTAAATCCTGTAATTGTTGATACATATCTTCACATAAACCACATCCTAAACGGTAATACAATATACATAACTTATCCATTAGCACCATCACTCATCTATTATTTTCCGTACCATCGTAATATCACAAGGATAATAATAACGTAGCAATCTGATACCCACCTTCAAACTTCCCCAAAATCCCATCATAGCAAAAAAAATACTGAATAATTCACCTTCTAACAATAATTGTGTACTGATTACCTGTCCTATCCAGGCACTAAATAAAAGTACAATAATAGGCAATAAATACACGACAAAGGTTGTTAATAATAAATGATTTTCTGTTGTTGCTAATTCTATTTTATCCCCTGTTGTAACATTTAAAATATTGGGTAATTCTAAATAAGAGGAAGGAACACGCAAAAAAGCAGGCAATAAACGCCCCCATATATTGTTATTACAACTTTGTTGCACACCACAATGAGAACAAGAGGAATGAGTACCTACCTGCACTAATACCGTAGATTGACGCACTTCAACAACCCATGCTGATTCATATAACATAAAAAATAGCCTACTGTAAGGGAGTATCATATTGATATTTAATCATTTCTATCTCAGGATTTTGCCCCTGATAATTGCTGTTTATCAAATTATCAGTATGCAGTTGTAAATATTCGCTAAATTGTGTTATCACCTCAGGATTTTTCTTTGGAAACATATATTCCACATACACAGGTATTGCTTCTAAAGAGGTGACTCCTTGTTGCGCCGGTTTTATCGGTTGCGATTGGTGTATGGGTGTTGATGTTGTTTGCACTTGTGCCATTTGTGGAGAAAATAATTCTTCTGGCTGTTTCAATAAGGTATCTATAGCATAAATAGCAAATACCATCACTACTGATGCAGCAACCGCCATACTCAATAATGGATTATTAATTATGTAATGAGAAAAAAGGCTTGTTGGTGTCTTTTTCACCGCTTTTGATAGTACATCATATCTATTATCCGTTTGCACATATTGGCTTACATTTTCAGCCATGTTAGTGCTTAATTGTGTACCAGATTGTAATTGATCAGATATATTTTGTAGATGTTGCCATTTTTTAAATTGCTCGGGATTTTCTAAAATAGTATCTAATAATACTGATATATTTGCTTTATCCACTTCACCATCAATTAATGCAGATAGTTGTTCATCTGAGATTTTACGCTGCTGCATGTTATCTCTCCTACTCAACAATATACGACTCAATTTTTCAATAATGGCTGTAGTGCTTTATCAATGCTATCTCTTGCTCTAAATATACGAGAACGTACCGTTCCTACAGGACAATTTAGCACCTGTGCTATATCTTCATAACTTAAACTATCCATTTCACGTAAGGTAATCGCTGCACGTAAGTCTTCAGGTAGCTGTTCCAATGCTTGATATAGAGCTTGTAATACTTCCTCACTGTGTAAAATATTTTCAGGCGTAGCATTTTCATATACGCTATCTAGTCTAGCATCATGCATCGCTTCATCTACATTAATATCCGTTACTAATGGCTTTTTTTGACGATTTTGTAAAAAATTTTTTGCTGTATTAACGGCAATCCGGTACAGCCATGTATAAAATGCACTTTCACCACGAAAATTAGATAATGAACGGTATGCTTTAATAAACGTTTCTTGAGCAATATCTTCTGCTTCATTTTTATCTTTAACAAAACGAAAAACAAGCTGTACTACCTTATATTGATACTTCAATACCAACATATCAAACGCACGTTTATTCCCTTGCTTCACTCGCTCAATCAAAGCATTATCGAGGTTTTCATTCTTTCCCAACGATAAATACTCCTAATTGTTCTCGTGCCACTATGATAATTAGAGGTTGAGTATCCAGTAATAGTTCCTTATTCTATCCATCTTCTCAAAAATAAAATTTCACCTTGCTCAAAGCTAAGGATAAATTACTGTTCGTTCTCTATTTTACTAAACGCTCAAAAATAAGAAAACCTGCAATATATGTCCCGATGGCAGAACCTATACTCGAAAAGAAAAAAACTAACAAGGTACGTGAAACACGATTTTTCCACCATCCCCTTAAATGAGCAATATCTTTACGTAAATGAGAAAAATCCCCTACTTTCGGTTTACGTAAAAATAATTCTGCAAAAGCACTGACCATACCAGCCCCAATCATAGGATTTAAAGAAGTAATTGGCGCAGCAACAAAAGCCGTCAATACTGTTAGTATATGTCCACCTGCTAATAATGCCCCTAATGCCGATAAACTGCCATTAATTACTATCCAGTCTTGCACTAATTGCCAACCCAAATCATGGTTGCGTGAAAATCCTATAATAAATCCCAGTAAAATTAACCCTACAATCAACCAGGGTAGAAACCGCCAGGCCGTTTTTTTCTTAGGAATGGCTTCTAATGATTCAATTAGCTGCGCTACATTATTGGGCGTTTGCTGGGCTAAATACTTTTGAATACCTTTTAGATGTCCAGCGCCTACAATGACCAATATATTTTGATAATGTTCATTCGCTATTTCTTGTCGCAAGATTGCTGCCATATAATGATCACGTTCTTGAATTAAAGGTACATATAATTCTTTTGCTTGTTCAAAAAACTGATTAAAAGTACTTTCTAATACATCCCCTTGTTTTAAATTTTCTATTTCATCTTCACTGACTTTTTCATCTGTAATCACACTAACAAATAAGCCCATAGATAAATTAATACGTTGCCACCAGGAAACACTTGCCTGAATACGTTTTAAAGTGATACCTACTTCCCTATCTACTAATAACACTGGTAATTGATTTTGCTGTGCAAAATTTACAGCAGCTCGCATATCTGCTCCAGGTTCTATACCAAATTGCTCCGCCATACGTTGTTGATATGCAGAAAGTGCTAAACTCACTAAAACCATCGCTACCTTTCCTTCACGTATCACAGAAAATAAATCCATTTTATCCATCACATCAGGATTTAATAATGCATGGTGTCTACTTGGACAAAGTTCTACCGCTACCGCATCAAATTCTCCAGACTGTAATAATTCAAATACTTTATCTTGGCTTGCCCTCGATACATGCGCTGTACCTAATAGCGTTAATGTGGTGTTATCACCCACCTTTATTTTTACAATAGGTTCTTCTTGTTTACTTACTGATGTTATATCATTCATACATTATTAACTTTTTACTGGTAAACACACTTTTCTATGTGAATCTGCTTGCAGAAAATTGATGACATTATTCACCAATTTCGAATTAAATTGTTCTTTCACAGATACAATTCTCTCTTGTAATGTCCCATCATCCACGACAAATAATGCTTTATAGGCATTACGTAGATCATGTATATCATCACGAGAAAAATCCCGTCTACGTAAACCAGTTAAATTTAATCCCTCTAATACGGCTCTATTTCCTACTGCCGATCCGTATGGAATAAGATCCTGAATTAATGCTGATAAGCCACCAACCATTGCATGTTCTCCTACTCGCACAAATTGATGTACCGCAGCTAAACCACCAATAATACTGTAATCACCGATTTCTACATGCCCTCCTAATGTTGCATTATTGACTAAAATAACCCGATCACCAATAATACAATCATGGGCGACATGCGCTCCCACCATGAGTAAACAATTATCCCCACAACGAGTTACCATTCCACCGCCTTGCGTTCCAGGATTCATGGTTACATGTTCCCTGATAACGGTATTAGCACCTATAACTAACTCAGAAGTTTCACCCATATATTTTAAATCTTGAGGAATATGCCCTATTGAAGCAAAAGGATAAATATGACAACCTCTGCCAATATGGGTTTTACCGTAAATAGCAACATGCGATTCAACAACCACCTCATCATCCAGAATGACCCCTGAACCAATATGAGAAAATGCCCCTACTTTCACTTCACTACCTAGTTGTACACCATCTTCAATCACTGCTGAAGGATGAATATTACTCATTCAACAATCCTACTTATTAATAATATAAACATACCCCACTCCCCAAGTCTAACTTGTACTCCACAGACTTAAAATACCCTCTGTTCAAAAGGTACAAAGGTGAGAGTATACATGAAAAAGAGAAAAGAAAAAATGTCACTGATCCAACACCTAAAAGAGTGGATATTACACTACTTTCTTTAAGGATTAAAATGGACATCATTGAATAAAATATAATATATTTAGATCATTTACCGCTTTCTACTTTTTATATGTATCGCATTCCCTTGTACATCTAAAGCTGCTTCATGCATTGCCTCAGATAAACTAGGATGAGCAAATATACTCAAAGCAATATCTTCACTACTTGCTGAGAAATTCATCGCCAATACCGCTTGGGCTAGAAGTTCAGAAGCATATTCACCTAAAATATGTACCCCTAATACTCTGTCTGTTTTTTTATCTGCCAGTATTTTCACTCTGCCTTGTGTACGTTCTATCGCTTTAGCACGCCCATTTGCGGCAAAAGGAAAACTCCCTAATTGATAATCAATACCTGCTGCTTGTAATTCTTCTTCTGTTTTACCTACCCACGCTATTTCAGGATTAGTATAAATAATATTAGGAATTAAATGATAATCAACAGTATAATGATGACCTGCTATACGTTCTGCCACCATAATACCTTCTTCAGAACCTTTATGCGCTAACATAGGCCCTCTTACCACATCTCCTACCGCATAAATACCAGGTAAACTGGTTTCACAATATTCATCTACGTGAATTTTTCCGCCTTCATCTAAAACTAAATCTACCGCTTCATCAAATAAATTATCAGTATTTGCCATACGCCCTACTGCAACCACTAATTTATCTACTTCTAGCATCTGTTTTTGCTCATTATGTATATAATGTAATTGAATACCTGATGCCTGTGTTACTGTTTTAGTTAATCGGCTATTCAAATGAATATCTAAACCTTGCTGCGTTAAAATACGGTAACTTTCTTTTGCTATTTGCCCATCTACTACAGGTAAAAATTGATCTTGTGCTTCGAGTATAGTCACTTTTGATCCTAAACGTTGCCATACACTGCCTAATTCTAAACCAATTACCCCCGCTCCAATAATACCTAAACGTTCAGGTACTTCAGTAAATGCCAACGCACCACTTGAATCTACAATATGTGTTTTATCTAATGTTGCTACTGGAATAGTAATCGGGGAAGAGCCTGTGGCAATAATAATATATTTAGCCACTATTTCGGTACGCTCCCCACCTCTTTGCAACTGAATATTTTTATCTTCCAAAATTTTTGCTTGCCCTGGTAACCAATGTACACCATTAACCCGAAATAACTCTTCAATACCCGCTGTTAATTGTGTTACTACATTTTGTTTACGCTCCATCATAGCCGCTAAATTTAATTGTACTTTTTCTACTTCAATACCATGTTTTTGATAGTCTTTATGAGCCTGTGCATAGAGTTCTGAGGACTCCAATAGTGCTTTTGAAGGTATACATCCTACATTTAAACAGGTTCCTCCTAATACCGGATGACCTGCTTCATTACTCCAATTATCTATACATGCCGTTAATAAACCTAATTGTGCACAACGAATGGCTGCTACATATCCAGCAGAACCTGCACCGATTACCACAACATCAAATGTTGTATCCATTAGTTTCTCCTATATTTAAAGGGTCAATAATATTCTAGCTGGATCTTCTAACTGTTGTTTGATTTTAACTAAAAATTGCACTGCATCCCGTCCATCAATTAAACGATGATCATACGATACGGCTAAATACATCATGGGACGAATAACTATTTCATCATTGACCACAACTGGTTTTTTATTAATATTATGCATCCCCAAAATAGCACTTTGAGGCGGATTGATAATAGGCGTGGATAACAGTGATCCAAAAACACCACCATTGGTGATACTAAAAGTACCCCCACTAATATCACTTAAAGACAAACGATTATCTCGTGCTTTTTGAGCATATTCCCGAATTGCCATTTCAATTTCAGTAATACTCATATTTTCTACATTTCGTAAAATGGGAACCACTAAGCCCCGCTCTGACGATACCGCTATCCCTATATCATAATAACCGTGATAGACAATATCATCCTCTTCAATACGTGCATTAATAACTGGAAAGGCTTTCAGTGCTTCTAAGGTTGCCTTGACAAAAAAACCCATAAAGCCTAATTTTATCTGGTATTTTTTTTCAAACTCCATTTTAAACTTCGCCCGAATATCCATCACTGCCTGCATATCTACTTCATTAAACGTGGTTAAAATAGCAGATGTTTGTTGTGATTCGACTAAACGCTCTGCAATTTTTTTACGCAAACGAGTCATCGGAATACGTTTTTCCATACGATAATTATCTATCTCTTCAGATAAATTTAAGGGGCTATTAGGCTTATTAGTAGAAATATCTTTTTCAACCGTTTGGGAAGGTTCTTGGCTCTCTTTTTTTGATAATTGTTTTAAATGATGCTGTACTTTTTGTGCTTCTATCGCAGCGAGTACATCTTCTTTTAATATTTGCCCTTTATCACCACTTACATGTAATTGTGTAATATCTAAATGGTGTGTATTTATCAGTCGTTTTGCAGCGGGCATGATATGCTTAGACTCTTCTTTATCAGGATGTTGTTTTTTAACTTCAACTACTTGCTGATCTGCCAATTCCTGATTATCAGATTGCAATGTTTGTGCTTTAAAAAGACCTAAGGTTTGCCCTGTTATAACCACTGCATCCACATCAACTAAAATTTTTTCCAATATCCCATCTTCTGCAGCTGGTACTTCTAAAACCACTTTATCTGTTTCAAGATCTAATAATGCTTCATTTGCATGTACTACATCACCGGGTTTTTTATGCCATGCAGCAACGACTGCATCATTGACTGATTCAGGCAAGCTAGGCACTTTTATTTCTACTGACATAATGCAATTACACTCCTTTTTCACATTCCAATATGCTCTGAAATGCCTGGGTAATAATTTGTTTTTGTTTTTCTGCATGTTTTTTTGCTGATCCTTCAGCCGGCGCTGCAGAGGCCTTTCTACCTTTATAATATAATTTTTGCTTCGCTGTTAATAAGGTATGCAAAGAATGAAAAACACTGTTCCATGCCCCTTGATTTTGTGGTTCTTCCTGACACCATAAAATCTCTTTTAAATGAGGATAAGTCGCTAATATTTTACTTAATATTTTGCCTGGAAATGGATATAATTGCTCAATCCGTATTATTGCAATCGTGGTATTTTGTGTTTCTTTTTGATGCTGTAATAATTCATAATATAATTTGCCACTACATAATAATACCCGAGTAACCACTTCACCAACTACCGTTTTATCTGGTAATACCGGATAAAATGTTCCTTCACTTAAATCTTCTAAACTACTGACTGCTAATTTATGTCGTAATAAACTTTTAGGGGTAAAAATAATTAAAGGTTTTCTGCATGTTTGTAACATTTGCCGTAATAATAAATGATAGACTTGCGCTGGTGTTGACGGCATACAAACCCGCATATTGTCTTCTGCACCTAATTGTAAATATCGTTCTAGGCGTGCAGAAGAATGTTCTGGCCCTTGCCCTTCATAGCCGTGTGGTAGAAATAATACTAACCCTGTTAAACGTCCCCATTTATGTTCTCCTGCACTGATAAATTGATCAATAACAACTTGTGCGCCATTTGCAAAATCCCCAAACTGTGCTTCCCATATTACCAATGTCTTAGGGTCAGTCGATGCATAACCATATTCAAAAGCTAATACTGCTTCTTCTGCAAGCAGTGAATCAATCACTAAAAAATTAGCTTGGGTATCACTGATATTTCGTAGTGGTACATAGGCTTCTTCACGGAGCATATTATGCCACACGGCATGACGATGAAAAAAAGTACCACGTCCGGCATCTTGCCCTGATAAACGCACACCATAACCTTGATTGAGCAATACCGCATACGCCATTGTTTCAGCGTATCCCCAATCTATAGGTTGTGCGCCTGCCGTCATTTTATGTCTGTCCATCATAATTTTTGCCACCCGAGGATGTAATTCAAAATCGGCTGGTAAGTGTTCCAATGCAGCGGCTAAATTATGTATGGTACTCATGGGTACTTGCGTCGTAACATGTTGTTCTAAAGGTTGATCCAGATAAGGATGCCAGTTAAAGGCATAACTATAATGACTATGTGGTTCCAAGCGATTAACGACTTTATCTCCTTCCTCTAAGGCATCAATATATTCACTGATTAATTGCTGTTTATCAGCTATGCTAAGGATGTTTTGCTCTTGTAAATATTCACCATATAATGTACAGGTTGTTTTTAATGCTCTGATTTTTTCATACATTTGTGGCTGTGTTACAGCAGGCTCATCGGCTTCATTATGTCCATGACGACGATAACACACCATATCAATCACGACATCTTTATGAAATCGCATTCTGTAATCAATCGCTAACTGTGCAGCAAAAACAACTGTTTCAGGTTTATCTGCATTGACATGAAAAATAGGCGCTCCAACCATTTTAGCCAAGTCAGAAGCATATAAAGTAGAACGGGCATCTTGTTGTTTACTGGTCGTAAAACCAATTTGGTTATTGATGATAATATGAATACTACCTTTAGTAGAATACCCCCTTGACTGCGACATTTGCAAAGTTTCCATCACCACCCCTTGCCCTGAAAATGCCGCATCACCATGAATTTGTATCGGTAAGACCAATTCCCCCTTAGTATCTCCCCAACGTTGTTGTCTTGCTCTCACTGACCCTTCCACCACCGGTGCAACAATTTCCAGATGAGAAGGATTAAATGCCAAAGCAAGGTGCATAGCATTATGATCAGAGACTTTAATATCTGAAGAAAAACCCATGTGATATTTCACATCTCCTGATGATCCAACCTCATTATTTCCTTCAAATTCTTTAAATAATTCTACCGGTTTTTTCCCTAAGATATTGACTAATACATTCAATCGTCCCCGGTGTGCCATGCCTATCACTGTTTCTCTAATATGATATACAGAACCACGTTGTATCAAGGTATCTAATATGGGAATTAAACTTTCACCCCCTTCCAAAGAAAAGCGTTTTTGCCCTACATACTTTCTATGTAAATACCGTTCTAATTCTTCTGCCGCAGTAAGACGTTGTAATATATGTATTTTATCTTCTTTATTTAAGGTTAATTGTGAGGCATTACTTTCCAAACGTTTTTGAATCCAGCGTTTTTCTGCCGTTTCAATAATATGCATATATTCTGCACCCAAAAACTGACAATAGGTTTTATTTAATAATGTGTAAATTTCATTTAAGGTTGCCCTTTTGACTCCCGCTAATGAACCGGTATCAAATTCCGTATCTAAATCACGTTGTGATAAACCATGATATTCCAATGATAACTCACTTACCTTTTGTGTAAGCTGTTCTTGTAAAGGATTAAGATGTGCGCTTTGATGCCCACGAAAACGGTAAGCATTAATCAGTTGTAATACTTTAATTTGTTTAACTTCATAATCCCGTATTGCTTGCCCACGAGATGAAACCGGTAATTGCATCCCTAAATGCCGAAAATAATCTTGCACGTCATTATGTACAGGCTGTTGTAAATGATGGGCTACAGTTGGCTCTGATAATTGAGAAAAATAAAGTTGCCATTCCTTATCAACTTGATTAGGGTCTTCTAAATATAAACTATATAAACCTTCTAACCAAGTCGCATTAATACCCGACTCATACCATTGCAACTGCTTATTTTTTTTCAAGAAGGTAGCCCTCTATTTAGAATTAATGGTTATTATGAGAAATTTTATTACACTATGCTTTCAGTGTAGAAATAAATTGTCAAATTCTCCAGATATTGATTACAATTAGTTTATTTTGTTTATATCTAAAAAAATTTGATCACAAGGATTGTGTACATGCCACGTTTTAGCTGCTTATTCATTATTTTATTGCTTTTATCCTTCCCTACTCAGGCACAATCCCCTCTTGTTTTTGCTGTCCATCCTTATTTACCTGCATTAGAAATAAAACAACGTTTTTCCTTGCTAATTGCCTATTTATCCCGACAGCTACAACGTGATATTACGTTACATATCGCTTCAGATTACCAAACCCATTTACAAAATATTATTAGTAACAAGGTTGATTTTGCATTTATAGGCCCTGCACTTTATGTACAATTAACCCAACGTTTTCCTCAATATCCTATTTATTTACTAGCTAAATTACAAATTGGTGATCATGCTTATTTTCAGGGTAAGATAGTTGTTACCATGAAAAGCCCCTATAAAACCTTGCAAGATTTACAAAATAAACGCTTTGCATTTGGTGATAAAAATTCGACCATGAGCCACCTTGTTCCCCGTTCCATGCTACAACAAGCAGGTATTCAATTACACATCCAACATTTTTTAGGTAGCCATAATAATGTCGCTTTAGCCGTATTATTAGGAAAATATGATGCTGGTGCAATTAAAGATGAAGTCTTTAGATTATATCAAGCCCGAGGATTACGTGCCATTGCGACTACGCCTAAAATTTCTGAACATTTATTTATCGCAACGCCTCGGTTATCTCAAAAAAACCGACAACACTTAAAACAAAGTTTATTAAACTTATCACATAAAAAATATGCTGCCAGCATATTAAAATATATAAAACCACATTTATCTGCTTTAGTAGCTGTACAAAATAGTGATTATGATAATCTACGTACACTTTTATTTAACAACTAACGTATTGATATTTTAATGCCTTTATTTTCCTTTTTTTACCGTCATACATCACACTCTAAAAGTTTATTTATCCCTATAATAGCTATAGTTCTATTAGGTATTATGAATACCATACATATTCAATGGCAAACACGGCAATTATCGTTGCAATTTGAACACCATATACATGAGCTGGTATCACTTGCCAACACCTTTATTTTAGAAGATTTGTTAAAAGAAGATTATCAAGCAATAGAACAATCTTTACAATTATGGGGACGTAGCAACCCTAATATAATAGAATTACTTTTGTTTGAAGATAATCAACAAGTGATATTAACACACTATAAAAAAGATACTGCTTTTAATACCCCCCAGTATCCTCTTTACATATTACATGATGGGATCACTACTACCTTTTTTACACTCACTATCAAAGTAACTCAAATACCCTTACAAAAAGCAATTAATGATGTACGTATTTATTATTCTCTCACCTACATTATTATTATTACTCTCTTGAATTTATTATTTTTATTTTATTTAATGAAATAATTCTTTTAATGGTTTATCTAAAATATTACTTAGCACTTCTTCCGTATTATGCATGAGATTATCAAAGGTAGCATCATGCGTTTTTTCTGTAGGTAGGGCATACCCTAAATCTTGATAAAATTCCATAAAACTCACTTCAGCAATATCTCGTGCTAAAATCCAGGTATTACCTTCTGTTTGATATATCCATTGAGCAATTTCCAAATCAGATAATATTTTTTGCAAATGTGGTACATCTATTAACAAATTATTTTCTAATTCCAAAAAATCAATACTTTGTCCTTTACACTGTTTTTTCCATAATTCGAAAATAGTTCTATAGGCATAAAATAATAATTTCCTTTCATCTATTACCAGTTCTTTTTGGGCAATATATTCATTAAAACTACCCATTGCTCTGGTCGTATAAGCACCTAATAAAATAATCACCCAGGAAATATAAACCCATAAAAAGAATACTGGAATACTCGATAATGCACCATAAATATCTTGATAAGTAGGAAATGCAGTAATATATGCTGTAAACCCTCCTTTCGCTGATTCAAATAAAATAGTAGCGACTATCCCCCCCGTCAAGGCATGTAATACTTTGACGGATGTATTAGGTACTACTAAATATACTAAACTAAATGCCATACAAGAAAATAAAGAGGGTATAATTTTTAAAATAACTGCGGGTTCACCTAAAATACTTGCGGTATGGTTTAATAACGGCAACGATACAAAATAAGAAGTTAACATCAAACTTAATCCCACCATGATAGGGCCGACAGTTAATACTGACCAATATGTCATAAACCCTGCTACAAAGTTCCTTTCCTGTTTTACTCCCCAGATATTATTGAGTGTCCTATCAATAGTGGACATCAATAATAATGCGGTGATTAATAAAAATAATAAGCCTATCGCTGTTAAATTTGATGCTCTGTCAATAAAATTTAGTAGATATTGTTGTACTTGTTGACTTGATGCTGGCACTAAATTATCAAAAATAAAATTTTGTACTTTACCTAACACTTCTTGAAACACGGGAAAACCAGAAAAACCCACAAACATGACAGCAAGTAAGGGGACTAACGATAACAATGAAGTAAAACTCAAAGAAGCAGCCGTTGCTAAAGAATCGTCCCCAAAAAAAGAGCGAAAAATATAGCGTACAAAGCTGTATAATTTTTTAAAAAATAGACAAAATGTATAAAAAGATGAGGGAACAAACTGTTGCTTAAAAAAATCTTTAACTATCATCACATACCTTTCTTGTAGCTTAAACAATCAAGGATTAATCTACAAAAAATATCTGTATCTTTTCAAGAAAAATCTCTTCTAGTTAATCCCCCCATCCCGAGATGGAAGTGAGGGTATAAAAAAGCAAGTCTATTCCTATTTGGATTTGGGTATAGGCATATAGATAATACTTACTTAAACATTTTAGCAACCACTTGAGATTGTTGTTGCTGTTGTATCTTTGCCATTTTAGATTGTTCTTTTGCTGCCATAGCAATGCTTTCTGCTTTTAGATATTCTTCTTTTGCTAATGCTGCTTCTGCTTTTTTGATCATTTTACCGGTATCACGCCATGCATAACCCTCTTTTATAGCAACGGCTAAATCCGCTTTAGCCTCTTTTAATAAGGTTTCCACTTTTGCTTTAGGTGATGCAGTCATAGTATGTTCTGATGATGCCTCATGCATAGCTTGATGTGATGTATTCTCATTACTTTCACACCCTAACACGAACACTCCTACAAACGTCATTAATGTGATATGTTTTATAAATTGCATTCTTTTCTCCTTTAGAACTACATAATTGATGTGACCATTTTAGTTTATTATCGGTTATTTTTATAGAATTTTTTACGACAATATTATTTTTATGCTAGTATCATCACTTGAGCTATTAAAAAAAAGATTAAGTGATCATCTATGCCTGATACTACTCATATACTTATACTTTATTACAGCCGCCACGGCTCTACAACAAAATTAGCAAATTTAATTGCTAGAGGGGTAGAAAGTGTACCAAATGCCGTTGCAATACTGCGTACTGTACCTGAGGTATCTAGTAATTGTGAAGCCACGACAGCAACTATCCCCTCTACAGGCGCTCCTTTTGTTTCAATAGAAGATTTACAGCAGTGTCATGGCTTAGCATTGGGTAGTCCTACTCGCTTTGGTAATATGGCTGCACCATTAAAATACTTTTTAGATAACACTGCCTCACTATGGTTATCTTCCACACTCAGCAATCGTCCGGCAGCAGTGTTTACTTCCACCTCTAGTTTACATGGTGGACAAGAAGCAACGCTATTATCTATGATGCTTCCTTTACTCCATCATGGTATGTTAATAACTGGTATCCCATATAGTGAAGCCGATTTACATACTACTCGTAGTGGTGGTAGCCCATACGGTATGAGTCACTTTAATGGTGAAAATAATGATTTAGCTATCACATCAGAAGAGAAACAATTATGCTATGCGCTGGGTAAACGCCTTACCATATTGGCTCAAAAATTACGATGATTTCTTTCCTACAACGTTTTATTTTGTTCAATTACTTGCTCTTACTCAGCATTATAGTTATTAATTGTATTGAATACTTGGTATTGGATCCCTTCGCAGTATTTTTCTCCTCTATTAAGCCTTGCCGGGTTGCTCACGGAATAACTGAAATTACTGCCATCACTTACATCAATAATGTTTTAAAATACTCGCTACAAAAGGAATGGTAATTTTCCGTTGTTGAGCTAAGGACAAATAATCAAGTTTTTCTAAAAACTGCAATAAATCTCGCATATTTCGAGAGCTATATTTTAATACGTATTGCACTACTTCATCTGATAATTCCAGACCTCTATGCTCTGCACGTAACTGTAATATTTTTGCTTTTTCCTGATCAGACAATTCTATAACCGGATAGGTAATGCCCCAACCACAACGTGTTTTTAAATCTGTTAATTGAAAATCCACATACTGTGGTGCTACATTTGCTGATACAATCAATATTTTATCTTTAAATACACGATTAAACAAATGAAACAGGGCTTCCTCCCATTCTAACTTGCCCCTGATGGAATGAATATCATCAATACACACGACATCATAATTTTCCAAATTTTGTAACATCTTGTTATCAAATGTTTCAGCCTCATTCAATGCTAGATAGAAAGCTGTTTTCTGACGCTGTTGTGCAGCAAAACAACTTGCTTGTAATAGATGTGACTTCCCCACCCCTGATGCCCCAAAAAGATAAATAAATGGTTCTTTAACTTGTTGCAATAAAGCTATCAGCTCTTTATTTTCTCCACTGCCAAAATTGTCAAAATTAGCAGTATCTAAAAGCTGTATCCCCAGTGCAAGTTGATTATTCATCAATTTGCCTCACTTAAATAAATATTGATAATTCAATAAGCATCGATATACCGCCCAAAATATTTGCTTAAGGGACAATATTCTACGCTGCTATATAAACACATTAATAATTAACCCCTCGTTTAATATAATAAATATTTCATATATCAATCAGTTATAAAAACATATTAGTTGCACGAGGTTTTCTAAATTTCTTAAAACAGCCCATTCTCACCGTAATAGTGTTAATTGTACAATAATAATGGGAAAAGTAAGATAATATATTCCCTCTTGTATATAAAAATACTTCTAAAACTGCTATATTAAGCTCAATGAAATATGGGCTTGTTTTTATTTTATAAATAAGATATTTTGACGTGTTAAATTGTATATTCCCTTTGGAATTATCTTTTTAGAATATTTTCCAATGTCATTTTCAGGAGAAAATATGACCGAATTACAACAACTTTACCAATCAATGATAGAAGCAATGCAGGTTGATGCCTTGACTATTCCGCTCACTGCTGTCAACTTTTATCAACAAAATACCCCTATTCCAGATCAATTACTTGATTACCATCCAGAAGAAGTGACATTTACTAGCTGCCAGGCAAGTAAACAAGCATCACTTGGTGATGCTTTATGCCTTTCACAAGATAATATTGGTTGTATTGCTGCGGGCATCAGCTTAGGACTCATTGATGCACAACAAGATACACCTATGGAAGGAAGTCGGGTCTATACCGATATTATGAAAACACACGTTGATACCCCTGATAGCTTTATTCCTCCCACACCAAAAGATTTTACTAGCGGCACGGTTTATGCCTGCCATGCAGCACAACGTCCAGATTTTGCTTTATTTGGAGAACAAGATAGTGGTCGCTATGATTCCCTGGCTACGGCAAAAAAAGCCGTCGATGGCATGATGGCAATACAACCTCCAACAATGCGTTATGTTTTTTTCCATTCTGTGGAATTTGATACCTTTACTATTACCCCAGATATTATTATTTTAAGTGTACGACCTGTAGAACTAACCCGTATTATTCAAGCCTATCAATTTCATACTGGAAAACGTGTGAATGCCAGTATGGGGGGTATCCGTGCGGTTAATTCAGATTTAATTGTTCGCCCTTATCTCACCCAGGATATGAATGTCTCTAGTTATTGCCTTGGTGCAAGGTTAATTGCTCAATTTGAAGCGGATAGAATGGGAGTTGGTATGCCTTTCGATATTTTCAAGAATATGGTACAAGGTATGCTCGATTCTCAAACAGGTTTTCCCTTCCATTTATATCCTGGTGCTGATGAATAATTTTGCACGTACCCTGTTTAATGAAGTAGCAAAAAGAAATAAGGTGAAGCTCACCGATGCACACCTAAAACTTCTTGATTATACTTACGATTATTATCAGCAAAATAAAGTTGCCCCTTTATATGTTAATATCCAAAAACATACGGGTTATAATCGTTTGGACATTGAATCATTATTTCCTCATGGTTTGCAGTCTTTATATACCTGGACAGGTATTCCTATACAATCTATGAAGCAATTATGTAAACCCGTTGTGAATGTATCACAAACCCCTGAAAAAAATATTTACCTTGATCATGCTGCTACGACTTATTTACGTCCTCAAGTTCAACAGGCTTTACTAGATTATTATCAAGCAGACCTCGATTATGGTAATCCAAGCAGCAGTAGTCAATTAGGTAAACGAGCCGCTAATCATGTATTACATGCTAAACAACAGCTTGCTAAATGCTTGCATGTAGAGCCTCATACCTTAATTTTTACCAGTGGAGGTACTGAAGCAAATAATATGGCTATTAAAGGGATTGCCTTTCAATATCTTCATCAGCCCGCTCATATTATTAGCAGTAAAATAGAACACCCTTCGGTTTTAAAAACATTAGCTTATTTAGAAACGTTAGGTTTTTTAGTAGAATATCTTGATGCCCCCGATGGTATAGTAACTGCTGACAGTGTTGCCAAAGCCATCACACCTAATACTATATTAGTTACTTTAATGTTAGTAAATAATGAACTTGGTACTATGAATCCTATTCAAAGCATTGCAAAATTATGTCAATCTAAACATATTCCTTTCATGGTAGATGCAGTACAAGGATTTGGAAAATTAAAAATAAGACCGCAGCAATGGGGTATCACTTTATTAACTCTTTCTGGACATAAAATCTATGCGCCAAAGGGAATTGGAGCATTATATATTTCTCCTGCTATCACATTAACACCATTATTACATGGTGGTGGACAAGAATACGATTTACGTTCTGGTACAGAAAATATCGGACATATCATTGCCCTCGGCATGGCAGCAAAACTGGCATACTGTTACATAACTAAAGAACAACAGCATTACCAACAATTACAACAGTATTTTTTACAAGGTTTATCAAAAACAAAGATAGATTATATCGTCTATGGTGCATCTCAACGTATCCCCAATATTATCAATATTGGTTTTGCTCATATAGATAGTGGTTCATTATTATTAAGTCTGCATCAAGCAGGTATCTATGTTTCTGCTGCCTCAGCCTGTCAAGCAGGGAATACTGAACAATCGCATGTTATTACTCATATACAACAAAAACATCAATATCATTATGGTGCAATTCGGTTTAGTTTCGGACTGACAACAAATATCTCTGATATCCACTACCTGTTAGATATTTTACCTGAAATTATTGATAAATTATTAGAACAAACTTAATTTTCACTTATAATATCCATGATAACCCTTTACCCTTATATTGAGAAAAAGACTCATGCCTAAAAAAATAATATTACAAATTATATTAAATAGTATTGCTTTTTGTGTACTGGCCTATTTTTTATGGCAACACGATGTCGATATTATCACTTTTTTTATGTTCTTGATAAGCATAGGGGTTTTTATATATAGTATTATTTTACAACGTACTCAATATCAAAAAATGTACAGTATTTTACAACAAATACACCATTCTCCTTTACTCAGTAATTCATCCTCAACCACTCTTGTCCCTTCTATTGATAATATTTGTCAATATTTTCACGATAATTTTCAATCCTTAATTGAAAAGATTGAAGATCAACAACAAGAAGAAAGTAGTCTACAACAAGAATTACTAAAACATCAAAAACAAGTACATCATTTACGTGATGGTATTATCACTATCTACCAAAGTTTTCAGCAAATCCATCAGTTTATGCATACCACGCATGAAACGCTGGAGGAAGTTGCTAACCGTATGAAAAATTTACAACAACGAGCTTTGGATACCAGTGATACAGTTGACCAGGAAGTACAAGGTATTGTTACCGCAGCTGCTCCACTAAGTACTGAAGTATTAGCTAAAATGCATCAATTAGAAGAAAATACCCATATTCTTGCAAAGCAGTCAAATGAAATTCAAGTCATTATTGCCGCAATTAAAGAAATTTCTACCCAAATCAATTTATTAGCACTCAATGCCACGATCGAAGCTGCTCGGGCAGGAGAACATGGTCGTGGTTTTGCCATTGTTGCGGCAGAAGTAAGAAAACTCTCTAGCCATACTGAAGAAGCTGTCAATAAAATTGCTCAAACAATTGAAGCCACTACTACTATTACAGACAATGTTATAGCTAATATCAATACCAGTGTTGAAGCTGTCAATACTGTTACGAAACAAGTCAATGAACGGGTCGAAGTCTTAACCAAAATACCCGAAACTACCCGCAATATTAAAATGCGTATTGGGCGTAATCTCTCTTTGGTCAGTAATATGATTGAAACCATTGAACGTGATATGTTACCTACTGTCGATAAAGCAACACATAATTCAGAATCCAACCATACCTTAATCTTAGAGTTGTCTAAAACCCTTGATGCTGTTAGTTTAGTAGCTAAAAAAGTGGAGTAATCATTATGACAAGCTTGATCAAGCAATAACGACCTGATTACGACCATTTTCCTTTGCCTGATACATCGCGTCATCAGCAAACTTCAACATTTCATCCAGGTTATTCCCCAGATTATAGCTTGCACCAATACTGATCGTCACTTTTAACTCTTCTTTTCCTACTGGTATAGAAAGTGCCGCAACCGCTTTACGTACCTTTTCAAATAAAATCATCGCATCCTTATCTTCTTTTATCACTGCAATACAAACAAATTCCTCACCACCAAAACGAGCAATAATATCAGATACCCGCATACTCCTCTTTAAGGCATTTGCAATACTGACAAGGACTATATCACCTACATCATGTCCATATCGGTCATTCACTTGTTTAAAATGATCTGCATCAATCATCGCAGCTACAATACGTAATGCACCTCGTTTTGCATTCGCATATAGCACTTCACCTAATTCAAATAAATTACGCCTGTTATGCAGTTGTGTTAAATAATCACTGGTTGCCGTTTTCTTTATTTCCCGTACATATTGAATCATATTGACATTTTGGATTACTCGACAATAAAACTCATCCGGTATTATCGGCTTGGGCATAAAATCATTTGCCCCCATTTTAAGTAAACGTACAATGAGTTCACGATTATCACTCATCGATATACCCAATATAGATATTTCTTCTTTTTTATAACGGCTTCTTACGGCATTAATTAACTCTAAACCATCCATTCTAGGCATGACATAATCAGTGATTATTACGCTTATATCTGTATTTTTATCTAACACTTCAAGTGCTTCCAGACCATCTTTTGCTAACAATACCTGATAACGTAAATTTTCCACTAAAGAGCTTAAATATTGTAAATAAGCGAGAGAATCATCAACTAGTAATACTTTACAAAATTGATTATAGTAAATATGTGATACAATCCCAGCTACATATTCTATTTCTTCTGCTTCGGATTTAATAACATATTCAATAATTAACTCTGCTTCCAAGGTTTGTTTTATAGCAATATCTCGTGATGCTGTCAAAATAATAATAGGAATATTAAATTGCTGTACCAACGCTATAATTTCACCATTTGGCGCATCAGGTAAGTGTAAATCTAACACTGCACAAAGAAAAGGCGAATCACCTTGTTGATTTAGACACGCTTTAGCACCTGCATAACTTTCAGCGGTTACTACCTGTAAAAAATCATTTTGTTCTATATATGCTGTTAATAACTTCAAAATAGCACGACTATCATCTACTAATAAGATAATATTTTTAGTTGCTTGTTCAACCATATTCATAATCAAATATTACCTACTATACAATTGCATCCAATTAACAATTAAGAAGGTACGATTACCTGCTCTATTTTTTTGTTGCTTCATCAATAAAACGAAAATCAACAAAATCTTCAACATTAATCAATGAACCAATGTTCATCTGATAATACATATACCGCTGCATTTCATCTAGCTCTTCTAATTTTGGATATAAATCTGCCATACTAATACCATGTTCTTGATGTAATACATTTTCTAAAATAGGCACTGTTAAACCAATTTGTTTCTTAGGATCTAAAAATGAAACGGCTATTTCTGCTGCTTTGGTCTTGTTATTTTCAATAAATTTACCCGCTTGCACTAATAAGGAGGTAAATTCATAAGCAGCATCGGTATATTTATCTATAAATTCATTTTGCATAGCAACAATACAACAGGGATGATCATCCCATAAAGAAGATGATAAACATTCCATTTCCGCAATCCCTTTTGCAATCGCATTGCTTGCAATTGGCTCTGCTACAATAAATCCTCCCATATAATCCCGCCCTTTCATAATAGGCCCCATTTGGATGGGAGGTACTACTTCAAAACGGACATTCACCGGTTTATTTTTTTCGGGTAATCCAGGTTTTAAGCCTAATTCTGTTAAAAATTTATGTGCCAAAATATGATGAATGGACATTTTATGAGGAATATTGACCACTTTATATTTATAAAAATCCTTTAAAGATGGATAGTTATATTCTTTATAAGTGATATTATGTACCAAACTACTACCATTTTTATGTGCCAGGGAGACCAAGCGTACCGGTACATCAAAAGCAAATAAATCCATTGCAATAGGTGCTAACACAAACGCTACATCTACCTCACCTTTTTCCAGCATTTCTTGTACCGGATTCCATCCCGTCATACATTTAATATCCAAATCAAAATATTTAGGACGTATCTCACCAATATCAATTAAACGCTTTAATACACCCAGTGCAAGGTGATCGGTAATTTGAATATGCGTGGCACGTATTTTTACCTTACCATTGACAAATTCCCGTTCTATAGGTTTTACCTCTTCTGTGCTGGTTAAACCAAATACTTCCTCTAACTTTTTGGATAATTCTGCTTCAGTAAAAGGTTTGGTAATTTGTCCATTCCCCCCTTCTTGTTTGATTGCTTCTTGTTGTGTTTTATCACCTTGTGCCGTTGCCATGATAAATGGAATATCTTGATATGAATCATCATATCGTACCCATTGTAATAACTCCATACCATCCATACGGGGCATATTCCAATCAGAAATAATCAAGTCAACAACATTATTCTGTAGCTTTTCTACTGCATCTTTCCCATCTTTTGCTGTAATAAAATCCTGATAGCCTATTTTAGACAGAAATTTTTTCAACATATTACGCATAATTCCAGAATCATCGACTATTAAAATAGTCATCCCTGTATCCAATGACATATATATTTCCTCTTTAATCTTTATTGAATACGTTCAATAAATACCGTTACATTGACTTAACGTATTAGTATGCTAGCTTTTAGCAATCACTTTCTATTATATGGGCACGTTCCACTGTATTCTTTTTGTTACTTCATTAACTGAGCCGTTCGCCCAATCAAACCACCAGTATGTATACATAAAATATTGGTATTTTTTAATCGTCCCTTTTCTACCATATCATAAATACCATAGAGCATTTTTGCAGTATATACTGGATCGAGCAATAGCGCATGTTGTTGTTCAAATCTATCCATAAATTGTCGTAATAAGGGGGTTACTTTAGCATATCCACCAAAATGGTAGGTATTGATTACTTGCCAATTTACCCTTTCACTAGCAAGGGGAGTATCTGTGTCAGATAATAAATTCCGTACTGCTTGTGTTAAAAAATTGTCTCCCTTTAGCACAGAAAAACCCAACACCTTAGTTGTGCTGTTAGAATGCTGGTACAGCCCCTGTATGATCCCTGCCATAGTACCGCCTGTCCCAACAGCTAAAGCAATGGTATCCATATTATCTGGAATAAAATGAAGCAATTCTGCACATCCTTTTACTGCCAGTGCATTACTGCCCCCTTCCGGTAATAAATAATATGGCGCATAAAGAGAAGCAATGGCTTTTAAGGCTATATCTGAATGCTTTTTACGGTATTGTTCTCGATTGAGATAAATTAAATGCATTCCCCACTTTTCTGCACATGCTAATACTGGATTAAGAGACTGACAAGATTCACCACGAATAACACCTATAGTAGGTAATGCTAATAATTTTCCTATTGCTGCCAAAGCATAAATATGATTAGAATACGCACCTCCAAAACTTAATAAGGTCATTGCCTGTTCTTTCAATGCCTGTAATATATTATATTTTAACTTAAAATATTTATTTCCCGATATGGCTCGATATAATGCTTCATTTTCAGGAAATAATTGTTCCAAACGTAAACAATACAACCTCACCTGCTGCTGATCTAAAAAAGGTTCCTTAATTTCAACCAGAGCAGGGTTAAGAGGTCTTTCAAAGAGATCGCTGTATGACTTTACCAATACTTAATCCTTGCACAATAATAGAGAAAGCGACAATAATATAAGTGAGAACTAAAATTAAATCCCGTTCTGCACCATTAGGTAAGGATAAAGCTAATGCAACCGAAATACCACCACGTAACCCCCCCCAAGTTAAAATTCTTATCGTATTACGTGGATAAGTTTCCCATAAAGAAAATAATTTGATAGGTGCTGCAACACAAAGTAAACGAGCAAACAAGACGATAGGAATTAATAATAATGCTGCGAATAACGCTGAAGAGGTAAAACTTAAAATAATCACTTCCAAGCCTATCATAACAAATAATACCGCATTGAGTATTTCATCCAATAATTCCCAAAACATATCTAAATGCTGACGAGTCGTTTTAGACATCCCTAATAATCGACCATGATTGCCAATCAATAATCCAGCAACGACCATTACAATCGGCCCTGATACATGTAAAGCCGTTGCTAAAGCGTACCCTCCCATAACTAATGCCACAGTAAGTAGCACTTCTACGGTATAATCATCTACCCGTTTTAACATCCAAAAAACCATCCAACCCAAGGTTACACCCAGTAACCCTCCGCCTAAGGTTTCCATCAAGAACAACATCACTATATCCATAGATGTCATGACTTTACCCGTTGCCATCGTCATCAATACAATAAATATAACAACACCTACTCCATCATTAAATAATGATTCACCGGCAATTTTAATTTCTAAACTTTTAGGTGCTTTTGCTGTTTTTAAAATACCTAATACAGCAATCGGATCAGTGGGGGAAATTAACGCACCAAATAATAGGCAATAAATATAAGCAATATCAAAGCCAAGAGATTGTAATAAAAAATAACTACATGAACCAATTAATAAGGTTGAACATAAAACACCCACACTCGCTAAAATACCAATCACCCACTTTTTCTTAGCCAATGCCTCTAAATTAATATGCAATGCGCCTGCAAATAATAAAAAACTTAACATACCTTGCATTAACACATAATTAAAATCCATATCTTGAACAATATCTTTTGCATAATATTCAATACTATTCCCTGCTATCATAAACCCCATAGCCCCTAGTGCTACTAATACCAATGAAAAAATCAAGGATATAATCATTAATCCGATAGTCATAGGTAATTTGAGATAACGATAATTTAGATAACTGAATAAGGCAGATAAAGTAATCAACAATGCAGCAATATTTAGCATAGTCGATCCCCTATTTTTTAGGGATAAAATGCACAACATCAGAAGTGCGTGGCTCATCAACATAATGAGGACGCTCAGTATTTTCTACCCCTTTTTCAGATAATAGTTCTTTTTCTCTAAGTGAAATTAAACGTAAACACATCTTTATATCTTCTACCACTGCATCAGAAAAAGGCCCTTTCATTCCAGGCTCAGGGGTCGTATCACGAATAATATGTGTTAATGTCTTACGCATCACCAACATAATTTCTTGCTCTTTACTCAAATTATCCTTACTCATTCTTAATTACTCCTCAAAATTAATAATAAAACCTATTCATTCTAGCAATTTTTTACTCTGTTTAACAAACCGCGCGAAATTCCCGCACTTGAAAAGCAGGAAAAGTGGTTGGCAGTTGTATCAAATGCCTAAACATATGAAAGTGGATTTTGATAAGGGGCAGATTCAGCTACCTAAAATCGGCTGGGTCAAAGCAAAGCTGCATCGTCGTTTTGAGGGTCAAATCAAAACTTGCACACTGAAACGCTTACCTTCTGGGCATTACCGATTGACAGTATTAGTGGAAAGCGAGGCTGATCTGCCAGCCAAACCTACCATCAAGGCAGCGACAACACAAGGAATTGACTTGGGTTTGAGCCATTTTGCCATTTTGGATAATGGCGAGAAGCTGGACAACCCGAAATGCCTGCAACGATCACTCAGACATCTTGGGATCGTAATATATTGGCAGCCAATAATATCAAGCGCTTTGCGCTAGCTGAGGCATCTGGAAAAATGGGCGAAAGCTCTGTGTCTGTGTAAAGTCGTTCCCTGCCATAATACCTGTCAGCGCAGGTGTGGTACGAGAGCTTATCACTTAATGCAATAACGGGTCACAGGAAGCTCACTCAAAACCTGTGGTTTAGAGGGAGTAGTTCACTATACTATATAGATACTTTGCTTACCGTTTTTTCTACGCTATTATTGTTATCAAATAGAGTTGTTAACAGGATATAATTATGCCACAGACCCATCATACACTCAGTAATTCTAATCGTCTTGAATTACTTTTATTTAGTCTGGGGGGGAAACAACGCTTTACAATGAATGTATTGAAAGTACGGGAGATTATCCCTTGCCCTACCTTACATATATTGCCCTCATCCAATCCTAATATTTTAGGTATTGCTAATTTACGTGGTGAAAATCTCTCCATTATTGATTTAGGTAAATCTATTTCACTTGTCAAACGAGAACGTACTGCAGAGGAAATACAACAAGGAACGATCATTGTCGCAGATATAAACAGGAAAAGTCTCGCATTTTGGATTAAAAAAGTAGATAAGATTATTATTAAAGAATGGAAAGATATCTTACCTCCTAGTGGACACACTTCTTTATATGTTACTGGTATTACCTTTTATCAAGAAAAGATGTTGCAAGTTATTGATGTAGAACGGGTACTTGCTGACATTTTTGAAATAGAAGAAGAACCTGATTTTCATTTTGATGAATTAATGCTAGAAGCGATTAAGGGGCAATTAATATTTGTTGTGGATGATTCATCTATGGCACGTAAGCAAACTTCCCGAGCATTAGAAAAACTAAATTTAAAAGTACTGACTGCTGAAGATGGAAAAATTGCCTTACAAATGTTAAAAGACTATGCTAATGGTAACCCTCACACCCCTGAAAATATCGCTTTTATTATCACCGATATAGAAATGCCTGAAATGGATGGCTATACCTTAGTAGAAGAAGTACGCAAACTGCCCTACTATGAAAATATGTATATTTTAATGCATACTTCTTTAAATGGTTCTATTAATGCTGATAAAGCAAAAGCTGCTGGCGCAAATAAAATATTAACAAAATTTGTCCCAGCCTTATTTGCAGAAATTATCGTCAAAGAACTTGCAAGTAAAGCCTGAAAACAATTTTCAGCCATAATTAGCAGTTATATTTCAAATTTTAAGGTCGTCAGAAAACGGGTTAAACCTTCCAATCCTGGAAATAATAACTGATCGTGAATACCATATTTACGTAAGGTTTTTAAAATTTTTCTACGAGCATTTGCATGGATAGTTACTTTTACTAATTTATCTGTTTCAAATGCCTCTGTTGGATCAGGGTGTACGGTTAAAATGCGATCCTGTGCGCTGACATTTTCTTCTAAATTATTTGGCACATAACCAACGACTTCACTGATAGCAAAAGGATCTTGATGATCTAGCATATTATGTAATTTAATCCGTTTTAATACATATACGGCTGCATTTTCTTGTGCATCATGGTGTACTGCAAAAAATAATGCTACCAATGGATTATACGTCCAATTCATTAATCGAGTTGGTAATCCATAATGTTGTGCCAGGGCTAATGTTTCAAACGCATTTTGAGGCGGTTTTATTAAAAAATTGCGACAACGTTCATCAAACAGTTGAAAAGCATACCGTTCATTCAAGAGCAAGCCTTCTTTTCCTTCTCCTTGTTGCTCAAAAGCAGCAAGATAACGTCCAATAGCAGTTAACAAGGTATATCCATCATGCCCTACTCCTCGATAAATCGCAGCACGAGGAAATTCGGTTTCTACTAAATCATGATATTCACCAAATGACGTAACTGTAAATTCGATCATATTTATCCCCTACTGCTATCGATCGTGTCTAATAATATTTTCTGCTGTTGTAAGTGATAGTATTGAATACATTCTATCTGCTTCTTGTAATGCTGTTTATAACACTGGATATATTTGAATCAGCCTGTCTAAATCTTTCTTTTGTAACTCACATAAAGAACAAGGTGTTACTGCTACCACTGTAGCAGAACGAGGTGTATCATGTAATAATGCCATTTCACCAAAAAAATCCCTTGCCATCATAGTTGCTAATTCTACCGTCTTTCTTTGCTCATCTTCAAGTACAATACGGACAATACCTCGTATAATTTAATGCCGACTCGAAAATTAAAGTCGGTAAAAAAATATATAAAATTAAATCTGGCGTTAGGGTAAAATAACTAAGGTCAACAGGATTATAGTTTTGAAGAATAGTATGTTACAGGTTTTTACTAAAGAGAATGTAGCATAACAAAAATATTCACAAGACAACATCTATTAATCATTGCTATATCTTCTTCTATATTTTTCTATAATTCGAAGTTATCTGTTAATATACTATGCTCCGTTACCCATTACCCAAATACAAGTGCTGCCATGTCTAAATCTAAGAATAACCCTATCTCTGGAATTCAATACTTTCTTGCCGGATTTCCGCTTATTTTAAAAAAAGGTATCCGTACTTATGTTTTTATCCCCCTTTTTATTAATATCAGCCTGTTTATTGCTGCTATTTACTTTGGTAGTCTTTATTTTAATGACTTTATTGCCTATCTATTACCCGAAAGTAGTGAAGATTCTTGGTTATCCTGGTTTTCCTGGCTCACCGATATGATCCGAGGCTTATTATGGTCTATTTTTGCATTACTTGCACTCACTATCACTTTTTTTACCTTTTCTGTTTTAGCTAATATTGTTGCAAGTCCTTTTAATGCACTCTTAGCAGAAGCTGTGGAATTTTATCTACGGGGTGAAATATATCAAGCACCTGGAGGAATTGGACATATCTTAAAAACTATTGCTCCAATGATTTTAGCTGAAATTAATAAGTTGTTTTATTTTGCCAAATGGGCCATTCCCATTTTAATTTTATTCCTTATTCCAGGTTTACAAATTGCAGCGCCAGTTATCTGGATGTTATTTGGTGCATGGATGATGTCCTTACAATATTTAGATTTTCCTATGGGCAACCATGAACTGTTATTTCAGCAACAACGTCAATACCATGCTAAAAAACGTTATATTTCTCTCGGCTTTGGTGGGGCTGTTATGTTTGCTACCATGACTCCTTTTTTTAATTTTATTGTTATGCCTATTGCTGTTGCAGGGGCAACAAAATTATGGGCAGAACAAATGATAAATGTAACGGATTGATTATATTATATATCTTTCTTTGCTTTATTAGCGGCAGAAAGTTTTATAGTACTGGCTTAACCGTTGTGGGCTAACTCCCATAAAATAAGCCAAACGTAATCCCCACATTAATAAAATAGTTTTAATAACCCCTTGCTGCTCCCAGCGGCGGCTGGAAGTAAGCACTGAGGCTTTAAGACAGCTTGGTCGAGTCAATGATTTTAAACGTTGACTTAATTCAATATCTTCCATTAAGGGTATTTTTGCAAACCCCCCTAATTGAAGAAAAACATCACGTTGTACAAATATCCCCTGATCACCCGTTGCAATGCCCGTTAAACAAGAACGCCAATTCATTAACGTGGCAATAATACGAAAAATCCAGGCGCTATGTGTAAAACAAACATTAAAGCGTCCCCATACATATTTCTTATGTATCGCTTGTTGTATCAAGGTGATTGCATTCTCAGGTAATAAGGTATCAGCATGTAAAAATAGTAAAATATTATTTTTTGCCTGCTTTGCTCCAATATTTTGTTGTGTTGCTCGCTCTTTTTTTTTAATTATTATTAGCCGATCTACGAAAGGATGTGCAATCACTGGCGTATTATCGCTACTCCCTGCATCCACAACGATCACTTCATGCCCTAACAAGCGTAAAGATTGTAATGTCTGTAAACTTTTTGCTATATTTTTTTCTTCATTCCAAACGGGTATAATGATCGATACTTTATCCATACATTAATCCATGGTTTTACGATTTACCTTTTGCTATACTCTGCCAATAAGATACTATCTGTTAATTATTGTACACTTCCACTTCATTAATTGCATACCAACGGAACCATTTACCACCACTTAGGGTAATACCAATAAACTCTGCGGTTTCAGGTGCAAAACTAAAAGTAGTACTATCACCACTAATATTCGTATTTATCGCAATATTTTTCCAATTATTACCATCCCATGCCCAAATTTGTGCTTCTTTAGGTATATCTGTGCCATCCCAAAAGATTTTAACGGTATTGAATGTGGTACTGCGATCAAAACCTAATCCCACCCAATCCATTTGTAAAGCATTAAAAATAGTAGATGATGCCCATGTCGTATCATAATCTCCATCTGTTAAATGATAGGTGGCAAAACTACTACTATTTTGTTCTGAAGAGCTACTCTTTGCACTCCCCAGGGCTAAATTATCGCCTTCAGAAACAGGTGGTTCAACAGGCGGATCGGCAGGATTATCTCCACAAGCTGTCCAACTACCTGGTACATTAACGGCATCAAAGGCTTGATGAATAGTATTCCATGCTTGACTACATTCTCCAAATTGGTTCTCAGCCGCTTGGGCAAGTAAATAACGTGCCCCTTTAAAGTTTGTTGATGCGCTAAATAAGCTATTGTTTGCTTCATAGAAAATATGTAATGCTTTTTCTATACCAATACCCGTTACATCTACATCACTTGCACCACGAGGATGTTGACCTCCTTCAGATACTAAATAAAAAATTAAATTGAAAATGCCGCTATTCCAATGTACTCCACCACTGTCTTCATCACCCGTATATCGATCAGTATAATCATCTTTACTTTGTCCATCTTTTTGTGGATCACTCATATAACGACCAATTTGTATTCCGTTAATCACTTTTCCGGTATCTTCAAAAATTTGCCAATTATCTGCACTAGCCGTTATTACATCAGGATTACCCAAAGCACTTCCACCTGAATCTTTCCATGCTTCAATCCCAGCACCGAATACATCTGACATGCCCTCATTGATTGCCCCCGACTCATCTTGATAGGTTAAATTACTACTACTTGCGGTAAAACCATGTGAGTATTCATGCCCAACAAAATCCAATGCTTGCGCTGGACGATCAAAAATATACCCTCCTTCTCCCATTAATACTTGATCAACACTGGGATCATACATACCGTTATCCCCAGAGCATTCTCCTCCCTGTTCATATTGAAAAGTAATATGTACGGTAGCACGCAATGTAGCCCCTTTGCCATCATAAGAATTGCGATCAAACATATTTTTATAAAACCAATAGGTAGATTCCATATGCTTATACATAGGCTGGGTGTGGTTATCTGCATTCGCTGACGTTTGCTGTCCTGGTAAATAATAGCGATTATAACTGGTTAAACACTGCTTATCGAAAGTATATAACTCCCTACTTAATACGCTATAACGGTGAGGTATCGCATTTACTAATTCCCCAGTATTCGCATTAACAAAAATTTGATCTACTCGAAAACCTTTATCTTCTGTATAATATTCCACCACACTCCGATACGTTAATACTGGTTCTTGCTCCATATCAGCATAGATCATAAGTTGTGGTGCAACTCTTACAATCGGCTCAGAAGTTGGTCTATTATGCATTTGCTGATACGATTTAGAAAGTGCTAAGTCTGCGGGCATTTGAGGGGTTACTGATATATCAATCTGTGGTTCAAAAACCCCACTGAGTAATTTTAATTGATCGTGTTTATTTATTTGTACCACTAATTGTTTACCAAATACGGGTACATTTTTATACTTTTGATCGTATTTATAAAAAATATTTCCTCGTGTATCACGCTGTGCAGAAACTAATTGTACGCTATCATGTAAACTAAATTGAAAAAATTCTGCGCCTGCTTCACGGATTAACTGCTCTACTGCCACAGCATCCGATACTTTAATGACTTTATTTTTAATAGGTTTAATAAATAACTGTTCATTACGCTTTAACACTGTATCAGGAGGATATATTGTTTTTGCTGCTTTAATATCCAAGGCCACGCCAGATTGTAAAACACCTGGATTTTGCTGCATAAATTGTGCTAACTGCACTACCCCTTCTTTATTAATGACATCCGTAATAACTGGAATGGTATCATTAATATTTTGGGTATTTGCAACAGGAAAAGATGGCATCGTCATCTGTTTATTTTGCTGATTACTGGAAACAGGAGATGTCATAGCAAGATTATTTTGTTTTGATGTTATATTATTATTTGGTGTAGTCGTAGATGATGTCAAATCAGGTGCTAAAAAGAAATAGCCAGAACCCAATATAGTCATAATAGTGATAGTTAAGGTATTTTTTTTCACAATCTTTCCCCACAAAGATAAAAGCATTAGTTATAACTATACGGTATTCAAGAAAATAGGAAATGGGTAAATACAGACAAATAACTAGGGAAAACCCTAAAATTAATCATAAATAAATGTTATCTTTCATATTTATCATTACAACTACCCTCTACAGCTTGCCATTTAAAATTCATATTCATTGCATATCACACGATTTCTACCCATATTTTTAGCTATATACATCAGTTTATCTGCCCGGTAAAAAAATTGTTCCGTACTCTCATTACGTTCTACCAGGTATTCAACCACTCCCATACTAATACTAATAGACTGTTGACATTGAAATGAATGATTAGCCACCTTTAAACGCAGTTTTTCTGCTAAATGACAGGCTTGTTTAACATCAATATTGGGACTGAGAATAAGAAATTCTTCTCCTCCTATACGAAAAAATATATCAATATGCCGACGAATATTATTTTTTATTACACTTGCAACTTCTTGTAATACCTTATCCCCTTCATGATGCCCTAAATTATCATTAACCTTTTTAAAAAAATCTATATCAAAAAGTATCATTGACAGGGTTTGCTTATAGCGTTTACATAAAGCAATTTCTTTTTCTACTACTTCATTATATTTACGGCGATTATATGCCCCTGTAAGTTGATCAGTAATAGAGACTTCCCTTAACTGTTTTATCGTTTCTTCTAATTCAAGCGTGCGGGCTTTTACCTTTTTTTCTAAAAGAGAGTTGCTTTGTTGTAACTTTTCAATCAACTGAATGTTACTATTTTGCAACTCCCAAGATTCTAATGCACGTTTTATAGTTAATAATAAATCATGGGTATCATATGGCTTTATTATAAATTTATAGACATTTGCCCGATTAATCGCATCAACAACCACATCAATATCAGAATATCCTGTCAAGATAATACGCATAGCATAAGGGGCATAAAGAATACTTTGTTCTAAAAAATCCACCCCGGACATACCTGGCATTTGTTGATCACTCAAAATTAAGTGTACGGTATTTTGTTGAATGATCTGTAACGCATCATAACCATTTACAGCTTTTAAAATATGATAGCAATCTTTTAATAAGCTATCCAAGACCCCAATATTCAAGGGTTCATCATCTACTATCAAAATAGTATGGCTTATATCCTTAGGTTGTTTTTCTTTTTGCTGGATATGTAATAGTTTTTTTTTGGAAAAAGTCATAATTTAATCATTTATCAAACTATATGTTATAACGTAAAGATAAGGTTGTAACAAAGTGATGAGATTTAAGCCATTGCTTAACATCGCCAAAAAAAGTATACTCTTGGACATACCATCGGGTTGCCCGGATTTTAAGGTTGGATAACCATACTACTTTTTTAGTAACAAACAATATATCAATCTATAGTGTAACAATATTTTGCGCCTGTAGCTCAGCTGGATAGAGCGTACCCCTCCTAAGGGTGATGTCGGACGTTCAAATCGTCTCAGGCGCACCACTTTTGTTATCCTTTTGTGGTTGAATTGTTTTTAATACCTTTAAGCCATACATTTTGCTGCATTAACAACTGTGGATCAATACGGCGTGACAACCAATTCATTCTCCAATCAAGATGTGCGCCAGTAACTCGTCCAGTCGCTCCTACTTTTGCGATAACATCCCCTTGTTTTACTTTATCCCCTACTTTCACTAATAATTTACTTAAATGCAAAAAACTCGATGACAACCCATATCCATGATCCAAAATAATAGTCCCTCCAGAATAGAACATATTATCATCAGCTAAGGTAATTATCCCATCTGTTGGCGCACGTACTGCTGTTCCTTCTGGCACGGCAATATCTACCCCATAATGTGGCTGCTTAGGCTTACCATTTAAAATCCGCTGGCTACCATATACACCTGAAATACGCCCTTTAGTTGGCCAAATAAATCCTTGTAAAAAAGCATTATATACAGTTCGATATTTTCGTGCTTTTTTTACTGCCGCAATGTCTTTACGAATATGTTGCAGATCGGCTGATTTAGGTATTACTTTATGTTTTGGTAAACCATCAATACGCTGAGTAGCATATTGTCGTTGTTTTACCTTTAAGGCTAAACGTTTTACTGCTCCTTTAGGGGGATACATCTTAATTATAACTTGTTCAGGCTCATTCCGTCCAAAACCTAATAAAAAATAGCCTGATGGTAATACATTAATCCAGGTATTATTCCATTGCAATTTTGTTTTAGGTGTTACTTTCCCTAACACTAACCCCCCTTGTATAATATCCCCTTGTAAGTGTAAGGTTTTTACCGCATCATTTGCGTAAATAGTGCTGTTATATAACACTATGATAGATAACAATAATAATTGCTGTAACATTATTTATCCTTAATATATAATATGACGTACAAACTACTTACTTATTTTAATAGGGCAAAAATTTACCACCCATTTTTTGCATACGTATAGTTCTGAAAACCATAGTATTTTATGGTAGTCATTTAAATTGTTACCAATTTTGGAGGTATAAGATTCTTCAGTTAAAATAACTTCTATACATGCATCACGCTTTCGTTGCTTTTTCCAAGCGTTGTACTTTTTGATAGCCTCTTGGTAATTTACGTCCCCGTTTTCCACGCCCATTTAAATAATGCGCTAAATCAACCGTTTTTAGTGTTAAATGACGTTTCCCTGAATACACAATCAAATCATCTTGCTTGTCCAGCAAAATACTATCTACCACATATTCACTCCCATCACTAAAACGTGAGCTGGGAATATCAATAACTTTTACTCCTTTCCCTTTTGTTAATTGAGGTAATTCCGTTATCCCATATAATAATAAACGCCCTTCATTACTAACAATTGCCAGCATCGTATTGTCTAAATCTACAATTTTTTGGGGATGAAATAAACGAGCCTTATCAGGTAGATTAATCAATACCTTACCCGATTTATTTTTAGTATAAAAACTGGAAAAGGGTGTAATAAAACCATATCCTGCATTACTACTTACAAAATACAAATCACTGTCTTTAGCAATTAAAAGTGTACAAAAATTGACCCCTGATGCAGTGTTAAATCTTGCGCTTAATGGCTCACCTTGTCCTCGTGCTGAAGGTAAAGTATGAACAGGAGCGGCATAACTTCTACCACTACTATCGAGAAAAATCACCATTTGATTATTTTTCCCTTGTACTGCCATTAAAAAGTTATCCCCTGCTTTATAACTTAAATTTAATGGATCCACATCATGTCCTTTTGCAGCACGCACCCATCCCTTTTCTGACAAAATAACCGTCATCGGATCAGTATTAAGAAATTGGTTATTATCTAATAATTTCGCTGCTTTTCTCTCCACCAGCGGAGATTGACGTTGATCTCCTGCTTCCTTTATTACTTGTTTTAGCTCTTTTTTTATCAAAGCCGTCAGTCGTTGTTTAGAAGCCAATGTTTTTTGTAAACTATCTTGTTCTTGTGCAAGTTTTTCTTGTTCAGATCGAATTTTTACTTCTTCTAAACGTGCTAAATAACGTAATTTTAATTCTAAAATTGCTTCCGCTTGCGTATCGCTTAAACTAAAACGCTGTATTAATATTTTTTTTGCTTTGTCCTCATCTCGAATAACTTGTATTACCGCATCAATATTCAGATATGCTATTAATAAACCCTCTAAAATATGTAAACGTTGTTGTACTTTCTGTAAACGAAATTGTAAGCGTCTTGTTACTGTCTGCCGACGAAAAACCAGCCACTCTGATAATATTTGTTTCAGATCCATAACTTGTGGTCGACCTTGTAAATCAATCACATTCATATTAACCCGATAGCTACGCTCTAAATCCGTACTGACAAACAAGTGTGACATCACTGCATCCAGATCAACTTTTTTCGTCTTAGGAACAATCACCATTCTCACCGGATTTTCGTGATCTGATTCATCTCGTAAATCAGTCACTAAAGGTAATTTTTTTGCTTGCATTAATGCGGCAATTTGCTCTAGTATTTTTGCCCCTGAACTTTGATAAGGTAATGCAGTAATAACAGCTTCATGCTGTTCAATATGATAACAAGCTCGCATACGCAACGTTCCTTGTCCCGTTTGATACAGTTTTAACAATTCTTCTTTGGGTGTAATAATTTCTGCCTGTGTAGGATAATCAGGAGCGGGTATATAAGAATGTAATTGTGCAATGGTACAACCAGGATTATCTAATAAAAATAAACAAGCTGCTACCACTTCTGCAATACTATGTGGAGGAATATCGGTTGCCATTCCTACGGCAATACCCGTAGTACCATTTAGCAATACATTCGGTATACGAGCGGGTAAGACTTCCGGTTCATCCAAACTACCATCAAAATTAGGTTTCCAATCTACTGTTTTTTCTGCCAACTCAGATAATAATAAATGAGCATAACCAGATAAGCGTGCTTCGGTATAACGCATCGCAGCAAAAGATTTAGGATCATCCATCGCACCCCAATTACCTTGTCCATCAACTAAAGGATAACGATAACTAAATTTTTGCGCCATTAATACCATCGCTTCATAACATGCACTATCTCCATGAGGATGATATTTCCCTAATACATCTCCCACTGTTCTAGCAGATTTTTTATATTTTGTTCCAGCTCGCAAACCCAACTCTGACATAGCATAAACAATACGCCGTTGTACAGGCTTTAACCCATCTGCTACATGAGGTAATGCTCTATCCAAAATCACATACATGGAATAATCCAGGTAGGCTTTCTCGGCAAATTGTTTTAAAGGGATCTGCTCGATCCCTTCATCAGTAAACATAACTGTCATTTTCTATCCTATGCGTTGATTAATACACATCTGCTAAATTACCTTTTTCTTCCAGCCAATTACGCCGATCTGCTGCCCGTTTTTTAGCTAATAACATATCCATTAATGCTTTTGTACTACTGTCATCATTTTCTTTTGTATCGATCTGTAATTGCACTAAACGACGAGTATCTACTGCCATCGTCGTTTCTCGTAATTGTAAAGGGTTCATTTCACCTAATCCCTTAAAACGTTGCTCATTGACTTTTCCCCTCATCTTTTCGGCCGCAATTCTATCTAAAATACCTTGTTTTTCTCTATCATCTAAAGCATAAAAAATACGTTTTCCCACATCAATACGATATAAAGGAGGCATAGCGACATAAATATGTCCTGCCTTTACTAAAGGATAAAAGTGTTGCAAGAATAATGCACACAATAACGTTGCAATGTGTGCGCCATCTGAATCAGCATCAGCAAGGATGCAAATTTTTCCATAACGTAATGCCGATAAATTACTTGAACCAGGTTCTACCCCAATAGCAACGCTAATATCATGTACTTCCTGTGATGCTAAAACCTGACTTGAATCCACTTCCCAAGTATTCAAAATTTTACCTCGAAGGGGCATCACTGCTTGAAAAGTTCTATCTCGTGCTTGTTTTGCTGATCCGCCAGCAGAATCCCCTTCGACCAAAAAAAGTTCTGTTTGATGCATATCAGAGAGACTACAATCTGCTAACTTCCCTGGTAAAGCAGGGCCTTGTGTTACTTTTTTACGTACAATTTTTTTACTGGCACGAATACGTTGCTGAGCATTACCAATTACTTGCTGGGCAATTTCTTCCCCTATTGCCGCATGTTCATTCAACCATAGCAAGAAACTGTCTTTCACCACACCACTGACAAAACTGGCACATTCTCTTGACGATAAACGCTCTTTAGTTTGCCCAGAAAATAACGGGTCTTGTAATTTAACAGCTAAAATATAACAACACTGTTCCCACACATCATCAGGGGTAATTTTTACCCCTCTAGGTAACAAATTACGTAATTCACAAAATTCTCGCATTGCTTCGGTTAAACCTGTGCGCAAACCATTAACATGCGTACCCCCTTGTGCAGTAGGAATCAGGTTCACATAGCTTTCTGCTACATGCGTAGTACCTTCTGTTAACCAGGCTAATGCCCATTCTACGGTTTCATTATTACCCGTAAAAGCACCCATAAAAGGCGTTTCTGGTAACATGATGCTCTCTTGCATTAATTCTTGGAAATAATCACTTAAACCGTTTTCATAATACCATTGCTGTGTTTCTCCTGCATACTCATCAACTAAACGAATAGATAAACCGGGTAATAATACTGCTTTTGCACGTAGCAGATGAATTAAACGGGGTAATGAAAATTTGATTGAATCAAAAAATTGCGGATCAGGCCAAAAACGTACGCTAGTACCCGTCTTTTTCTTCTCTGATCCTGTTAACTTTCCCACTTCTCGTAAATCATGTTGTTTATCTCCTCCAGAAAATTCTATTTGATATATTTTTCCGTTACGATAAATAGATACTTGTAATTTTTTTGATAAAGCATTGACAACAGATACCCCCACACCATGTAAACCGCCTGAATATTGATATTGCTTTTGAGAAAATTTTGCCCCTGCATGTAAACGGGTCAAAATTAATTCTACCCCTGGAACGGCTTCCTCTGGATGAATATCAACAGGCATTCCACGCCCATCATCAGAAACTTCTAGTGAACCATCTTGATATATTATTACCGTAATTTCTGAGGCATATCCTGCCATTGCCTCATCAATACTGTTATCAATGACTTCTTGCGCTAAATGATTAGGTCGCTCAGTTTGTGTGTACATACCCGGTCTTTTACGCACAGGTTCCAAACCGGATAATACCTCAATATCTTCAGCGGTATATGCTGTACTTGCCATACATTTCCTTATCTTCGTTGTTAGACCTTAAATTCATGGATTAAGGTATTTAATTGTTCGGATATATTGTGTAATTCTTCACTTTCTTTAGATACCGATTTTCCATCTTCTGCAATTTTATCTGCAATTTCATGGATACTGATAATACGTTGATGAATACCCTCTACCACTCCCGTTTGTTGTTTTGCAGAAGATAAAATATCTCTACTATGCTGATGTATAGTATCAATACTTTCTACTATACGATTAAATGACGTTTTCACTTCTTCTGATGTAACTACCGTAGCATGAATTTTATCATTACCTGCATTCATCACTTCCGCTGCCTCTTGAGACCCAACTTGTAATTTATTAATCATCACTCGAATTTCTTCTGCTGAACCTTGTGTTTTACTTGCTAAAGTACGCACTTCATCCGCAACCACTGCAAAACCTCGTCCTTGTTCACCAGCTCTTGCTGCTTCAATAGCAGCATTTAATGCCAGTAAATTAGTTTGTTCGGCAATCCCTTGAATAACAGATAAAACACTCCCTATCTCTTCACTTTGTTTTTCCAGTTGCAATACCACCTCTCTTGCTTGTGCAATTTCTTGTGCGCTATTTTCTACATTGTCAATACTTTGCGATACAATCAATTCCCCTTGTTGTGCTTCCTGGCTGGCATCATTGGCTGCATCTTCCGTTGCTTTGGCATTGTGTAACACATGTTCTGAAGCGTGTAATACTTGATCCATTTCATCTTTCACTGCTCGATTATTCTCACTTTGTTGCAACAAATCTTGTGATGTGATGGTAATAGATTGTTGTACTTTTTGTGTTGATTGATTAAGCTGGCCTAACGCACTACCTACTTGAATCACAATATGTTGAATTTTATCCACAAAATGATTGAAATTTTTAGCTAAAACCGTAATTTCATCATTTCCTTGTATATTCAATCGGCGAGTTAAATCGCCTTCCCCTTGTGCAATATCTTGCATTAATGTTATCGGTTTATCTAATGCCGAAAGTATACTATAACTGACTGAAACAGAAACAATCACACCGACAACTAAACTTATAATTAATAATCCCCAAAATAAAGTTTGAGTTTCTGATACACGTTGAGACAAGGCAATACTTTCTTCATTTGCTTGTTTTTTAACCAAAGTGACTAATTGATCAATACCCGTATTAATACTTTCTACTAAAGGCGCAACTTCAGTACGTATAAAATACACATCCATATATCCCTTTTCACTACCATGTAGTACAAACAACTTTTCCATATATTGTCGATATAATACTATTTGCTCTTTTAATATCTCAAAACCATCAAGTTGTTCAAAAAATAAATCCTCTTCATAATTACCTAATTGCTCTACTAACTTTTCTAACTGTTGCATATACGCTTGTGTATTGGTTTTATTTAATTCACTGGTAAATGCAAAAAATCCCCGAATGCCCCCCGATACCATAGATAAAAAGTAACGAGCTTGTTGCAAGATATTGAAAATTTCTTTACGCTTTGGATCAAAACCATCTTGTTCAATTTCCATATCCATCATAGCAGATAAATTCCCTGACATTTCAATATAGATAGGATTTAACGTAGTCGCAGTAAAATTCATTGCTGGCACACGTTGCATCACATTTTGTGCATAATTATCAATTTTTTCTTGATAGGATACAAAAGTTTTAATTTTTGCTTCCAGTTTTTGTAACGCAATTTTCAGTTGCGGATGAGTATTTAAATAGGGTTGTTTTTCAAATAATTCCCATTCTCTTGCTAATTCATCCAAACTCGTTACATAATGCTGTCTATAAATATCTTCTTTTCCCAAAGAATACATCACTAAAGTTTCAGCACTATGGCTTAAAATATACTGCATACGTAACGCCATATTAACCATCGGTTGATCTACTTCAATAATTTTTTGTAACTTCTTTTCCGTAATGGAAAGACTATTTAACCCTGATACCACAATAGCTGCCAAAACAAATAACAGCCCTGCAAAACCACCCCACAACTTATATTTTATTTTCATAATTATTATTCCTAAAATATCTTGTTTATTTTAATTGTTCTTGTAATAAACTTAAAATTCGGTAAGCTGTCTTTGATGTACTAATCTTTCCTTTATTATCTAATACCTGTACCTGACTTATATCTTGCTTTTTTTGTATTTTTATTTGATATGTACTTTTTGCTGTAATATCTTTTTTCCAAAATGCAAACTTAGAAAAAAAACTTTTATTACTTTCTGCAAAAGGATCAGCATATTCTACATAATAGATACCTGTAGAGCGATTTCTATCATTAACAATAAAATTAACTCTATCCAATGCAACACCAATTCTACGCCATGCTCGTGGATAAGGTTCTTTTAATATCAAATAGCTTACCCCTTCATCATTACGGCTCAATACTGCCCGAATGATTTTTTTCTTTTGTTGCTTGGCTAATAATACTCGTGCCTTTTGTTCTTCCACACCTAAGAAAATCATCAAACGCGATAACATTTCTACCTCTAACTCCGGATCACGAGCACGCGCTTGCCAAATAGTGCGATCTTCCCCTTCTAACACTTCTTCCATACCATAATGTGTTAAATAAATTTCTGTTGTTTGTTCTCCTGTTGCTTCAATTCGTACTCGATATTTATCTCGGG
>JALWRI010000074.1 GCA_026994225.1 Gammaproteobacteria bacterium | reverse complement strand
TGATAAATCCTATAATTATATTGGTAACTTATTAACAAATATGGGAGGGCCTACAAAGGTTTCTCAGGTTGTGTTAGTAAAAGAGCTGAATAAAAGTCAAAGTCTGACTGATTTTATTACAGAAAATATTATAGACATTATTGCATATGTAAATAATAAATCAGGTAAGCAAAATGATAATATTGCTAATTTAAAGTATGCGAGGATTAATTGGTACGGTAAAGGTATAAAAGTTGAATCAGATTTTTTGAAGAAGATTAGGACTAATCTATCAAAGCATTTTGGTACGCATGTTAAATTTTTAGGTAGAAATAACAAAAATGTTGTTAATACTGCTACTACATTTAAAATTTTAAAAAATAATGGTATTGAGCTTAATATTACTTTTGATAAGCAAACTCGGCTTGTAATGGTTTCTAAAACAATTGCTGTACAAAATTATAAAGTATTCTCCGTATTGGAATATAAACGTCCGCACAGGGATATGGATATAGGTATGTTACCAATGAAACTTGCATTAATAATGCTTAATTTGGCTAAAGTGAAAGATAATACTGGTTTTTGGGATCCTATGGTGGGGCTAGGAACTTTGCTAATTGCTGGGCAACTAAAAGGAGCTTATTCTTATGGTTCTGATAACGATCATAAAGCAGTTAGAAAAACGCAAGAAAATATTGAATGGTTAGCTAGAACTGGTCTTGTTAAACAACTTAAATATAGGGTATTTAGGTTTGATATAACAAAAAATCCTATGAGTAATAAAGTTTTGCGGGATATCGCGAGATTTGGAAAATTTGATGCTATTGTAACAGAAGGTTATTTAGGACCAACTAGAACAAGGCCTTTTGTAAGTAAAAAACAGGTTGCAGTGTTGATTTCTAAATTAAACAATCTATACATTAAATTTTTAAAGAACGTATCGCTTTTATTAAACCAAGGAGGGCGGGTTGTATTTGTTTCTCCTATTTATAAATATTATGACAAGGAGCATAAAATGCACTCGCTTACGCTAATACCACCTATAAATAGGCACAGATATAATGTTATTAGTTATAATACAGGCGATTTAGTTTGGAAAAATAGAAGAAGCGTAGTTATTAGGCAAATACATATACTAGAGAAAAAATAAATTAGTCTTGGTAAGATTATAGAGTATGGGGAGCCTCCAATTAAAAAAGAGCCTAGGGCAGCACTTATTAGTTAAAAAGCCTAAGCATATACTTGATGATTTTATCGATTTTTTGAAAACTAATATTTGTGATTATAAAGGAAGTGAAGTTGAACTTAGTGATCCTATAAATAAGGCTTCTGCATTGTTATCACATAAAATTGCATTGCATATCGTAGAAATAGGGCCAGGTACAGGAGCATTAACAAAAATATACTTACAGCTATTATCGGATATGGTAAATGGTTATGTAATGTTGTGTGACTTGATAACCAAGTACTTCTTTATCAAAAATTTAGAGATCTTTGTTTATTTCGTTGAGTTGGATCCTGGAATGTTAAAGATTTTACAACAAGAAGTTGCAATTTTTTTGGATGATAAACAAAATACATTGTTAAAAGATATTATCCAGGTACAATATGTTAATTACGATGCGACTAAAATTAGTTTAGAAGGTTTGTTTAACAAAGGCGGAGCTTTAAATCAGAAGCAGAACAGGCTTACGCAAGCTAATGGCGGTACTTATAATTTAGTGTATTTTTTTGGTGCACTTCCTTATAATGTTTCCAAAAATATTATAATACATGCGGCACAGGAATATAATAAATTGGTAAACACAGCCGAGGGGGACATGAGTAACGTTAAAAATGGTTTGCCTGCTGGTTTTACATATATAATTCAAAAAGAGGTTGCAGGGTCTTTTGTTTCAAAACCGCCTCACAGCACTCTATTGTCAAATATGTTACGGCTGTATGTGGCTAGCGATACTCTTAAAGTTGTGCAAAAGTTGTCTCCTGGCTTTTTTAATCCACCGCCAAAAGTTGACAGTGCAATTCTTGTCGGGCGTTTTCAGAGTTTTAAAAATATAATTTCTCGGTTTCAACATATTAACAATAAAAAGCTGACCTCTGTATCAATTAAGGCTCAGCATTATATAAATGATTTAGATATAATTTATATTTTAAAGATTTTTTCTAGATACCTACGCAAGACATTAGGGAAAATAGCATCTATGGCTTTTAAAAAACAAGAAATAGGGGAAGATTGTAGAAATTTTATAGCAAAGTATTATAAAAATAATCGCTTCTCAGAGTTGCTTCTACATGATTGGATTGCTATTGCAAGGCATTGTGTCAATAGGTGAGAAAATTTATTAGATATATTATAGGATACGTGCTATTCTGTGATAATTGTTTACAAGGACCGTAGAGGTATTAGTCATTAACTATCGGATGCTTTGATTTATGCGGTTTAATTCGGCAGTGATTTTGGTTTCATAGAGCTTTATAACATACAGTTGGTTATCATAGATAAATTTATGCATTTGCGGTTCTGTTTTTATTAGATTCTGGCTTTGTTTAATAAGCTGCGTGTAGAAATTCTGGGTAGCTTGGTATCCGTACTTTATTAAAAGTTGTGCAATTTTATGTTTTTGCATGGATGTCAGCCTGGTACGAGTTGAATATATTTTAATCAAATAGCTCTTGTGCCTTGGTCTGATTTCTTCGTTATTTATGGCATTAAAAGCAAGAATCGTGTATTTGCGTTCCTGAATGTCTGTGTATTGAGCCTTAGGGCCAGGCAAAAGATCTTTAAGGTCATCAATAATTTGAAAAGCAATTCCTAGATTTACTAATGCTTTATTTAGGTTCGTGGAAGTTAATAAACTAATATTAAACATACTACTTGTTATTGCTACTGGCATTAAAGTCGTATATATAGCTGTTTTATTTGTGTAAATCCAAATGATATCTTGTTTATTGACCTTTGAAATATGTTCTTGTTGCAGAGCAATGTCAGCAATTTGACCTTGAATAACTTTATTGATATATGTATATGTAGTATTTAGTAATTGTTGTATACCTTGCTTGTTTATAGTTTTTAAATAACTTAAAAGATTTATCGCCATTAGCAACGCTTGGTTACCAGATAAAATAGCTAGACTATAAGCATTATGTCTGTTTTTCAGTTTATCATTAAGTGCTTTCCATACTGTTGGTTTATTTCTTCTTTTGGGGCTTTTGTCCATGATGTCATCATGAATTAACAGATGGTTATGTATAAGTTCTAGGAATGCCCCTATGATTAGCTGTGTAGTGCCTATAATCTCTTTTGGATTTAATGTGTTTTTTATTTTTTGATTAGCATTATTAGGCGTAGTACTGTTTTTGGTTTTTTCTCTTGAGTTTTTAGTTTGCTTTGATTTAAATAAGTCGCTTGTTATGGCATAATATGTAACAAATGAAAAGTATGGACGTAGGTATTTACCAGGATTTTCAATAAAAGATTGTGTAGTCTGTGTATAGTTAAGAATGTATGGTTGTAATGTTTTTGTACTTTTTGCTGTTAATGTGCTGGCATATCTATGTAGTAAGCCCTGTAATTCTCGAGTCAACAATGGATAAAAATTTTTGTAAAATGTTTTTGGTTGCATGCTGTTTATTTTATATTTTATTGTTGTTATTATGCCATATACAGATATTTAAGGAATAAAGTTCTTTTAACTGTAAATGTAGATTTTTTAAGCCTTAATGTACTTAGATATATTTAGCTGAAAAAAGAAGTTGAATTAAACGAATTTTATGTACGCCTTATGAACAGGAAATTACTTTTGCGATGTCTGAAAAATTGCGGGGGCAGGACTCGAACCTGCAACCTTCAGGTTATGGGCCTGACGAGCTGCCAATTGCTCTACCCCGCATTTGAAGATATATTGCAAGTATAGCATAGAATGGGGTAAAGTCAAATGGGTGGTTAGATCTTACCCTTGCGGAGTAACAACTTGAAAAGATCTCGAGCATAAGTTATAATTATGTAATGGATGAAAAGTGTAGTGGTAGGGAAGCCGAAGAAGGGCTATTCAGTCCTTCAGAGAGAGTTTTTAATACTGTAATGGAGAGAGTACGTAATAATCAATGGCTGTTTTGGTACTGGCTTGGGGTTAAGGATGCTTTTAATGTAGCAAATGGTAGTGGTATTGGAGAGCAGGACCCTAGTGCCAGACCAGTTCAAGCAACAACTTTATTAGAGAAGATATTAAAGAATGAAATAGAATATCCGAGAGCGCCATTAAAAATTCTAACGGCCAAAATTTTGGACGAATTTGAGTTATGGAAATTAGTTGATATTAATGAAAGGGGACTTCCCCTTCCTGATGATATAGTAGTTGAATTAGCACAACCAAGAATTGATGATACTTTGCACTTTAGGGATAGCGAAAAGGGGCGGTTGATAGCTGACTATTTTCTGCCTATTGTAAAATGGAGGTTTGGTGGTTATAGGAATGGGGTTTCTTTAGAACACATTTTCAAGCCCAGAGTGGCTTATGGAGATGATTTAGATTCGTGGGAGTTGCTTGGTGTGGGGCATTCTGTTGTTTTAATCCCACATTCAGAATTTGAAAAAGATATCCCATTTGCTAATGTAGTGGTAACAGAAGCCATAAACGGAGTGCAGAGGCGGGCTTTTTTAGAACTAGGTTTTGATGACCAGGGCCGCAGGAGGACAGAAATGTTGTATCATATAGATGAAGGAAATAGCGAATCAATTAATTCTATACAAGTACCTGATTTGATTCAAAAATGGTTTGACCGGAATAGACTAGGCTAATTTAAGTTATATTTATATAATGCATGAAAAAATAGACAATGTGAGGGCTAGTTTAACAGAAGGAAAACCTTGTTGCAAAAGTGTCGAGTTAGAGAGGGCCGAAAAGCCTATATTCACCCAATTTAGGGATGTTGTAAGGCCAGAGTTATTAGCACGACCACAAATCGTTCAGAATTCGATGCTTGCTAATACTGTATTACGTCCTAAATTAGAGAAGGCTTTACAAGAATTGCAGCAGCCTTTTCAAGATGTTATACAAACATTAATAAAAATCTTAGGCCTTAATAGCATTGTTGAGAATGAAGAATCATTCGTATTTTTCGAACCACAAATTCAAGATATTGCATCCGTAGAATGCCCTATAGGTTTAAGGGGGGTAAAAATTACGAGCAGGCATGATTTTGGGGGTGACTGGTGTAAGGGTTGGAATAACCTAGATTTTAGGATTAGTAAACTACTTGCAACGGGAGTTCCATCTTGGTTGATTAAACATGAACTTTATCTGTCAGTTACTCAAGACGGATTGAACCATATAGAAGTTATAGTTACTAATGGGCATTTAGAAAGTTGGCATCTATATAGGATCAAACAAAGAACAAAAGGAGAGTTAATTGAGACTATTTGTAGGTCGCGCCATTCTAAGTGGGTGAAGTTGGAGGATTTCCCTGTTGATCGGGTTCGTAGTTGTGTCGCTCGAATTAGAGGTGAATGAGTAGAATCAAAACTTTTTCTACATCTGTTATAATTCTTTATGCTTAACATACAAACTTTATACCTCTTAACCTGGATTATTGCAGGTATTTCTGTCTTACTATCCATAATCGTTGAGTTTTTATTTTCGCATTATAATAAGATTCCTAATAGTTTAGAGCTTGCTGGAGCAGATTTAATTAAATTGTTGAATAAAAGAACAGGTCTTAGTATATCTGCAAAGTCGGGCAGGGGGTGGTCAGCGGATTATTTTGATCCTAGAGTAAACAGTATTACGTTAAGTAATAAAATTTATTCTACGCCTTCAATTGCTGCTATTGGTATTACTGCTCATGAATATGGCCATGCTTTGCAAAAAGCGAATAAATATCCGTTTCTGGTATTACGAAGTATTATGGTTCCAGTTGCTAACATTGGAACGAATTTGGGTACATGGATATTTTTCATAGGTTTAGTGTTAGGGTTAACTAATTTAGCTATGGTAGGCTTAGTTTTGTTTGCCAGTGTCATAGCTTTTACATTAATAACTTTGCCTGTAGAATTTAATGCAAGCTTTAGGGCTTTGAAGTTATTAAAAGAATTAAATTTGCCTCAAGAAGAATTAAACCAAGTTAAAATAATTCTATTCTTTGCTGCATTAACCTATGTAGCAGCTTTTGCAAGTGCTTTAATAAATTTACTATATATG
>JALWRI010000073.1 GCA_026994225.1 Gammaproteobacteria bacterium | reverse complement strand
GTATGGCTCTAGTATTATGCTCTGTATATTTTTACCCAAATATCAATAATAAGCTTCTTATACTTTTGGGTATAGCTGTAGGTGGTATTATAGGGGTAATAGTGGCTATCAAAATCAGAATGAATGCGATTCCACAACTGATTGCTGGCTTTCACTCTTTAGTAGGATTAGCCGCAGTTTTAATAGCTATCGGCGCTTTCATTAACCCAGAACATTATGGTATTGGTGCTGCAGGCTCAATACATATCAGTTCATTAATTGAAATTATCTTAGGTGCTTTAATAGGTGCAGTAACATTTTCTGGGTCAATCATCGCTTGCTTGAAGTTATTAGGCTTTAGTTTCAAATATTTAGAATTTAAATATATAAAAGTTATCAATGCACTGATTGGCTTAGCTATTCTTGCATGTAGCTTTGTTTTCGTAGCAACACAACAACTTGATTTATTAATATTAATAGTAGCCTTATCTACTTTACTTGGCATATTGCTCGTAGGATATGTAGGTGGTGCTGATATGCCTGTTGTTGTTTCTATGCTAAACTCTTATTCTGGTTGGGCAGCATGTGGTATCGGATTTACTCTAAGCAATCCATTACTAATTATTACCGGAGCAATTGTGGGTGCTAGCGGCGCTATCCTTAGTTACATAATGTGTAAAGCAATGAATAGGTCACTATTCAATGTTTTATTTGGTGGAAGCCCCGTTGCAAGTGCTGGATCAAATACCGAAATCCAAAGCGGTCAAATTAGAACCAGCAGCCCTGAAGATGCTGCTTTCTTACTTAAAAATGCATCATCAGTTATTATCGTGCCAGGATATGGGATGGCTGTAGCACGTGCACAAAATGCAGTAAAAGAATTAAATGATATGCTAGAAAAACAAGAAATTAATGTAAAATATGCTATTCACCCAGTAGCTGGTCGTATGCCTGGTCACATGAACGTTTTACTTGCAGAAGCTGGTATTGAATATGACAAAGTATTTGAACTAGAAGATATCAACAGGGACTTCAGTACTACAGATGTAGTAATAGTTATTGGTGCTAATGATGTCACAAACCCAGCAGCAAAAACAGATAAAGATAGTGCTATTTACGGAATGCCTATACTGGAAGTAAGCAAAGCACGCAGCGTCTTTTTCTTAAAACGTAGTATGGCGCCTGGATATTCTGGAGTGCAAAACAAGTTGTTTTTTGAAAAAAATACCTTTATGCTATTTGGAGATGCCAAAAGCACTGTTGAAAACCTAATTAAGGAGCTTGAAAATCTTGAGTAGCAATGGTTAAAAGACTTGTTTTCTTTTTAATCCCTATCCACAAGGAAGAATATAAAAAATTTCTTTCTATGGGAATGATGCTTTTCTTGGTTCTCTTTAATTATAATATCCTACGTGCACTCAAAGACGCATTTATTGTTCCAAACATTGGTGCCGAAGCTATAAGTTTCATTAAAATGTACATAGTCACTCCTGCAGCCATTTTATTTGCAATAACCTATGCCCATTTAAC
>JALWRI010000072.1 GCA_026994225.1 Gammaproteobacteria bacterium | reverse complement strand
GATTTTAAGAGTATATTCCTTAACCCCAAAAAAATACCTGCTGCCCCCAGTGTTATGATCAGAGCCGATGCCTTACGCTCTGTCAATGGTTACAGCACTGAAAGCAATCTTGAAGATATTGATTTATGGTTAAAAATCACCCATGCCGGTTATAAAATAGCCATACTTAATGATATTCTTTGCTATTATAGGGAACACCCCAGTAATTCATATAAAGATTATCGTTTTATGACAGAGAGTCTGTTGCAAATTTATTCCAGGTATGAAAATGAGCCTGAATACCTCCAGGTTAAAAATCAGATATTATTAAGAATGTTTCTGAAAGTATCCAAAAAAGACCGTCAATATGCCTGGGAAATAATGAAGCAGATCTCACCACGTTATTATAAGTTAAAGTTTTTTAGAGCTTTTTTTCATATGCTGCTCCCTAAGCCATCATCAAAGTAAAAAACAGTATGCTAAGCAAAACCGAGCACATAATTAAATCTTATATTTTACCCCTTGGATTTTTCTTCTTTTTAAGCGGGATCCTTTTTTTATCCAGTTTTAGTGCTTATCACACACAAATATACATCTTTCTGATTGTACCTACCTTATTACTTCTGTTCATTAAGCCTGGAGACTATGCTCCTCTATTATCTTCTCCGGCTTTCCTCATACTCTTTTTATTATTAGCCTATACTGGAATGAGTTTATTCTGGAATCCGCCAGAAGCAAATGACTTAAAATATCTGAAACAATTATTAATTATATTTTTATTTGTTATCTCAATAGTAACTTTGGCAAAAGATAACACTAATAAATTAATCCTTATTCTACTGTTATCCGCTGTTCTTTACTCAGCATTGGCTTATTACAGTATTTTTCAGGATTATATCGTTAACCATAACCCCCTAAGTACACGTATTATAGGTCAGGGTAATCTATCCAACCCGCTATTGTCTTCTCATATCTATGGCATATTCAGTACTTTTATTATTGCTTATTTTTTTACTCAGGCCCGGAATCTTAAAAAAGATTTATTTTTATTGATTATTCTTACCGGACTCGTTCTATTTACATTACTGACTGGCTCACGAACGCCTCTGGTAGGAATGACTGCAGTATTAATATTTTTAATGTGGGAACATAAAAACAAATGGATAATTTACCTGTTTATATTCTTTCTGATTCTCTTTACCATTTATCTGTTTTTTAATTATGAAGGTCTGATAAAAAGAGGTTTTTCCTATCGACCGGAAATATGGTCTATTACTTTAGATTATATTCAGTCTAGACCAATCTTTGGGTATGGTATTGGCAGTAATATTGATATTTACATCCGGGGTTTAGACACTCACTTTAATGATACTCACAATATACATCTGGGACTTACTTACAAACTTGGAGTTACAGGCCTGCTAATATGGCTTACTTTGTTGTATTTTTTAATTAAAATCTACACCAGGAATAAAAACTTAATCCTTGCTCAAATTGGAGCAGCGCTATTAATCTATGGTTTTTTCAGTAG
>JALWRI010000071.1 GCA_026994225.1 Gammaproteobacteria bacterium | reverse complement strand
TATCATAATATCTAGCACGGTATAATAAGCGTTGTGGTGTATTTATATCATCGGTAAAAGCAGAACGTTTATGCAATACATTATTATTAATTACTCCTTGTCCTGCTGATAAGGTATGTTGAAAAGCATATTCAAAATGATGAGTAAGTATATGCTGTAAAAATTGTAATGCTTCTTGTGTTAATGTATCTTGCTTCCATTCAATATATTTTGCACGAATAGTAAAACGCATGTGTAATGCTCCTGTAACTGGATGTAGGGAAAAAACAGCGCCTGTTTGAGAAGAACGAACAGGTTGGTTATTTTGTATATTGGCAGGAATGGTTAATACATCTTCAGCCATTAATGCTTTAATATAATCACTGTTTTCTTCTCGTAATAATAAATATACAATTTCAGGATCAAAAAGGGTATTTTGTCCACCCTTTTGAGCAGCTTGTACACAATACAGTATCATACTGTAAATAAGTTGATCGGAAGAGTTATAATAGCCGTCAGTATGCCAATTTAATGCTTTATTCGAATAGGGGATATAGCCAGTTTTATCTGGTCTGTTAGCCTGACATAAAGAGGTAATAGAATCTTTATCAGCACATAAATTATTATCTAGGTGAGATAAACCAAAAACTCTTCCCATTTGGGATAGGTCTTTTTTACTAAATTTTTCGGGTACTGAAATATTAAAAATAGCCATATTGGTTTTTTGAATACAGCGTAGTAGTTGTCGATAAGTTTCAGTATTATCGGAGGCTAAATGATCAAGAGAAACTGAAATAGCAGCAATATTATCAGGATAATCTTGAAGTTTATTATCACGCCAATGAGCGTATGCTGAAGTATTTTGAAGTAAGAAAGGATTGTTACTATACATAGTTAATTAAAGACCCAAGAAATTGAATAATAGATGCAGGGCGCAGTTTTGCTCCTTCAGGGGCGAGTTAGCCCGTGATGTCAGGACGGTGCATTTTGTTGTTGCACATACTTTTTGACCGCACTCAATGAAGCACCACTTCCATTATATCCCGGGTGAACACTTTACGACGATATTTAGTAACAAAGACAAGATAAACGGTGTTTTTATAAACAACAGAACGGCCACTTCTCCAGTTATCTTTTTCTGTACTCCTGGACATTATCACACTTCAAGACTTGCTGTTAATATATCTAGTTTATATAATTTACAGCATGAAAGTCAAACACAAAAAAGTCATCGAAATCACCGATCAACTGTTGCCACAGGCCACCAAAGTGATTGCGCAGTGGATTGGCTCTTATACCGTGATTAAAAACCAGAAAACCCGTCTGGCACAGCAGGCTTATCAGCAATGGAAAGCCGCTGGTGAAGATAAAGAAAACTATCCTGTCGTTAATCAACAGGTGGCTTTTCTTAATCAGACACTGCCTTTTTTAAAAACTATACCATCACATGTTTAAAATGCGGGCATACAGACAATGCCGATAATAATGCCTCAAAAGTAATAAAACAAAGAACCTTCGAATATTTACGCTCTAAAGCGTTCCTCAATTTTAGTAGGCTCGTTATGCCTGTAGGGGTGCGGCTCTTGAAGCCCGCTCCTTTAGGGGCGGGTAGTTCACTAGAATATTTATATCCATAAAGAGATAACTTAAATTGTTTAGCACATCCCTTTAGTAAGATTTCACAGACGGTTATCTCATCCTAAACTTTGCCATTAAATCAGTAGCTTGAATGAGCAGATCAGGAAAGCTATTTACAGTAAAATGACATCTAAATTTGTTGATACCATTTGCCGAAAACCTAAAAAACAGTATATACTAGCAAATTAGTTGTGTTAACTAGATTAATTCTTTATATATGAGGGAGAGTTCTGTGCCAAAGACTATTCATGAAACTCCAATGTTGGACGAACTGGAAAAAGGGCCATGGCCTAGTTTTATTTCTGGTTTTAAACGTTTACGTGATCAACATCCAAATGAGCGTATTAATGCTGTTGTGGGTGATTTGTTAGGTCAACTGGAACATTCTTATGAAACCCGTAAGGGCTACTGGAAGGGTGGTACTGTTAGTGTATATGGTTATGGTGGAGGAATTATTCCACGTTTCTCTGAAGTAGGAGATGCATTTCCAGAATCAAAAGAATTTCATACAGTACGTGTACAGCCCCCTGCAGGTAACTATTACACAACTGATATTTTAGATCAGCTTGCAGATACGTGGGAAAAATATGGTTCAGGTTTGATTACGTTTCATGGTCAAACTGGAAATATCATGTTTATTGGGGTAGATACTGATAATACGCAACACTTTTTTGATGAAATCAATGATTATGGATTTGATTTAGGCGGTGCAGGACCTTGCGTTCGTACTGCTATGTCTTGTGTTGGTGCTGCCCGTTGTGAACAATCTTGTTGTAATGAACATGCCTTGCATCGTGCATTAGTCAATGAATTTACAGATGATGTACATAGACCTGCATTACCTTATAAATTTAAGTTTAAAGTATCTGGTTGTCCTAATGACTGCATGAATTCTATTGAACGTTCTGATTTTGCAGTAATTGGTACCTGGCGTGATGATATGAAAGTGGATCAGGCTGAAGTGAAGGCATTTATTGAAGCCAAAGGGCGTCAATATGTGTTGGATAATGTAACTAGCCGTTGTCCAACATCGTGTATGACACTAACTGATGATGATCAATTACAAGTAGATAATAGCAACTGTGTACGTTGTATGCATTGTTTGAATGTAATGTGTAAAGCATTATCACCAGGTGATGATAAAGGGGTTACTATCCTGGTTGGTGGTAAACGTACCTTAAAGATTGGTGATTTAATGGGTACAGTGGTTGTGCCTTTTATGAAGATGGACACTGCTGAAGATTATGAACGTATCGTAGAAATGGCAGGAGATATTATTGATTTCTTCGCAGAAAATGCATTAGAGCATGAACGTACTGGTGAAATGATTGAACGTATTGGTTTAGTCAATTTCTTGGAAGGTATCGGCATTGATGTTAATCCAAATATGGTTGACAAGCCACGTGAATGTTCTTATGTGCGTATGGATGGTTGGGACGAAGAAGTTGAAAAATGGTATGAGCGCAAAGCAGAAGAAAAAGCAAGTGCTTAATCATTGAATATTGCAGGGAAGGAAAATAGTTATTTTCCTTCCTTACAAACTTATAGTTAAACTAGATATTTTAGTTAACAACTTGTCAACATTGAAAATTTAAACAATTAAAAATAGGAAACAACCATGGCTTTGGATATGCGTGAACCTATCGAATCTGGCTGTCCGGATGGATTCCAGTATATGCATCCAGTGATGCGTAAAAACTTTGGTCAATGGAAATACCATGAACATCCTCGTCCTGGTGTACTTTTGCATGTTGCTCATAGTGGCGATGAAATATGGACGGTAAGAGCAGGTACACAACGTATTTTAGATCTTTTTACGCTGCGTAAATTAAACCAAATTGGTAAAGAGATTGGTGAAGGATATGTACGTTTTACTTTGCGTAGTAATATCGAATATATGGTAGCTGATGGTGCTAAAGTTGAACCTTTAATTCAAGCATTAGAAGAAGCAGGATTTATTGTTGGTGGTACTGCCAATTCAGTTGCTATGATTTCTCATACTCAAGGTTGGTTGCACTGTGATATTCCAGGTACAGATGCTTCTGGTGTAGTAAAGGCTATGATGGATGAGTTTATTGATGAATTCAAAAATTGTAATATGCCTAACCGAGTGCATTTAACGACTTCTTGTTGCCAAATTAACTGTGGTGGTCAAGGTGATATAGCGATTAATGTACAACATACCAAGCCACCTAAAATTAATCATGATTTAGTCTCTAATGTATGTGAACGTCCTTCTGTTGTAGCACGTTGCCCAGTAGCAGCTATTCGTCCTGCAATGGTTGAAGGTAAGCCTTCATTAGAAGTGGATGAGAAAAAATGTATTTGTTGTGGTGCTTGTTTCCCTCCTTGCCCTCCAATGGCAATTAATGATGCAGAATATTCTGTACTTTCTATTTGGGTTGGTGGTAATCACTCTAATGCGCGTAGTAAACCTACTTTCCAAAAATTAGTTGCATCAGGTGTACCTAATAATCCACCCCGTTGGCCTGAAGCAACAGCAATAGTGAAACAAATTTTGAGCGTATATAAAGAAGATGCTCGAGATTGGGAACGCATTAATGATTGGATCGATCGTATTGGTTGGCCTCGTTTCTTTGAAAAGACCGGTTTACCATTTACCAAGTATCATATTGATGATTGGCGCGGTTCTCGTAAGAGCTTAAATGCTTCTACTCATATCCGTTTTTAATTTTAATCAATAAATGAACGCCTCTATCTTAAGGGGCGTTTATGTTAGACAGAAGGTAAACGAATGAAATTTGCAGTGCAAATTAATGAAGGGCCTTATACGCATCAAGCATCTGATTCAGCATATAATTTTATTGTTGCTGCGTTAGAAAAAGGTCATGAAATTATCCGTGTATTTTTTTATCATGATGGTGTAAATAACGCTACACGTTTTACTACTCCACCTCAGGATGATAGAAATATTGTTACCCGTTGGAGTGAATTAGCTGAAAAGCATAATTTGGATATGGTCGTATGTGTTGCCGCAGCACAGCGTCGTGGCATTGCTGATGAAGGTGAAGCCAAACGTAATGGTTTAGATGCTGATAATATTGCTCCAGGATTTCGTATTTCTGGTTTAGGGCAGTTGGTTGAAGCAGGTATTCAATCTGATCGTGTAGTCGTTTTTGGTGATTAAGTAGACGAGGTTTGAAGAATTATGAGCGAGCCGTGGGAAGATGAAGAAGAAGGTGCAATAAAAAAGTTTATGTTTATTAACCGTAAAGCACCTTACGGAACAATTTATGCGCTGGAAAGTTTAGAAGTGGTATTGATCTCTGCTGCATTCGATCAAGATGTGAGTCTGGTTTTTTCTGATGATGGCGTGTTTCAGTTGAAAAAAGATCAAGATCCTGAAAGCATTGGAATGAAGAATTTTTCTCGTACATATCGTGCTTTAGAAGGTTATGATGTAGAAAAATTGTACGTGGATAAAGAATCAATGGAAGAACGTGGATTAACAGAAGATGACTTGTTGGTTGACGTTGAAATGCTGAGTAAAGAAGAACTTGGTAATTTAATGAATGAACAAGATGTTGTTTTAAGTTTCTAAAGGTATCTGTTAATGGCGATGTTACATATTGTAAATAAATCTGCATTTGGAAATGCAACGTTAAATTCTTGCATTAAGACTGCAACACAAGGAAGTAGTATCTTATTGATTGAAGATGCAGTATATGCTGCAATGGGTAATACCTCTATGGCTGATATAGTAAAAGAAGCTATGAATAAAGCATCTATTAGTGTATTAGGTCCTGATCTTGCAGCACGTGGAATGGATCAATCAAAGGTTATTGAAGGAATTTCTGTGATTGGATACGATGGTTTTGTTGATATAGTTGCTGAAACTGATAATGTTCAATCTTGGCTTTAATTTTTTAATATTATATTTTTTTTGAGGAGTATTTTATGCCTATCGAAGTAAATGGTAAGACTTTAGAAACTGATGAAGAAGGTTATTTAGCTGATTTAAATGACTGGGAACCAGCCGTAGCTGAAGTAATGGCAAAATTAGAAGATTGTGAATTGACTGATGAACATTGGGAAATTATTAATTATCTTCGTGAATATTATGAAGAATATCAAATTGCCCCTGCAGTACGGGTATTAACCAAAGCTGTTGGTAAAAAAATGGGTAAAGATAAGGGTAATAGTAAATATTTGTATGGTTTATTCCCTTATGGTCCAGGTAAACAAGCCTGTAAATATGCTGGTTTACCTAAACCAACAGGTTGTGTATAAATAATTTTTTACTTATCCTGCTTGCGGGTGCATTACAGGGGCTGTAACGCTCCTGTATTACACTAACATTGTGATGTAAGGAGTTCTGAATGTCTGCCATTGGCGTGCTATATGCGCTTTTATTCTATACTGCATTTCTTGTGCTTATTATTGGGGTTGGTAAAAAGATTTATCAATATGCCACGGTTCCTGCACCATTAAAAATAGCAGTTACGCCTGCTCCGAAAACAAAAGCAGGGGTAGTTCTTCGCTTAACAAAAGAAGTTGTTTTTTTTGCAAGTTTATTTCGATCAAATAAATGGACATGGATTTTTGGTTGGTTATTCCATTTTTGTTTATTATTGGTTTTATTACGTCATCTACGCTATTTTACCGATCCAGTATGGTTTTGGGTAGATTTAATACAGCCCTTTGGGAAATATGCAGCATTTGGTATGGTTGCTGGATTAGCTGGATTATGGGTTCGTAGGTTGTTAGTAGACAGAGTACGTTATATAACATCATTATCTGACCATTTAATGTTAGCATTGTTAATGGGTATTGCGATTACCGGTTTAGGTATGAAATATGTGTTACATACTGACATTATTTTATTAAAAGAATTTGCACAAGGCTTATTATATTTTGATAGTAGTGCCTGGAAAGTATTACCTGCCGATCCCTTTTTATTATTACATTTAACTTTAGTTATTGTGTTAATGTTTATTTTTCCTATCAGTAAATTATTGCATGTACCAGGTTTGTTTTTCTCACCCACTCGAAATCAAGTAGATAATCCACGTGAGAAACGTCATATATCACCCTGGGCAACTGAATTAGAAGCTGAAAAAAATAAAATGCAGGCATCTTAGTGATTATTACCGATTGAGGATGTAAACGTGGCAGATTTTGATATTCCAGAAATAAAAGAATATACACCGGTACCTGATATTAAAGAGGGCGTAATGGCACATAGTAAACCCTATGTAGCCAAACCTGATTTTCAAGAACCATTAGGCTATCCAGGTGAATTAGTTGAAAATTGGGAACAAAAAGCATTAGATAAATTGGATGATTTACGTGGTAAATATCGTTCATTACAAGTGTTTCTTGATTCTTGTGTTAAATGTGGTGCTTGTACGGATAAGTGTCATTATTTTTTAGGTACGGCTGATCCTAAAAATATGCCAGTAGCTCGCCAGGATCTCTTACGTAAAGTGTACCGACGCTACTTCACTTTTGCAGGTAAATATTTTCCTAAATTAGTAGGAGCTGTAGATTTAACTAAAGATGTACTGGATGAATGGTATAGTTATTATCATCAATGTTCCCAGTGTCGTCGGTGTTCTGTTTTTTGTCCTTATGGTATTGATACGGCTGAAATATCTATGGCAGCTCGGGAAATTATGGATTCAATCGGTTTAGGGCAAAAATACTGTAATGAAATTTTAGTCAAAGTGGGTAAAATTGGTAATAACTTGGGCTTACCAGGTCCTGCCTTAGTCGATACTATGGAAGGTTTAGAAGAAGAAGTTGAGGAAGATATTGGGGTTAAAGTTGCTTACCCAGTAGATCAGGAAGGAGCGGATATTTTATTGATAACCCCTTCTGCTGACTTTTTTGCTGAACCACATGTCGATGGTTTAATTGGTTATGGTAAAGTATTTCATGAAGCAGGTTTAACCTGGACCGTTAGTTCTAAAGCCAGTGAAGCAGCAAACTTTGGTATGTTTATCGGTAGTTATGAAAATATGCAAAGTTTAGCAATGCGTATTCGTGAAGCGGCCATTGAATTAAAAGTAAAACGGATTGTGTTCGGGGAGTGTGGTCATGCCTGGCGTGTGGCATATAGCTTTTTAAATACCTTGGCAGGTCCTTTTGACTTTCTCGATCCAAATTACCCTGTACCTCAACATATTCTGGAAATTACCAAAGATTTAATTGACAAAGGTAAATTAAAGTTTGATAAATCAGAAAATGATCATATGACGCTGACTTTCCATGATTCATGTAATGTCGCCAGAGCAACACGCATTGGTGATGAGCCAGGAAGTCAATTTACTACACCACGTGAAGTAATTAAAGCGGTATGTAATAACTATCATGATATGGAAGATGGTACTATTCACGATGAAACATTTTGTTGTGGTGGTGGTGGTGGTTTGCTCACGGATGATTTGATGGAAATTCGTGTGAAAGGGGCATTGCCTCGGGCAACTGCTTTAAAAAATGTTACTAAAAATCATGGTGTTACACACTTGGCTGCTATTTGTGCAATTTGTAAGAGTCAGTTTACGAAAACATTACCGTATTACGGTTTTACTATGGATCAAGTCGTTAGTGTGCATCAATTAGTTAGTAATGCAATTATTCTAACTGGACAAGAAACCGAATAATATTTTTAATTATAATAAGTCTTTTTTAATTTATTAGTTGTAGGCAAAATAATTATTTTGCTTGTAACTTAAGTAATTTGAGCAGACAGGAGAAAATTTATGGCAACTTCTAAAAATGAGATGGAGCACAACTTAAATTATCGTCGATATAAGGATGGCGATGATTCCTGGAGTAGAAATACTGATAAAATTTTTCAGGCAAGTTGGACACATAAATGTCCAACTTATGTACAAAGAACTCCTCCATGTCAAGGAAGCTGTCCTGCAGGTGAAGATATTCGTGGTTGGTTAGATATTGTACGTGGTATTGAAAAACCAAAAGAAGGATTAAAATGGCAAGAATATGCTTTTTATCGTTCTACTGATGCAAATCCTTTTCCAGCAGTTATGGGGCGTGTCTGTCCAGCACCTTGTGAAGATGGTTGTAACCGTAATGAACTAGAAGATCATGTAGGTATTAATTCGGTTGAACAATTTATTGGTGATTATGGATTAGATAACAAGCTAAGTTTTAGTGATCTTGTTGCCAAAGAAGAAACAGGTAAAAAAATAGCAATTATTGGTGGTGGACCTGCTGGTTTAGCAGCTGCTTATCAATTACGCCGTATGGGACATGGCTGTACTGTTTTTGATGATCATGCCAAATTAGGTGGTATGATGGAATATGGTATTCCAGGTTATCGTACACCACGTGATGTATTAGATGGTGAAATGCAACGTATTGTTAATATGGGTGTAGAGGTCAAATTAAATACTCGTGTTGGTAGTGATATCAGTATTGAAACCTTAGAAAATGATTATGATGCCATTTTATGGGCCGTTGGTACACATTCTGGTCGCCCATTACCTATACCAGGTGCCGAAGCAACGAATGTTATCACTGGGGTAGATTTTTTACGTGCATTCAATGATGGACGCTTACAATTAGCGGCTGAAAAAGTAGTGGTTGTTGGAGGTGGGGATACCTCTATTGACGTAGCATCTGTTGCTCGTCGTTTAGGTCATATTAAAAATATCCATGAAAAAGATAGACCTGAAAATGTTATATTAGGTCATACAGCACATGATGTTGCGTCATCGGCTATACGTGATGGTGCAAATGTAACCTTAATGTCCCGTGCATCGATTGAAAATATGCCTGCTGCACAGCATGAGATTGATGATGCCTTGCGTGAAGGAGTTAATATTATTGGACAAGTCAGCCCGGTAGAAGCCTTGCTAGATAGTGATGGACGTTGTCGTGCAGTGAAAGTTATCAAACTGGAAGAAGATGGCAGTACACCGATTGAAGGTTCTGAGTATGAAATTGAATGTACTTTATTGGTTGCTGCGATTGGGCAAAAAGGGGACTTAAGTAATGGTTTAGAAGCTATGGATAATGGTCATGGCTTTATTGATGCAGATAAACATTATCAAGTACCTAATAAAAAAGGACATTTTGTTGCTGGAGATATTGTTCGTCCGCATTTGTTAACGACTGCGATTGGTCAAGCCTCTATTGCAGCAGAAAGTATTGATCATTACTTAAAGAATGAAGAATTAGCTCGTCGTCCTAAGGTAGATAAACATCAGTTTGATTTACTTGATAAGTTACGTGAAGCAGGTTTACATGAAGGTTTTGGTGAATATGATCATTCTGTAGAAGGTACACGTGGTACGAGTGACGGAGATTTCGCAGTACATAATTATGAAAACCGTTCTGATGATGAGATTATTCCTGCGGAAGAATTGTTTTTAGGTCATTTTACGGTAGAAGCACGTCATAAACGTGAAGAAATTCCTGTTACAGAAGAGGAAGTATTAGGACATTTCAAAGAGCGTATGATCGGTTTGAGTGAAGAAGAAACTGTAAAGGAAGCTGATCGTTGCATGAGTTGTGGTATGTGTTTTGAGTGTGATAATTGTGTTATTTATTGTCCTCAAGATGCAGTACATCGTACTCCGAAAAAAGAAGCAACAATGGGACGCTATGTCTATACAGATTATACTGCCTGCGTAGGATGTCATATTTGTGCTGATGTTTGTCCAACAGGTTATATTGATATGGCAATGAATGTAGATGGTATATAAAGTAGGAGTGAATATGATCTTGTCTTTTACAAAATCATTGCTCACTATTATGACAGTTGCATGGTTGTGCTTCTGTCATATAGCCTTTGCAGGTTCGATTAATCGTGTCGAAATACCTAAAGCTGAGGGTGATCAATGTGTTGAGCCTACGGATGATATGCGCCGAAATCACATGGAGTATTTATTACATAAACGTGATAGAACATTACGTGAAGGGGTTCGTACTAAAACGCATAGTTTGAAAGAGTGTATTAATTGCCATGCAGTGAAAGGTTCGAATGGGGAATTTTTACATGTTACTGATGAGCGACATTTTTGTGCAGCATGTCATAATTATGCAGCAGTAAAGATTGATTGTTTTCAGTGTCATGCAGACAGACCAGAACAAAAGGAACAAGCAGCAAATTTTCAGCATCGTTTAAGCCCTCAATCTCATCATAAACAATTATTACAAGATACTGTATTGGATAATAAAAAAATACCAGTATTAAGTCCAGAGGTCTTGGATATTGTTACTACTGAAGGAGTAAAAAATGACTGAGAAAACACAACTTCCTCGACGTGGCTTTTTGACACGCACTGGTGCTGCCGTTGCGAGTTTGACGATTGCTCCCGGTATTTTTTTATCACAAGTGGTACAAGCAAAAAAACCAGAAGAACCTGCCAGTGATGAAGTCCGCTGGGGATTACTTATTGATACCAGTAAATGTGTAGATTGTAGTGATTGTGTTGATGCATGTAATACAGAGTATGGTTTGCGTGGACATAATCGTCCTGAAACCGATGCACAATGGATACGAAAAGTTGAAGTCAAAGATAAATTAACCGGACACGTGCAAGCCTTACCGTTAATGTGTCAACATTGTGAATCACCACCTTGTGTTGATGTTTGTCCAACGGGCGCTTCAATGAAACGTAAAGATGGCATAGTGTTGGTTGATAAACATATTTGTATTGGTTGTCGTTATTGTATGATGGCATGTCCTTACAAAGCCCGTTCCTTTATTCATGAAACATTAACCGATCAAAAATCGTATGCTCCACGAGGTAAAGGAACTGTTGAATCCTGTACTATGTGTGCTCATCGTGTGGATGCAGGAGAAAACCCTGCATGTGTCGATGCGTGTACTCAAAGTGGACATAAATCCATGTTTTTTGGTGATTTAAAAGATCCATCCAGTCCTATATCAAAAGAACTTACACGTAGAGGTGGTAAACAAATACGTGCAGATTTAGGATTGAATACAGGTGTACGTTACCGAGGTATTTAAATGAAAAAACTGTATTATCGTCAAATTGAAGGGCGTTCTAATGGTTATTATGCTTTGTTAGCTGGTTTAGGATTGCTTATTCTGTTAGGTTTGTTGGCAACTTTGCATATGGAACATGAAGGACATTATGTGACTGGTATGACAAATCAAATTGTCTGGGGTATGCCACATGTTTTTGCTGTATTTTTAATAGTTGCTGCTTCTGGCGCATTGAATGTTGCATCTATTGCTTCAGTATTTAATAAAAAAGCCTATAAGCCGCTTGCTCCGCTTTCGGCATTGTTAGCTATTGCGCTGTTAGTAGGTGGATTAGTGGTATTGGTGTTAGATTTGGGTCATCCTGATAGATTAATTACGGCGATGACACATTTTAACATGAAGTCTATTTTTACCTGGAATATCTTGTTATATACTGGCTTTATTGCAATTGTAGCCATTTATCTTTGGACTATGATGGATAGAACAGTAAACAAGTATACTCGTTATGCAGGGTTTTCTGCTTTTATTTGGCGTTTAATTCTTACAACAGGTACAGGTTCTATCTTTGGTTGGTTAGTAGCAAGACAGGCCTATGATGCAGCAATTATGGCACCGATGTTTATAGTTATGTCATTTTCTTTTGGCCTGGCTATTTTTATTCTTGTTTTGATGGCAAGTTATATAGGTACGGGTAGGGAATTAGGAAATGTTATTTTGTTTCGTTTGAAAAACCTACTTGGTGTTTTTATTGCGGGTGTATTATATTTTGTGATGGTGTATCATTTCACTAATTTATATGCAACGGAACATCATGGTATAGAAAGTTTTATTTTGACATCAGGCAGTATTTATACTGTGTTATTTTGGGGTGTGCAAATTTTACTAGGTAGTATCATACCATTAATATTACTCTATCATCCTGCATTAGGAAAATCCTGGAAAGTAATAGCTACTGCTTCAGTATTAGTGATTATAGGAGGGTTAGCTCAACTATATGTCATTATTATTGGTGGTCAAGCCTATCCGTTAGTCTTATTTCCTGGAATGGAAGTATCGAGCAGTTTTTACGATGGGGTAGTAAATAGTTATTCTCCCTCCATTTATGAAATTGCATTAGGAATTGGTGGGGCAAGTTTTGCAATATTGATTGTAGCATTAGCTATTAAAATACTGAACTTTTTACCTCATACCCTAGATGATAGTATCGATCCACACGTGAACGTTACAAGTTCTTAATTCCATTATTTTTATAGAATAAATAGCCCATTATTACAATGAGTGATAATGGGTTTTTTATTATCTTATTATAATATGCCTGCTTTATTTATCTCTGCTGCTCATAAGTCATCGGGAAAAACCACTATAAGTATAGGTCTGTGTGCGGCATTTCAAGCAAAAGGCTTGCATGTACAACCTTTTAAAAAAGGACCTGATTATATCGATCCTATGTGGTTAGGACGTGCTGCACAATACCCTTGTTTTAATTTAGATTTTAATACGATGGGTAATGAGGAGATCATTCAAGTAGTAAGAGAATATAAATATCATGCAGATATAGCCGTTATTGAGGGTAATAAAGGTTTATATGATGGGTTAGATTTACAAGGTAGTAATAGTAATGCTGCATTGGCAAAGCTATTACAAACCCCCGTTGTTTTAGTTATTGATGTACGAGGAATGACTCGTGGTATTGCTCCTTTGATTTTGGGTTATCAACAATTTGATGATGAGATTAATATTGCTGGGGTTATTCTTAATCAATTAGGGGGAACACGACATGAAAGTAAACTTCGTGCTGTTATTGAACATTATACGGATGTAGAGGTACTAGGTGGAGTACATTGTGATCCTCAATTATTAATTGAAGAACGGCACTTAGGTTTATTACCTGAAAATGAATCAGATCAAGCAGAAAAGAAAATTCAAGATATTGGGACATTGATCGCTCAACAAGTAAATTTGGAATCTTTGCAGCAATTAGCAGAAAAATTTATTCCAGAAAATCTGGTGAGAATGAGGGAATATAAACCCATATTAAATAAAAAAAATCATTATAAAATAGGAATTTTACGAGATGCGGCATTTGGTTTTTATTATTCTGGGGATTTAGAAGCATTTAAAAAACAAGGGGTTGATATAGTTTTTATTGATGCTTTAAAACAGGACTATTTACCAGAAATTGATGGCTTATTTATTGGTGGTGGTTTTCCTGAAGCACGTATGCGTGATTTAGAAAAAAATACTGCTTTGCGTACTGCAATTTATAACCAGATTGAAGCAGGTTTACCTACCTATGCGGAATGTGGTGGGTTAATGTACTTAACCAGAACCATTACCTGGAATAATAACACGGCAAAAATGGTAGGTGTCATTAAAGCCGATACTATTATGCATAATAAACCTCAGGGGAGGGGCTATGTTACATTAGAGTGTCAGAAAAATATATGGCCAGATCAGGATAAAAAAAGAATTATTTCTGCACATGAGTTTCATTATTCTAGTTTGGTTAATCTTGAAAAAGGATATCATTATGCTTATCGCATTATTCGTGGACAGGGTATTGATGGAACAAAAGATGGCCTTATTTATAAGAATACCTTAGCAAGTTATGCCCATTTGCAAGATACAGAAAAACATCATTGGGTAAAACGTTTTATAGATTTTATTATAGTTTGTAAAGAAAAAGTGCATCATTATGGGAAATAGAATTTCATGATAAAACTTACAGAAAATGCAGCAACACAAATATTAAAAGCAGCAAAAGAAAGTCAGGCTGAAGGATTAGCATTACGTATTGCAGGGAAAAGAGAAGAAGATGGCAGTATTCAATATGCAATGGGTTTTGAGGATGCAGTAAAAGAAGATGATACAACGGTGGAATCAGAAGGTGTTATGGTCGTTGTATCATCACTGAGTGCTAATTTATTGGAAAAATTAACGGTAGATTATGTTGAACTATCACCAGGTGATTTTCAATTTATTTTTCTTAATCCAGAGGATGCTAATTTTACCCCCCCTAAAGAATAATATTGATTTCTTTTAGGCAAAAACTACCCAAGTTGTTGCTATATATTTCACTCCTTTTTGTAAGGTAACACCACGGTGTTCATGTGTCCAAAAAGGGGGAAATAAGAGTAATTTTCCTGCTTTAGGAGATATTTTTTGTTGTTGATAACGAAATTCTGTTTCACCACCAGGGCCTATGACATCATTTAAATACCACACAGCAACTAATTGGCGATAGCTAAATTCATGACTGCCACCATCAATATGCCAGTGGTAGTATTCTTGAGGTAATGTACGTTGCATGGCATAACCCATGTCTTTAAATGCGCCTTTGAAAAAAGGATATTCTTCACGAAATTCATGAATAGCGATGCTTAAAGATTGCATTAATAACTTATCAATATCTTGCCAATTTTTTTTACCACTTATCACTAAATCAGTGGATTTTTTGATAGAGCGATCTTCTTGAGATTGTTGCCCTATTCGACCAAGATATTGTTCCTGGGGATTATCTTCAAAACGGCGTATCATTTCATTGCAAACATCAAGGGGTAAAGCATGGTATTTTTCAAAGATAAATGAATTTTTCGTTGTTTCAGTAATGTTTTTTTTCATAATGAATATATTGGCTTATAGATAATAAAGTGATCACTATACTATTAATTTTACAAAAGATACAAGGGGTATAATATGGGTTTACGAGTAAAAAGCCGTTGGATGAACGGATCGAATAAAACTATGGATAAACATGGTGAAGCATTAGCCTTTATTGCTTGGCGTATTGCTAAAAATAGCATTGTACACATGGAACAAGAAGGCTTTCAAGTAGGTTCAGTGGAACAACGCTTAGATATGATAGTAGAATTTATTATTTATTTAACTCATCTAGCCGATAGATTAGTTTATGACACTTTAGATGATAAGGAACGACAATTATTTATTATTGGTATGGTACAAGGTGCTGCGCGCACTCTACAAAGTAGTGCAGAAGATATTAGAGGAAAAAAGGACTATAAAAAAGCCTTTATTGATAAGCTAAATACAACTATGGCTGACTATGCAGAATGCGGTTTTGCTAATGGAAAACCTGGTTTCAGTATGCTACGTTGTTTTGGTGATAAAATAGCAGCAGTATTAGGAGGAGAAGAAGATACCAAGTGGTTACAGGATCAGATTATGGAAATTGAAGCCCCAGAGGCACTACAAACATTAGAGGGTGCTTTGCGTAACTTAATTGGCGTACATTAGTTAAATATTTTCTCATCCTTAAAGGAGCAAGTATAGATATTTTCTATACCTGCTACATACTGAATAATAAAAGAGCTTTATTTCCAGGAGCTATAACCGTCCATTACACGGTTTTGACCATCTTCAAAACCTGCACTATAGGCTTCTGTAACACGTTGTTCTTCACGTTCAGGGTTATGTAAATAACCACCTTGAAAGCCTTGAATATATTCAGGGTTCACATTGCTTTCTTCCATCTTTTTAATAACGTCATAATATGCTTGGTTCATCGATATGCTCCTTAAAAGCGTTTAACATTTTTTATTGATATATAGCAATATATCCGAAGTATTCTAACAGTTTTATCAAAAATTTCAAAAGAAAACCGGTTGGCTTTAGCTATGGGATAATCTTAATGTGCATTAAAGTATGTGAATGCCTTTCCTGAATCTAATACCTTACGTACTTGCTCTGCTGCAAGCAACATCGAATCAGATTTTTTAAGCGTATATAAGGCAATGGCACTACTATATACTAATGCATCATACGCAGCCCCTTTTTTTCCTTTTAGTGCATCGAGACCTGTTTCTGCTGCAATATTAGCGACAGCGTTAATATCAAAAGGTAACGTTATATCTTCTTGTATTGGAGTTGGGGGTAATGGTTTAGGTAACGGCACAGCTCTGGATGTCTGTTGTATGTCAACATCTTTAGGATTAAATATTTGAGCATCTTGTGCTATCTGGGGAGTAGAATAATAAACCTTAGCATCTTGTTGCAATGAGGGGATTACTCCTCCTTCTACTCCACGTACTAAAATAAGACTGCTAAAGCCCGCTTGTTTGGCTAGCGTATCATAAATAGGCGGATAGGCTTTATGTACATATCCAGTCATAAGATGGGTGTGTTGCTTGCCACGTAATGGTCCAATTAATACTTCTACGGTTGTTAAAACTTGTCGCTTGACCATAGTTTGACGTAGTGTAAGTAAATCATATAAGGCAGGACAATACTGTTTTTGATCAACATAACTCCAAGCTATATCAGGATTATTGATCCGTTCGGCAGCTTCATTAGGAGATAAATCCACAGCTATATCCAAATATTTAAGAATACGATGGCTAGTTATACCAAATTTAGGACCAACACTATGTACACCATGTGAACAAGCAGCAATCCCACAGGCAGCAAGAACGGCTGGAATAAAAGCGACACAGGGCAAGCCACGAAGATGGCCATCATAAGCATCGGCAATATCAATAACTTCATCTACTGCACAGGTAGTAACCGCTGCATTATCAATAATGGCCTGTAAAATTCCCCTATTTTCTTCATCGGTTTCTCTTTTCATACGTAAGGCAATAAAAAATATTGCAATTTGTACAGCTTCTGCATTGCCTTGCAAAATAGACTGCATGGCTTGATATGCCTCATCAAAAGACAAATCCTTACTATATTCAGGACCGGTTGCGACTTTTTGAATACATTCACGTAAAATAGTTGCATTACTGGTTGTCATTATTTCTCTTCTAGTAGCTGTTAAAAAATGGGGCTTTAGTATATAAAAAACTTATTTAATAGCTATATATCTCTATAGGGTAGGGTTGGATTTTTTTTGACAAGGTATTATTGATACGTTTTGGCTATCTATTTTGAATAAATGGGAAAGGTAATTATGAGTGAAGAGTTAATGAATTTATCAAGTGGTATTGCTGCTTTTGAATCACGGGATTTTTCTCAGGCAATGCGATTACTTAGTCCATTAGCCGATGCCGGACATGCTGATGCACAATATCGTCTTGGGATTATGTTTCAATATGGTTTGGGAGTAAAAAACAATAATGACATGGCATTAAAATGGTTGACACAGGCAGCAGAGCAAGGAAATGGATTAGCCCAGCATGGTATTGGTTTTATGTATTTAGAGGGAGAAGGAGTAGAAAAAAATCCAGAGGAAGCGGTGAAATGGTTTAGTATGGCGGCAGAACAAGGGTTAGCCGGATCGCTCACCACTTTAGCTAAAATGTATGAAGAAGGGAATGGGGTGGAACAAGATAGTGATAAAGCAAAAGAATTATATGCTAAGGCAGGATTTTAGTTTATGCGTCCATCTCATATTACTCAAATACTTGAAGCAGAATTTATCAGCACTCAACATGGACATCATACCCCTGTTATGTTGTGGGGGCCACCAGGTATTGGTAAGTCCCAAATTATCCAGCAAGTAGGAGAACAACATCAATGTTCGGTTATCGATATTCGTTTATCACAAATGGAACCTAGTGATTTACGGGGTATTCCCTTTCGTGCAAAAGACAATGTGGAATGGGCAGTACCTGCTATGTTGCCAGATAAGGAACGACATGGTGCAAGTGGTATTTTATTTTTAGATGAAATTACTTCTGCACCACCGAGTGTATCAGCTGCAGCGTATCAATTAATATTAGATCGTTGTTTAGGGAATTATCGTGTTCCTGATGGCTGGGTTATTTTCGCAGCGGGCAATCGTCAAGGTGATCGAGGAGTAACATATAGTATGCCAGCTCCGTTAGCAAATCGCTTTTCCCATTATGAATTAGAAATTAATCTTGATGATTGGGTTGCTTGGGCGTATCAACATCAGATAGACGAAAGTATTATCGCTTTTTTACGTTTTCGCCCTGATTTATTATTTGATTTTGATCCGGTACATAATCCGGTTGCTTTTCCTTCTCCTCGTTCTTGGGAATTTGCGCATAGAGCATTACAAAAATTTCATCAAAAACCAATGATTTTTTTAGGTGCATTACAAGCCTGTGTGGGAGCAGCAGCTGGGATAGAAGTACATGCTTTTATTGCTAATTTGGAACAAATGCCTAATATTGATGCTATTTTACGGGGTGAAGATACTCATGCTCCAGAAGAAATAGATTTGCAATATGCTGTGGCAGCAGCTTTAGTAGGGCGTGCTATACGGGTACAAAATACGCCAGATGCTATCAATATATATGGGTATATTTTGGATTATGCCAGTTTATTTAAACAAAAAGAAATGGGTGTTATGCTTGTATCTGATATGCATAAAGCTATTGGCGATGTGCTATTTTCAGTACCCCAATTTGCAAATTGGGCAAATTTAATTGCTGATGTTATGTTGTATGATTGATCAAAACGAACAAATAAATGATAAGGAAATTGAGCGTAAGCTCAGTGCAGCTTGCACCCGTTTAATCTTGGATAAACCTTTTTTAGGTGCTTTAGTTTTACGTTTACCTTTGGTGAAAGCAGATCCAAAATGGTGTAGAACCACCGCAACGGATGCGAAAAAACTGTATTACAACGCAGAATTTATTGCTGCGCTAAAGGCAGAAGAAACACAATTTATGTTAGCACATGAAGCCTTACATTGTGCATTATCTCATTTTTCTCGTCGTCAGCACAGGGTTAAACGTTTATGGGATATTGCCTGTGATTATGCTATTAATCCTTTATTGCTGAATGAGGGGTTACACGCACCACCAGGTAGTTTATTAGCTACCCATTTTGAAGGTATGACAGCAGAGGAAATTTATCCTTGCTTAGAGGAAAATGAAAATAACCAAGAGCAACCGTTAGATCAGCATATTTATGATGATCAACAACAGGATTTACAAGATGGACATCAAAAAGAGGTACAGGATTTAGGTTTTTCTGATCCGAATAATACCTCTGCTAGCAAACAGGGAAAAGGACGAAGTAGCACAGGAAATAGTGAACAGTCTAATAGTAAACAACAAACAGGTGAGTCAGTTAAAACGAAGGCACAGCCAGATATTACATTATCAATATCGGAACAAGAAGCAGCAACAGAAATAGAAGAACAATCAGAGATATCTAAAGAGCAAACGTCATTGGCACAACAACCGCCACCGTTAAATAAAGAACAAAGAGATAATCTTGATGTACAATGGCAACAACGTTTAGCAGGGGCTGCACAACAAGCTATGCAAGCAGGGAAATTGGGCGGTGGATTAGCACGTATGGTAGATCATTTGCTACAGCCGAGCTTACCTTGGCAAATATTATTGGCACATTATATGACATCCATTGCTCGCAATGATTATAGTTATACCCGTCCTTCTTCACGACGGGGTGAACCAGCCATATTTCCTCGTTTACAAAATGCCCAAGTGAATGTTGTGATTGTATTAGATATTAGTGGTTCTATTTCTTCGACACAAATCAATACATTTTTATCCGAAGTGAATGCATTGAAAAGTCAAATGAGTGCTAAAATAACACTCCATGCGTGTGATATGCAGCTAGTAAAAGAAGGGCCTTGGGAATATGAGGCATGGGATGAGTTAGTGTTACCACAGCAATTTATAGGTGGGGGGGGAACCAGTTTTATTCCCATTTTTGATTGGTTAGATCAACAAGATATTGCACCAGAATTAGTGGTATATTTTACTGATGGGGAAGGAACGTTTCCCCAGCAAGCACCCCTTTATCCAGTGATCTGGTTAATTAAAGGTAAAGCAAAGGTGCCTTGGGGACAGCGTATTCAATTAAATTAATCTTTGTTAGAATAGAGAATGATATTTTTCTAAAATAGGTATGTTATGCAATTATCTAATGAAGATAATTTACGTTTAAATGTGATGTTAGCACAAAATGTGCAGGCAGTACGGATTGATGAGTCCAAAATGCAGGTATTTTCTTTGACTGACCAGGGGGAAGCGAAAGTGAGCTTAAATCCCACTTGTAAAGATGAAAAATACCTGAAATTAGTACGGGAATTATTATCTTTTAAAGCCCTGGGTTCACCTAGCGGGTATCCGAGTTATTTAAGTCGTTGGACACGCATGGGACAAACACGGGGAGAAAGTCTTGAACGATTGCTATTATTAGGTGATACAGAAGCTGTTGTTGCTGCGGTGTATGCAGAAGATTTAACAGCAGAAGTCGCCAGACGAGCATGGTGGGCAATGCCTAGTGCTGAAAATGCCCGTTGTATGTTAAAACATCATGCTATTATTCATGCAGAAATAGGTAAAACACTTGCTGCTTATTTAATTGAATTTTTGCCCTTTGAAGAAGAACACAAAAATATGATAGAAACTATTCGTTTGGTATTGCAGGCTGATTTAATTTCAGAAGCGATGCGGGTGAAATTATGGAAAAAGGCAAAACATCGTAATAGTTATTATGTGGGATTTTTAAAAACTTTGCCCGATAATTTGCCCGATAAAAGCGAAAGCCATCCGGTATTGATAAAAATAAAAAAAAATCTGCAACAGTGTGATAATGTTTATGCTAAGATGTTGCTTAAATTGCTTAGTGCGAAAGGACAAGGTTTTTTAAAAACCCTGAGTATGACCTTAAAAAAACCAAATAATCAAGATGTTGTCATTGCTATCATTGAAGCATTGGAAAATTATTTTACTGACTTGTCGTGCGCAGCAGAAGATATACAAGAAAAGATGAAAAGACGTAATCAGCGTGAAGAACTAAATATAGATGATATATTTCATACAGTGGAAACATTAATGCAAGAACAAGAGATAGTAGAAGTATTAAATGTTTGTCCTATATCTAAAGACTATCTATTTGCAATGTTAGTATTATCTATTTTACATGAATCTATCGTTACGCCAGTATTTAGCCGTAGTTCAGCTATTGGTACGGTGATGCGAAAAAAATTAATGCCTATTTTTACTCCCGTACAGGAACAAATTACTATCTTATCGAGCTAACCATCTAGGAGTGAAAATATTAGAGGTATCTTAATTGTTAGAAATCATTAAAATTTTATTAACAGTAAGAATTACCTTGTCGGCATCATTAATAGCAGATCATGTTGCTCTATCACCAAAAGTAGTGGGCGAGCGTTTAGCACAAGATATACACAATTATGTGATGCAACAACAACTGGGCTATTATCCAGCGTTGGATTTTTTTCAGCAACAAGGTTTGTTAGATACGAAGTTATTAGCCGTTGTTGAAGATATTAGCGGTGTTAGTCGTCAAATAGTGTGTAAAGAAATACAACTAAAATTACGTACTGTTTTTTCAACGATGCGTTTTGGCGTTATACAAACGTTGGCATTTAAGATGCCAGCTATTCGGATACATGAAAAAAATGCGATAGCGTTACTTGCACAGCATTATACCCCCAATACGTTACGATGTGAGCTAGAAGTCTCTTTGCTTCGACATCACGAGCATAATAAAGGGGTGGAAAAATTAGCAAAACAGATATTATTACGTCGGCTTGGAACATCTTTTGAAATGATGCAAGTTTGTGCTGTGCGGCGTATTTCGTGATATTCTATAGTATTGAATTGGTGGGAGTATTTTGTGGATTGTTTACCTGTTTTTTTGGATATAAAAGATCAACATTGTATTATTGTTGGTGGTGGAAAGATTGCAGCCCGTAAAGGAAAATATTTAATTAAAGCAAAGGCAAAAGTGACCTTTATAGCACCAACATTAGAGGATGACCTAGTGGCAGCATTAGAAGATAATACGTTGCTGCATATTGCAAGAGAATATCAGCAAGGGGATTTAGATAATGCTTATTTAGTGATTGCAGCAACAGATAATACTACTATCAATCAGCAAATTGCTAATGATGCAAAGCTGGCTAATATATTGGTGAATGTTGCAGATAAAGCAGAAGTTGGAAATTTTATTATTCCTTCTGTTATTGATCGTTCACCCATTCAAATTGCATTATCTACGGGAGGGACTTCTCCGGTATTATCACGTTTGTTAAAATCCCGTTTGGAAAGTTTTATTCCTGCATCATACGGACGTTTAGCTCAAATTTTAGGCGAATACCGTGATCAGGTCAAAGCACGTTTTGCAGCAAAAGATCGGCGCTTATTTTGGGAAAAAGTGATTGATGGCAATGTATCTGAACGTATTTTATCAGGCAATGAAAAAGTAGCCAGAGAAATACTAGAACAAGATATTAATACGGGTACGATAAGCTCCCAGCGTGGTGAAGTGTATTTAGTTGGTGCAGGGCCAGGTGATCCCGATTTACTGACTTTTCGGGCATTACGTTTGATACAGCAAGCGGATGTTGTGGTATATGATCGGTTAGTCTCACAAGGGATACTTGATATGGTGCGTAAAGATGCTGAATTTATTTATGCAGGAAAAGAACGAGATAATCATGCTATAGCGCAAGAAAATATTAATGAATTATTATGTCGTTTAGCAAAAGAAAATAAACGGGTATTGCGTTTAAAAGGGGGCGATCCCTTTATTTTTGGTCGAGGAGGGGAGGAAATTATGTCCTTGATGGCGGAACATATTGATTTTCAAGTAGTTCCTGGTATTACTGCCGCAGCAGGCTGTGCAGCGTATAGTGGTATTCCTCTAACACATAGGGATTATGCTCAGTCTTGTGTCTTTGTAACGGGACACTTAAAAGATGGCAGTGTAGATTTAAATTGGAAAGCATTGGCACAACCTCATCAAACGGTTGTCTTTTATATGGGATTACACAGTGTACATGCTATTTGTCAGGAACTAATTGCACAAGGGGTATCAGAAGATAAGCCAGTAGCCTTGATTGAACAAGGTACAACCCAAAATCAGCGTACTCATACGGCAACATTAAAAACATTAGAAGCAACTGTAGCGGAAAAAGATATTCAACCGCCAACATTAATTATTGTGGGTGAAGTAGTGGAATTACATAAACAATTATCTTGGTTTGAACCTCAAGGAGAGCATACTCGTTATTTTCAAAGTGCAGGTAAAGCGATAACATAACCAGATATTGTATTTTTTAATATGGGTGTGCCTATTGATATTGGAACTAAAACAAGTAAATGTTCTTCATCATTACAGCTTTTTTTGATGCTAATTACGGCAACAATAGGGATGGGGAAATTATGGAAATTCCCTTATCTAGTTGCAGAATATGGTGGTCTTTTTATTATTGTTTATATAGTATGCTTATGCTTTATTACTGCTCCTTTATTGTATACTGAGCTTTTTTTAGGACGTTATCAAACGTTACATAATTTACGTTGCCCTAGCCTATGGCGGAAATTAAAAGTATTATTGGTTATCACTAGCATTATTATATTGTCTTATTATAGTATGCTGGCTGGATGGGTATTTGCTTATATTCCTCGTGCATTCGGTGGTCTTTTTCATGGACAAAGCAACGAAGGGATTGCCGCTATTTTTTATCAGTTAATCTCTGATCCTGAAAGAGTCCTGGCATGGTATACGCTGTTTATTATTATTACCATATTATTTAGTGTACAGGGGTTACAAAAAGGGTTAGAAGTAAGTGCTAAAATTATTACACCTTTTTTTTTATTATTTCTTGCTAGTTTAGTGGGCTATGCCTGGAAAATGCCGGTATTTACTCAAGTTTTAGATCATCTTTTTTCTTTACATTGGGAACAATTCGATCAAGCCTTGTTATTAAGTGCAATGAGTCAAGCCCTGTTTAGCTTTTGTTTAGGAATGGGGATTATGTTGATCTATGGGAGTTATACAAGCATAAAAATGCCTTTATCCTCCTTGCTATTGGGCGTTATCAGTGTAGATATTATAGTAATGATAAGCATTACTATAGTTGTATTTTCACTATTGTTTAGCATGCATGTTCCTCTACAACATTTACATTCAGACTTTTTATTTCAGCATTTACCTTTTTCATTTGGACAACTTGCAGGGGGTAGTTTTTTTTCCGGGATTTTCTTTTTAATGCTATTATTAGCCGCATGGGGAACAGCTATTGCACTGTTAGAGCCTAGTGTTGTTTGGGTTATGCATAAATATAATTTTCTACGAAGTAAAGCGGTAGTGGTAGTAGCCATCATAGTTTGGATATTTGGATTAGTAAACATTTTTGCTTTCAATATATGGTCACAGATAACGCTGACGCTAAGCTATTCCACCCATAGCGGCATACTCCTGATTTTGAATGAAAGTAATATTTTTTCTGTTTTAGAACGCTTTGTAAGCATTATCTTATTACCAATTAATGCCCTGTTTCTCGTTATTATTATGGTACGAGGGGTATTTAAAGTGGAAGCAATAAATATGAAACAAATGAAAAATACACAAGGTATTCTATTTTATCAATTATGGTCAGGCTTGATAACATATATCGTACCAGGAATAATAGTGCTATTTTTTTTACATGAGACGGGATTATTTAGTTTTTTATCATACACGATACTACCGTGGTTTAACGAATACTGAGCCACATAATCCCTTTATAGTTTTTTATATAAATATGAGAAAAGAAGTATGTCCACTGTTAGTAAGAATGCATTAGTCTCTTATAGTGCTATGGAAATGTATGAATTAATTAATGATATTGATAGCTATGCCGATTTTCTACCCGGTTGTACAGCATCAAAAATTATAGAGAAAAAAGATCATGAAGTGATTGGTGAATTAACACTATTAAATAAAGGGGGGGAACAATCCTTTACTACCCAAAATCATTTAGAGGTGGGCAAAAAAATCACTATCAAATTATTAGATGGACCTTTTAAACGTTTACAAGGGGTATGGCAATTTCAATCTTTGGCAGAGAATGCTTGTAAAGTCTCTTTAGATATGGAATTTGAATTTGATAATAAACTTATGGCATTTGCCTTTAAGCCTGTTTTTAATAAGGTAATTAATAATTTGATGGATTCATTTATTCAACGTGCAGTCGAAGTTTATGGTAAACGCTAAAGATACATGGTTACAAGTAGAAGTGGCCTATGCCCTGCCAACGCAGCAAGTTATTATTCCTGTGAGATTGAAACAAGCCAGTACAATAGAAGATGCTATCATTGCATCGGGTATATTAGAACAATTTACAGAAATTGATTTGAAAGTAAATAAGATAGGAATATTTAGTAAAGTAAAAAAACTCAATACACCTTTACGTGATCAAGATAGAATTGAAATCTATCGAAAATTAATTGCTGATCCAAAAGCAGTAAGAAAAAAGCGGGCAGCAGAAGGAAAAGCAATGCGTAAAGGAAGTGCTAACTGAGCAAAAAACTGTGAGACGGATCATAATATAGTCTATTTTTACTCCACTTATCCGTTAAATACTCTTATTGCAACGGCACAAGGAGCACAGACAAATGATGCAAAATGTACCACTTTGACATTAACCCATACTGGTTTACAAGGTTTTACTGGTACTGCAGTGGATGCAAAAGCATGCTGGGTAAGCTAACAAATACAAATAGCAGTTTCCCCATTTTGCTTTATAAGTCATCGTATTCTGTTTCGTAATAGCCTAAAGTACCAAAGCTGATAATACGTAAGAAGCGTTGCCAAAAACCCACTTTTTCTTCTCTTTGAGAAGGGGGAACTACAATGATTTCTTTATTTTTAGTACTTTTTTCTTCTTTTAACCCTGGACGGTAATCACCTTGTATACGAGTGAGTAGGTTTTGATCAAAAAAGAGGGTTAATTTTTTTGTTTTTACTCGTTTCCCGTTTTTATCTAGGGTATAGATATAATCCCAGCGATCAGGATGAAAATTATCGGTAATAGTGGGTGTTCCCATAACAAACTGAGCTTGTTTTTTAGTCATACCAGGTACTAATTTATTAATTTGGCTCTGTTCTAAAATAGGGCCTTGTTGTACTTCTAATTGATATACAGGAATATAAGAAGAACAGGCATGAAGGAATAATAGTGTACTAAAAAGGTAAAAATAACGTCTCATCAATGAATATACTTTTATTAATATTTAAAAAAGAGTGCAAAAACTATCATAGTTATACTCAAATAGTGTACTGGTTTTTACTATTATGTGCAAAAATTGCTTGTCTATTGATTTATCCTGATTTTCTTAGTAATGTGTGGTGCAGTTTCATTTATCAGGGATATAAAGTGTGACAGCAGCAAATGGTGAGTTAAAAAAAGCAGGCTTAAAGGCAACACTTCCACGCATTAAAATTCTGGAAATGTTAGAAAAACATTCAACACCTAGACATTTAAGTGCAGAAGATATCTATAAAAATCTATTGGTTTCTGGGGAAGATATTGGCTTAGCAACGGTTTATCGTGTTTTAACGCAATTTGAAACAGCAGGCTTAGTCGTTCGGCATCATTTTGAAGGAGGACATTCTGTTTTTGAATTAAATGAAGGGGAGCATCATGATCACTTAGTGTGTTTAAAGTGTGGGAAGGTAGAAGAATTTTATGATACCACCATTGAAGAAAGACAACATGCTATGGCTGAAAAATTAGGTTTTGAGCTAATGGATCATAGTTTATATATTTATGGTAATTGTAAAAATTTCAAAAATTGTGAACATTTCAAGAAAAAATTAAAAGCAATGGCTTAGCAAGTAACTATCCTATGTTAAGGTGTTTGTTTTGCGCTCTATCTAGCATTTCTTGAGCATGAAAGCGGGTTTGCTGTGTAATTTCAAGGCCCCCTAACATACGGGCTATTTCTTCTGTACGTTGGGAAGAGGATAAGGCGTTAATCTGCGTTTGTGTTACTGCATGGTGGGTGCGTTTTGCTACTTTAAAGTGTTGTTGTGCCTGACTTGCCACTTGTGCTTGATGAGTAATGCAAAAAACTTGGGTTTGTTGTGCGAGTAAACGCAACATTTTTCCTACTTGTTCTGCTACACCCCCTCCAATACCTACGTCAATTTCATCAAAAATCAGGGTAGGTGTGTGATGACATCCCGCTGTACTGACTGCAATGGCAAGGCTGATACGGGATAATTCTCCCCCCGATGCTATCTCACTGAGTTTACCCATATCTTGCCCAGGATTTGTAGCGATATAAAAAATAATATCGTCCATCCCATTATGATGAGGTATGGATTTAGCTCTAAATTGAATTTGAAAACGGGCATGGGGCATCCCTATATGCTGTAAATGTTGCATCACTGCATCTTGTAACTGTTGGGCAAAATGTTGTCGGCTTTGAGTGAGTTTTTTTGCCCGATGATAATACTCTTTAGTTGCTTGTTCTATTTGCTGTTCTAATTGTATTAATTCTTCTTCACTGTGCGATAAACTGTGTAATTCTTGTTGTAAATTTTGGTATAGTGCAGGTAGTTTATCCGTATCCACAAGGTGCTTTTTGGCTAATCGGTAATGATGATTAAGCCGTTCTTCTAAATACTGTAATTGTACCGGATCTACTTCAGTATGCTGGAGATAATAATTAAGCTCATTTTCTGCTTCTTCTGTTTGGATAATAGCCTGATTTAATAATTCAACCGTACTATGTAGACGAGTATCAATTTGAGTCAGACTTTCTAATTCTTTTTGGCATTGATATAACGCATACTGAATGCTTTGTTGTTCGCCATGTAATAGTTGTTGTACATTTTCTACTCCCGCTTGTAATTGTTGGCTATGACTGAGAATACGGTATTCTTCTTCTAGTTGGGATAATTCATTCTCTTGTGGATTAAGGGTTGCCAGTTCTTCTAGTTGAAATTCCAATAAGGCATAACGCTGTTGTCGGTGTTCTTGTTGTGTTTGTAAGTGGGTATATTGTTCTTGCAGTTGTAGTAAGGTTTGATAACTATGTTGTACTTGATGTAAGAGTGTATCATGTTGGGCAAAGGTATCTAGTAATTGGCGTTGATAGACGCTTTTAGAAAGTAATTGATGTGTGTGCTGTCCATGAATATTGACTAGTTTTTCACCTAATTCTTTGACTAATTGTAAAGAGACAGGAAAATTATTAATATAGGCTTTAGAGCCACCACCAGATTGTATAGTCCGGCGGATAATACATGTAGCAGGGCTGGCTTCATCAGTTAGTTGTTGTTGTGTTAACCAATCTTGAATAGCTAACTGATGTTGTAAAGAAAAACCAGCAAAAATATCTGCCCGTTTACAATTTTTACGTAACATCTTTAAATTTGCCCGATCGCCGAGTATTAAACCAATAGCATCAATTAAAATAGATTTACCAGCACCGGTTTCACCGGTTAAGACACTTAAATGAGATTGAAAATCTATTTCAATATGTTGAATAATAGCGAAATTATGAATATGTAGGTAGCACAGCATGAGAGATTAACTTTTATTTATTAGGTAGATTAAGCAAGTAATTAAAATCATTATTATACTGTAGTTATTTAGAAGCTAAAACAAGCATAAAATTTGTATGTTAGAATATGAAATAAGCAGAGAATATGGATTTCAGGTTAAAAAATGGCGCATTTTGATAGTAATACACTAAATGGACGAGCAAAATTTTTATTAAAATTATTGGTGGAAAAATACATTAAAGAAGGGCTGCCTGTTGGATCACGTACCTTATCTAAAGATAGTAATGTTGATTTAAGTCCGGCAACAATCCGTAATGTTATGGCAGATTTGGAAGCACTCGGTTTACTACATTCACCTCATAGCTCAGCTGGTAGAATACCGACAGTACAAGGGTATCGTTTATTTATTGATAGTTTATTGTCAGTACAACCTTTAGATAATGGCTTGTTACGGGATATTGAACAACATTTTTATACCTCTAAAATTACGACGGTTTCACATACGGATAATCAACAATTATTAACAATTGCTTCAGATTTGCTATCAACCGTAACGCAGATGGCGGGGCTAGTAATGCTCCCTCGCCGAGATATTGTAGCATTAAGCCATATCGAGCTATTAACTTTATCTGAAAACCGTATATTGGCCATTTTGGTGATGGATAATGATGAAGTACAAAATCGCATTGTACATTTAAAGCATAAAATTTCTGATACTAATCTGCAAATAATGAATAATTATCTCAATATGGCTTTAACGGGAAAAAGTTTGTCTCAGGTGAGAAAAAATTTATTGCATGAAATGCAAGAAACCAAGCAGGAAGTAAATCAATTAATGCGAGATGCTATTGATATTGCAAGTCAATGGTTTAGTGGTGAAAAAGCCTGTATTGATGATTACTTATTGATGGGTGAAACCAATCTTATGGCATATAAGGAAATGGATAATATGTCACAACTTCGGCGTTTATTTGAAGCCTTCCATGAAAAACAACAAATATTGCATGTTTTAGATCATATTATTGATGCCAAGGGGGTAAAAATTCTCATTGGTGAAGAATCACAAAGTGATGTTCTGGAACATTGCAGCCTGGTCGCTGCACCATATAAAATTGATGGGAAAACATTAGGGGTATTAGGTGTTATTGGTCCAACTCGGATGGCGTATGATCGGATTATTCCCGTTGTAGAAGTAACCGCAAAAATACTGGGTGCTGCCTTAGATCCTAAATTTTCGGTGTCAACTACTCGCCCCTAAAGCGGTGGGTTTTCTTGCAACAAAATGATAAAGACTATTTTTTACATATAACGTTGCTTGAAACTATGTGATTAAACCCCATTTATTCAAAGGTTTTATCTATTTTTATGGAACAATAAACTCAGGAGGTAATAGATGGTAGAAGAAAATAATATGCAGGAAAAAGATCAGGATATAGTAGCAAGCCAAGATGTAACAGACGTATCAGATAATGATAATGTATCTGAAAAGGATATAGATGATGAAGCTAAGCAAGATGATAACAACCCTGCCGGGGATGAGGAAGTTAGTCTGGAAAAAAAAGTACAAATATTACAAGAACAACTCGATACGGCATTAGCTAAAGTAGATGAAAATTGGAATATGGTATTACATACTAAAGCTGAAGCAGAAAATATAAAACGCCGAGCTGAAAGAGATGTTAGTAGTGCTAGAAAATATGCTTTAGAAAAGTTTGTAAATGAATTGTTGCCAGTAAAAGACAGTATGGAAATGGGCTTGAATGCAGCACAAGAAGACGATGCAGATATTGTTAAAATTCAAGAAGGTTATGAATTAACAATAAAAATGTTAGGGGCTGCATTAGATAAATTTGCAGTAAAAGAAATTTATCCTCTGGATGAAAAATTTAATCCAGAATATCATCAAGCGATGTCTATGCAAGCAACAGAAGAAAAAGAACCCAATACGGTAGTAGCAGTTATGCAAAAAGGTTATACCTTAAACGATCGCTTGGTTCGGCCTGCAATGGTAGTGGTATCAAAAGCACCAGAGTAACGGTAAAAGTAATAATTTACAAAAAAATTGACTTGAAAGAAAAAAAACTATCCCCACTTAGATGACAAGTCATAATTAACATATAAAATGTAAGAAAATTATTACAATGTGTAGATGTGAGTAGATAATAACAAGTTTTAAATAAAAGTTTTGGAGTATTAAATTATGGGTAAAATTATTGGTATTGACTTAGGTACTACTAATTCCTGTGTAGCAGTAATGGATGGCGATAGCGCACGTGTGATTGAAAATAGTGAAGGAGATAGAACCACACCTTCTATTGTTGCATATACAGATGATGAGATTTTAGTAGGTCAAGCAGCAAAGCGTCAAAGTGTAACTAATCCTAAAAATACTTTGTATGCAGTAAAACGTTTAATTGGACGGACATTTGCTGAAGATGCAGTACAAAAGGATATTGATTTAGTGCCTTATACGATAGCCAAAGCAGATAATGGCGATGCGTGGGTAGAAGCAAATGGTAAGAAAATGGCACCTCCTGAAGTTTCAGCACGGGTGTTAATGAAAATGAAAAAAACTGCAGAAGATTTCCTCGGTGAAGAGGTAACAGAAGCAGTGATCACTGTTCCTGCTTATTTTAATGATTCACAACGTCAAGCAACCAAAGATGCAGGGCGTATTGCAGGCCTGGATGTGAAACGTATCATTAACGAACCTACTGCTGCGGCATTAGCATACGGTATGGATAAACAACGGGGTGATAAAACGATCATTGTGTATGACTTAGGTGGTGGTACTTTCGATGTTTCCGTTATCGAAATTGCAGAAATTGATGGCGAACATCAGTTTGAAGTATTAGCAACTAATGGTGATACTTTCTTAGGGGGTGAAGATTTTGATTTACGTTTAATTGATTATCTTGCAGATGAATTTAAGAAAGATCAAGGTATGGATTTGCGTGGTGATCCGCTAGCCATGCAACGTTTAAAAGAGGGTGCAGAAAAAGCAAAAATTGAATTGTCTTCATCAGAGCAAACAGATGTAAATTTACCTTATATCACAGCAGATGCTTCAGGCCCTAAACATTTAAATGTAAAAGTAACTCGTGCCAAGTTGGAATCATTAGTAGAAGATTTGGTAGAACGTACTATTGCTCCTTGTCGTGTGGCATTAAAAGATGCAGGTATAGCGGTAGGTGATGTTGATGATATTATCCTGGTAGGGGGTCAAACCCGGATGCCTAAAGTGCAAGAAGTAGTGAAAGCATTTTTTGGTAAAGACCCACGTAAAGACGTAAATCCAGATGAAGCCGTAGCAGTAGGTGCTGCAATTCAAGGGGGTGTATTAGGTGGTTCGGTAACAGATGTTTTATTACTCGATGTAACACCCTTGTCATTAGGTATTGAAACGGCTGGTGGGGTGATGACAAAATTAGTAGAAAAGAATACCACTATTCCTACTAAAGCAGCACAAACCTTTACAACGGCTGATGATAATCAAACAGCTGTAACGGTACACGTATTACAGGGTGAACGAGAAATTGCCTCGGGAAATAAATCATTAGGACGTTTTGATTTAAGTGATATTCCGCCTGCACCACGTGGTACACCACAAATTGAAGTATCTTTTAATCTGGATGCTAATGGTATCTTGCATGTTTCTGCAAAAGATAAAGCGACTGGAAAAGAACAATCTATTACGATTAAAGCATCTAGTGGTTTATCTGATGATGAAATTGAAAGCATGGTAAAAGATGCAGAAGCTCATGCTGATGAGGATAAAAAGTTCCATGAATTAGTCTCTGCACGTAATCAAGCTGAAAACATGATTCATGCAACGAAAAAATCCATGACAGAAATGGGTGATAAATTAGAAGAAACTGAAAAAACCAATATTGAATCAGCAATCTCCGCCTTGGAAGAAGTGCTTAAAGGTGATGACAAAGATGCTATTGAAGAAAAAACCAAAGCATTGACCGATGCATCAGCGAAGATGGCAGAAAAAATGTATGCACAAGCACAAGATAATGGTGATATGGCTGGAGCTGCTGCTGCCGCCGCCGCAGCAGGTGCGGCAGGTGCAACAGCAGGGAATACTGGAGAAGCCTCAGCAGCAAAGGATGATGATGTGGTAGATGCTGAATTTGAAGAAGTGAAAGACGATAAAAAGTAATTTTTTATCCACAAACTGTTGTTGTATTGACAGCAACAGTTTGTTATGTATACGAAAACACAGGATTCCTGTGTTTTTGTGTTTTTATACAATGTCTTTGAGTAGAATACTATGTCAAAACGAGATTATTACGAAGTCCTTAATGTCGAAAAAAATGCCAGTGAAGCAGAGTTAAAAAAATCTTATCGCCGTTTAGCGATGAAGTACCATCCTGATCGTAATCCAGATAGTAAAGAAGCAGAAGAAAAATTTAAAGAAGCCAAAGAAGCCTATGAAATATTGTCTGACCCTAAAAAACGGGCAGCCTATGATCAATTTGGTCATGCCGGGGTCGATCCGAGTGCTGGAGCAGGTGGGGCAGGAGCAAGTAATTTTGGTGATGTTTTTGGGGATATTTTTGGGGATATTTTTGGTGGCGGTGGCGGTTCTGGCGGACGCTCTAGTGGTGGTCGGCGAGTATATCGAGGTGCAGATTTACGTTATAACCTGGAATTAGATTTAGAAGATGCAGTACATGGAACAACCGTAAAAATACGTATCCCCACAAAAGTACCCTGTCATACTTGTCAAGGTACAGGAGCTGAAAAAGGCACCAGTGCTGAAACCTGTTCAACGTGTAATGGTATGGGACAAGTACGGATTCAACAAGGCTTTTTCTCACCACAACAAACCTGTCCTAAATGTCATGGTCAAGGAAAGGTTATTCAATCGCCTTGTAAAACGTGTCATGGCAGTGGTGTCGTACAAGAATATAAAACCTTATCAGTAAAAGTACCCCCTGGTGTCGATACTGGGGATAGAATTCGATTATCAGGAGAAGGGGAAGCTGGAGAAGCAGGAGGCCCGCCTGGAGATTTATATGTCCATATGCACGTAAAAGAGCATCCTATTTTTGTACGTCAGGAAAATGATCTATATTGTGAAGTGCCTATTGATATTGTTACCGCAGCATTAGGGGGACAATTAGAAGTACCCACCTTAGATGGACGAGTAACATTAAAAATTCCGGCAGAAACACAAACGGGTAAAATGTTCAGAATGAGAGGTAAAGGGGTAAAATCAGTACGAGGGGGAACACAAGGGGATTTAATTTGTAAAGTATTGGTTGAAACGCCAGTTAATTTAAACAGTGAACAAAGAGAGTTATTGGAAGAATTCCAAAAAACGTGTAATAAAAATGTGAAAAGCCATACCCCTAAATCACATAGTTGGTTAGATGGTGTGAAGAAATTTTTTGATGAGATGCGCCAAAATATTAGCTAACTTACTATGGATAGATATGGGTAAACAACCCCACCTAAACCGCTAAAGTGGTTATAGATGGGGGGCTTTTGCAGAGGAATTTAACAGAGCGTGTCAAACTTTACTCTAACTGGCTTGTTTACGAAGCCTCTATACAGTTGCTCAAGATTCAACATGAGGTTCTGCTTACTTGCAAATTTTCTAAGGATATTTGCTGAACCATTGGTATCTGCATTGACCAGGATACCATTTTTAGAGCGAAACAACCCACGCTTAATGCGTTTACCAACATAGGAATCCTGTTTTTGAACCAACTCATTATCAAGAAAGGATGTTTTAGATGTATAAGATTCTTCAATCCCATGCACTTCAATACCGATCTGCTGACATTTAGCAGCCAGTTTTTGCTTGAATCTACCGTAGGGTATTTGCATAAAGTTTTGATTGTTTCTTTTGCCGTGATGAATGTCTTGCTTAATGGCTTTAAAATCACCATAGACAATACTACCGATGTCATTAGCAAGGCAATAATCAGTAATATACTTTACCGCACGATTAAAGTAATCATTTATTACGTTATGACGTTTATCGTTCAATCGTTGCATACGCCTGGTTTGATGCTGGTAATGTTGAAGGTCTTTAATACTTTGAAGTTTTGCGTTAAGTTTGTTGTACCACTGGTTTTTCGCTTTGATATAACGTCCATCAATGATAAAGGACGCACCAGAAGTAGAATCAAAACAGCTTGCAAAGTTATCCAATCCAAAGTCAATCGACAATACCTTGTCATGGTTAAGCGCTATTTTCTGAAACGCTTTTTTGTAAACAAATTCAATATGAAAATAGCGTCCGTTGTTAATCGGTATAAAACGCAATTCTTGAAGTTTATCAACATGGATATGTTTAGGAAGGGTAAAAATAAGGTCTTTAATTTGGGGTTGGTATTCCTCCTTAAATGCTTTGGAAAAACCAACGTAGACTTTTCCATTTTTAATTCGGGCAGAACACCCTTGAACACTTAGGATATTTCATGTTGGAGAATTTTTGATGAAAAAATTATTGTCCTCCCGTCGTCGTTGGCTGGTCGGTATCATAGCAAGTATTTCCGCCTGGTTTACTACTCGAAGTGTAGCAAATCAGGCATTTGATGCGAGTCAGCTACACTTTCCTGGTGATCCAGTAGAGCATTTTGTGGTCTATCATTTTAATAAAAATGATAATTCTTATCAGGAACATATATTATTTTCTATTGCTGCGTTAATGCAGCATTATGATAATAATATACAAATTGTTGTCAGTTGTATGGGACCTGGTATTCATTTGCTCGCTAAAAAAAGACCCAGGAGCGATATGACCCCCTTACGCTTAAAAAGTTTATCTGAAAAAGGGGTGATATTTCATGCCTGTGGTAATACTATGGATAGTTTAGGTTGGACAAATAAAGATATTTTAGATTTTGTCCAGATAGTACCAGTAGGGGTTGCTGATTTGATAGACCTACAGGAAAAAAAATATGCATATATTGCATGGTAAATAATAAAGTGAAGACAATTTTAGAGGAATTTTTTATATGGTTAGAGTAGCTGTTGCAGGTGTTGCCGGTCGTATGGGTAAGGCTTTGGTCTGTGCATTAGAACAATCTGAGTATTGTCAATTAGGTGCTGCAAGTATTTTACCTGATAGCTCATTAGTAGGTTGTGATGCGGGAGAAGTTGCCGGAATAAATAAAGCAAATGTACAGATTGTAACAAATTTGCAAACAGTATTGGATGATTTTGATGTCTTGATCGATTTTACCACCCCAGAAGCGACACTTGAACATCTACAATTATGTCAGTTAGCGGGTAAAAAAATAATTATAGGTACTACAGGATTAAGCACACCACAAAAGCAACAATTACACCTTGCTGCGGAGCAAATAGCAGTTGTTTTTGCCCCAAATATGAGTGTCGGAGTCAATTTGTGTTTTAAGTTATTAGCTATTGCGGCACAAGTTTTAGGTGATGAGGTTGATATTGAAGTCATTGAAGCACATCATCGTCATAAAATAGATGCGCCATCAGGTACAGCATTACGTATGGGAGAAGTAGTAGCCGAAACCTTAGGTCGAGATTTAAAAGATTGTGCAGTATATGGCAGAGAAGGACGTAGTGGAGAACGAGAGAGAAAAACCATAGGTTTTGAAACCATAAGAGCCGGAGATATTGTTGGTGAACATACGGTAATGTTTGCAGCCGATGGTGAGCGAGTGGAAATTACCCATAAAGCATCAAGTCGTATGACGTTTGCACGAGGTGCAGTACGGGCAGCACATTGGATTGCAGCACATAAAAAAGGATTATTTGATATGCAGGATGTATTAGCGTTAAGTTAGAGAAAAACTTCCTGTTGATCCTTACGATCTTCTCGTATAATTAATAGAGTTGATAATGTTAGCAATAGGAGATGGGCGATAATGTATAGATTTTGCAAAATATTAACATTAGGGTTATTTTTTATAGCACCATCAGTATTTTCATTATCTGTAGAGAGTATTAATGGGAATAACGGGAATGGTTCCTGGAATGTTATTCTGAGCAATACGGAAATAATAGATAACAAAGATATTTATGTTTTTTTTGTTAATTTAGATGCAAAAAACACACAACAGGCTTTTCTTTCTTGGCAACAAGGAGATAAGTGGGTATCGGGTTTACATACGATACAACCTGAAAGTGCAGTGACTATTCCTGCTTTTTTAAATTGGCGATTAGCATCATTACAGGCGCAATGTGCAACCGAAGAACGCTGTTTTGTTGCGGCTTTAGTAACAACACCTAATGCAAATCCTTTACAATTAGCAAACTGGTTACAAAGTTCCATTATCCCGTTAACTAAAAGTGCAGCGCAAGAGCGTTTTCCAGGACAACGTTTCTTTTTAGCCTCAGGGGGGAATGATTGTATAAACTGTTACCCTCCTGTTGATGAACCAGTTACAAGCACTGACATTATTGCTTCGCCTGCACCAGAAGCCCCCCTCACGCCTGAAACGGAAACAAACAGTAATAGCGATACACTGGAAAAATCTGATATAGTCAAAAAAGATAATAATACGCTGTTATTTGCTAATAACTTAACTAAACAATTACAGTATATAGATGTAAGTGATAGCACTGCACCGCAATTATTGCAGGCAGTTAAAATGACAGGAATACCTAAAGAGTTATTTATTGTAAATAGTAGCTATTATTTGTTTGAGCAAATAGATAATACGACACAAATTCAGGTATTAAAAAACAATAATAATAGCTTGCAACAGGTACAAAATCTTACTCTGGCAGGGCAATTTTTACAGGGAAGACGTAAAAATAATACCTTATATATTGTTACGCAAGTATCTCAAAATAATTGTAACTTTTGTGAGGATATAGTAGAAACCGACACGAGCAGTGTTTTGCAAACAAGCGTACAAGTTTACGTATTAACAATTACCGATGAGCAATTATTAGTTGAAACGGAGCAATATACTCTACAAGGTTATCAACCGCATGTAGCGTTATTTAATGATTATTTAGTGATTGCAATCTGGGCAGGATGGCCAGATTATACTTCTCAAGTACATATTTTTCATTTACTAAAAGAGACCCCTTTACACGCTTTAAATACAATAGATATAGTAGGATATATTCCTTCAGAGTTTCATTTAGATGTGCGTAACAATACCTTACGTCTGGTATCTAGTCCTGAAAATAGGGATGCGGGGAGTCAACTATTGATTTATGACCTCACTTTGCAAACCCCTAAATTATTGTCTTTTGTGAATAATATTGCGCCAGGAGAACAATTATATGCTACCCGTTTTAGCGATGATAAAGCCTTTGTGGTCACATTTGAACGTATCGATCCCTTATGGGTGATAAATCTTTCTGATCCTGAACAACCCTGGATTGAAGGGGAATTAGAAGTACCAGGTTGGTCAGAGAAATTATTTTTTTATGAACAACAGTTATTAGGTTTAGGTATTGATAATCAACGTTATCCTGAAGATGCAGGCTTAAATGGCGGAATAAATAGGGTTTCATTGGGGTTATTTGATATTAGTAATGCCGCTGATCCACAATTACTATCTCGTATTACCCCATTAATAGGTGAAAGCACCTATAGTTATTCTCCTGCTATAAATGATGAAAGAGCCTTATTTCTGGATTGGAAAAAAGGAATGGCTGCACTCCCTATTCAATATAGAAATAATGCCTTACAATTTATTCAAATTACCAGTGATGCGTTATTAAATTTGGGTAAGATCAGCGTAGCGAGCCGTGTAGAACGTACTTTAGCACTGACTGCTGATCAATTTGCTACATTAGGGGGAGAAGATATATTTATTATTGATCTGCAAACAGAACAGCCAATACAGATAGGACATTTATCGTTAGCACAAAATATATATGCTTTAAATGCAGAGCAAGATAAATTATTTGCAGCGGTATGGAAACACAGTGGTTATCAACAAGTATTACAATTTGATAAACAAGATATTGAAAACATAGAGCAACAATGGCAATTAGAACAAGCATTTTATAATATTGCTAAAGGAAAAAATTGGCGAGTTTTTTTTAATACAGTGCCCTTTCAATTTCAGGCAGTCAATATTACTACCGGAGATATCTTACCTGTTTATCCAGAAGTAACTATTGCAGGCAGCCCCACTCCTGTTACAACGGAGGGAGAGATAAGTAGCAGTATTGTTGCACCATTTCCAGTCAATTATGAATACAGTGAAGGGATAGTACAAGATAATATTTTGTATATAACAGAAAAGCACATACAAGATGATATTTTATTGCCTTTTGAATCAGGAGATACCACAATATTAGATAAGCCTACAGGATATAATTATTGGTTATTACGGCGTTTTCAACTGACAAAAGAGGGGATAAAAGAATTAACAACCTTGACTGCACCAGGGAAGCTATTAGCCATAACGACATCAGGGGAATTATTTTTTAAAGACTTTTCTGATAAGGTACATCTTTATAAGACACAACTGATGGATAATGCACTTATTTTAGAAAAAAGCATAGATTTGACGTGTAATCGTTACAGTTATCAACTGTTATGGGCAGATCAGTATTTTTATTTTAATTGTAGTACGGATTATCCGATCTATTATTTGAGTAGTGATGCTCCAATAAAAGCACCTGATGGGGATATGAATGTTTTATTACAACTTGATATGGATTTAGTCACACAACAACAGCATCTATTATCTAAACCATATCAACTTATTAGTGCTACAGCACAACAGCTATTATTACAAGAACAAGGAAATATATGGATTAATGATCCCCCCATTTTTTATGCGACAACCCCAAAATTATCACCGCCTATTTGGGAAGGGGAGATAAATTGTGAAATCTATAATATAACGGCAGAAAAAAGCCTGGTATTACTATATACCTTGCCAGGTTCTGGCTGCCTGCAAGCATCCCAAGTTGTTTTTGATGCAAAGAGCATCTATTTTGCTCAAGGATATGAAGGTATTAAGCATATTTACTTTGATGAAAGTAAAAAAGAATAATGGCAAATTTTAAAACACATATTACGGTAGCGAGTGTGGCAAGTGGTATGTTAGCAACGGCTTTTTTAGGAGCAGGTATAGTAAGTATTTCTTAGGTGGTTTTACTTTGGGCGTTAGGTGCGTTTGGTGGGATTTTACCGGATATTGATTCAAATAACTCGTATGCTTTGCAAATTTTATTTGCAGGGCTTGCGGCAGTGATGAGTTTGATTATTTTATTTAGGTTAGCAACTGATTATTCTATTATGGAGTTATGGATTTTATGTGGTGTTGCATATATTGTGATACGTCATGGAATGTTAAAACTATTTGCTACTTTTACTGTGCATAGAGGCATTATTCATTCCTTATTGGCTGCATTATGTTTTTCGTTATTTATCACGGTGGTATTATATCGTTTTGTAGAAGTGAATAGCCTTTTTAGTTGGCTATGTGGAGTGTTTCTTTTTTTTGGATTTATCGTACATTTAATTTTGGATGAGATATATAGTGTAGATTTGATGAATGCAGAGCTGAAACGTTCCTTTGGTACAGCACTTAAATTTTTTGATTATAAAAATGGTTGGACACTTTTTCTTTCTTTAAGTGTGTGTATTGGCTTGTGGTATATTTCTCCCTCTATAGAACCTTTACAAAAAGTTATATTTTCTGTACAAACTTGGCAACATATTGCTGATAATTTTATGCCTACTGGGCATTGGTTTCGTAGTCTTAACTAAAATATTTTTTTAATCGGTACAAAAAGGTATCACGGTTCAAACCTGGTAATCTTGCTGCTTTACTACGATTTACCTTGGCATGTTGCAATAATTGTGATTCTAAATCAGAAAATTTAACTCCCTCTGAAGGGAGTTAAAAAAGGTAATCTTTTTACCTACTTTAATGATGGTTATAAGTTAATTCAGCAACGGTGCTAACATGATCAGAGATGACATCAGGTAAAATTTTATAAGAATGAAAGCTAAATACTTCTGATATGGCAATCCAGTCTAAACGTTTTTGAGTTAAACGAAAAGTTGCCAACTTTTTACTTTCAGGTTGATAGACTTTTAGTTTTAAGTTATCAACGACTGTGCGTAGTGCCGAATTACTTTGTAACCAGTCACAATTAAAATCTCCCATAATAATAATTGGTTTGTGTCGATCTTTGAGCGTATTTATTAAAACTTTGACTTGCCTTTGGCGTACCCAGGGATTAAGAAAATCCAGATGGAGGGAAACGACATCCACCATAATGGATTGCGTTGCATTAAGTTGCCATTGAATAGTTGCTAAACTAAAGCCTTTAGGTGTACTAGGAGGAGAAGGAGAAAAAGTAACGGCTAGGGGAGCAGTAATAGGATACAGAGACAGTATACCCGTACCATACTGTAAATCTAAATTATCGACATGAATGCCTTGAATATATCCATAACCTGATTTTTGAGCAAGAAATTGAACATGGTTAAATCTGCCACTCCAAAAAGAGCTGTCATCTGCTTCTTGTAGTGCAACAATATCTGGTTGTACTCTTTTTAATACAGTGCTAATATCCGTTAAGTTTTTCTGAATTTGTTGTTTATCTAATAGTATTTGATGGCTACTATTTTTGCGCCCATGTGCTAGATTAAGACTCATTACACGTAACATATTGACTTGCTGCCCATTAATAGAAGTAGTATTTGAAAAATGAGGGTTTGTCAAAGTGGCAGGATGAATGTTGACAGATGTTTTCAGTGCGCTACCCTGTAAATAGTAAGAAAGAATAGAACTGATAGACAGACCTAATAATAAAAGGATAAGTAACGCCTGCAAAGAACGTTTTACCCACTGATTTTTTATCATTGTCATAAGCCTCACCCTTTTGATACTGATTAGTTTAAATATACGCTGTTGCGTAGGGTACAAGATGATTAGATTCTATGCAATCTATAAATAGATATATGATGTGAGAGTATTGTTATGCTAGAAAGCTATACACGTTGGATAATTAAATGGCGTTATTTGGTAATTATATCTTGTTTTAGTGCTATTATTTTAGCAGCAAGTGGTATTCATTGGATTGAGATCAATAATGATTATGAGGTGTTTTTTAGTAAAGATAATCCACAACTATTAGCCTTTCAGGCATTAAAAAATACCTATAGTGCAAATGATAATTTGTTATTTATGATCATGCCTGAAAATGGCAAGGTATTTACTCCACGGGTATTAGATTTAGTTGAAAAATTAACTCAAAAAGCATGGACTGTACCTTATACATCTCGAGTAGATTCTGTTACTAATTTTCAATATACCTATGCGCAAGGAGATGATTTAATTGTTGAAAATTTAGTTGAAAATGCACGACAAAAATCTTTGGAAGATTTACAAAGAATTAAACAAATAGCGGTTAATGAGCCTTTCTTACAACATAAATTAGTAGATAAGAAAGGGAGTGTTACAGCAGTTAATCTAAACTTGGAATTACGTAATGCGTCCAAAGATGCAATGCATGAAATTGTAACAACAGGGAGAAAACTCGCTGCATATTATCAACAGCAATATCCAGGTATTCATATTTATTTAAGTGGTATGGCTGCATTAAATAATGCGTTTCCTGATGCCATTAAAGTAGATATTGTAACCTTAATCCCTGCGATGTATATTCTTATTTTATTGGTATTATGGTTTTTACTTCGATCTGTTACTGCTACGCTGGTGATATTGTTAGTTATTGCCGGAGCAGTGTTAGCGAGTATTGGCTTGGTTGGTTGGATGGGAATGGAATTTACTTCACCATTGAGTAGTGCGCCGACTATCATTATGACGTTAGCTGTGGCAGATTGTGTGCATCTTTTTATTACATTATTACATGAGATGTATGCAGGGAAAGAGAAACACGTAGCATTAATAGAAAGTTTACGTATTAATATGCAGCCGATATTTTTAACAAGTGTTACCACAGCAATCGGTTTTATGAGTTTAAATTTTAGTGATGCGCCTCCCTTTAGAGATTTGGGGAATATTTCTGCATTAGGTGTGGGATTAGCTTTTTTTCTTTCGATAACATTGTTACCGGCATTAATCAGTATTTTGCCAGTTAATTCTAAGGGTAAAAAAGGCGATACTGAAGGAAGTAAGCACATGTTAATGCTGGCAAATTTTGTTATTTCCAGACCTAAAAAATTATTCTATAGCATGATACTATTAATAGTGAGTTTAATAATATTTATCCCCCGGATTGAATTAAATGATGAGTTTATTCGTTATTTTGATGAGAGCATCGAGTTTCGTCGTCATACGGATATGATTGCAGAAAAATTATCGGGTATTTATGCGGTAGAATTTGCTTTAGACTCAGGAGTACAAAATGGTATTAATCAACCTCAATATTTGCATACAGTGGATAATTTTGTGCAGTGGATTAGAGAACAAGCAGAGGTTGATCATGTCAATAGTTTTACCGATACCTTAAAACGTTTAAATAAAAATATGCATGGTGATGATCCTATCTGGTATAAACTACCAGAAAAACAAGATTTGGCAGCACAATATTTATTTTTATATGAACTGTCTCTCCCTTACGGTATGGACTTAAATAATCAAATTAACATTACCCGTTCTGGAATGCGTATTTCGGTGACATTAAAAAATCTGGATAATATTCGTATTCGTGATTTTACCGCAAGAGCCGAAAAATGGTTACAAGATAATGCACCAAAAAGTATGCATACACATGGAGTCAGCACTACTGTGATGTTTGCACATATTGCAGAACGTAATATAAGAAGTATGTTATTAGGGACGTTTATTGCATTAATTTTGATTTCTTTATTGCTTATCATATCATTGCGTAGTGTTAAAATTGGTTTATTAAGTTTAATTCCTAATTTAGTACCGGTTATGATGGCATTTGGTTTATGGGGTCTTTTAGTCGGGCAAGTGGGTTTAGCTTCTTCTGTTGTAGCAGCAATGACATTAGGTATTGTGGTCGATGATACGGTGCATTTTTTAAGTAAATATCTGCGAGCAAGACGAGAGCAGCAATTAACAGTAGTGGATGCCATTCGTTATGCTTTTTCTCATGTTGGTAGGGCATTATGGGTAACGACTGCTGTGTTAGTGAGTGGCTTTTTAGTATTGAGCCAGTCTGCCTTTGCCCTAAATTCCAGTATGGGAGCATTGACGGGTATTACTCTACTTTTAGCCCTAATGACGGATTTTTTATTCTTGCCGATATTATTAATGAAAGTAGATAAGAATCCAATAGGAGAACAAATATAATGGTTGTCAAAAAGCATTACAGAGATAAAAAACGATACTGTCAAGTAGCCACTATTTTACTTATATTGGTAACACAAACGCTGTATGCGCTCACTCCCCAAGAGCAGGGTTTAGAAATTGTCAAAGAAGCAAAACGCAGGGATCAAGGGTTTCATGATGTGGTATCAGATATGGAAATGATTTTGCGTAATGCACATGGACAAGAAAGTCGGCGATTTATTCGTTCTAAAGTACTTGAACAACAAGATGATGGCGATAAAAATTTAGTCATATTTAAAAAACCAGCGGATGTAAAAGGTACGGCTTTGTTGAGCTTTACGCATAAATCAGGGAGTGATGATCAATGGTTGTATTTACCTGCGTTAAAACGGGTGAAGCGGATTGCTTCTCGTAATAAAGCAGGCCCTTTTATGGGGAGTGAATTTGCTTATGAAGATATGACATCTCAAGAAGTAGAAAAATATACCTATGAATATTTGCGTGATGAAATGTATCAGGGGATAATGTGTTTTGTTGTAGCACGTTATCCGGTTGATAAGCACTCAGGATATACGAAACAGATATCCTGGATAGATAAGAGCCGTTATATAGTCCTGAAAACGGATTTTTATGATAGAAAGAAATCGCTATTAAAAACACTGACCTTTAAGGGTTATCAGCAATATTTAGATAAATATTGGCGACCAAATGAAATGTTTATGAAAAATCATCAAACAAGTAAAACAACCACTTTATTATGGGAAAATTATCAGTTTCGTATTGGCCTAAAAGAGCGGGATTTTAGTAAAAATAGTCTAAAACGAGCAAGATAAAAGTGGATATAAAAGTAATACTGGCAATAGTAAGTCTATTAGGGTTATTACAACAATATGTAATGGCAATAGAAATATCTGGATATATAGAAGGAGAAGGTCGTTATTTTTTTGAGCAAGGATTATATTCTCAACAAAAAGATAAGAGTGTTTCTATTGCATGGCAACCAGAGTTATATGCAGCATGGGAAAGTAATGGGATAGAAAAAAGTATGACTGTAGTACCTTTTTTACGTTGGGATAACGTGGATAATGCACGTAGTCATGCTGATATACGAGAATTTAAAACAATTTGGGCAAAAGATGATTGGGAATGGGAAGCTGGAATTAGCAAAATCTTTTGGGGGGTAACAGAAGCTCTGCATTTAGTAGATGTCATTAATCAGACGGATATACTAGAGAGTATTGATGGGGAAGAAAAGTGGGGACAACCATTATTACGGGCAACAAAAATTACTGACTGGGGAGTATGGGATCTCTTGCTTTTACCAGGATTTAGAGAACGTATTTTTCCAGGTAAGGCAGGACGGTTTAGTACACCCTTAGTGATAGAGAATGAGCAAGCAAAGTACCAATCTGGAGCAAAACAATTACATACTGATTGGGCGTTAAGATGGTCACATAATATGAACGATTGGGATATAGGCATTGCCTATTTTGAGGGTACACGTAGAGCCCCCCGTTTAACAATAAATTATAATTTTTTGCAAAAAAAAGCCTATTTAATACCGTATTATGAACAAATGCAACAATGGGGAATAGATCTGCAATATACACAAGGGAGTTGGTTATGGAAAGGAGAATTAATTAGCCAAAATAATCCCACTGATGACCAATATACAGCGATAACGGGTGGTTTTGAATACACTTGGTATGATGTGTGGCAAACAGGGAAAGATGTAGGCGTATTAGGGGAATATTTGTTTGATGATAGAGGAGATAATGCCGATGATTTATTATTTGCTCATCATTGGTTTGCAGGAATACGTGTAGCTTTTAATGATGCACAAAGTAGTGAAGTGTTAGCGGGAGGAATTTTTGATAGTTACTCGGCTATGCAAATGTATAGTGTAGAAGCAAGTAGACGATTTTTAGATAGTTGGAAAGTAAGTATAGAAGCTCGATTTTTTTCACATATAGATAAACAAACTCCATTATATACACTGGCTAAAGATGATTATATTGAATTGCGTCTGGCTTATTATTTTTCTGAACAACTAAATTGATTGTTTTCTCTGTGATTTTTTTAATATTTTTCGGAGTAAACGTTTATCTTGTGGGCGGAGCGTATTGGTATCACGATAAGCAAGAAAAAAGCGTAGCATGTCTGTTTGTGTTGCAAAAGAACTATGGCGGTATAAACTGTCTAAATCTCTGAGTGCAGCAAATTGAGGTAAAAGGACGTAACGGACTTTTTCCAGGTCGATAAGGCGTATATCAAAATCTTGTTCCGTTATTTTAACTAAAATATGTTTGGGATAAAGACAACGGTGTTGTAAATGTTGTCGATGCATGGTACTGATAATGGTGGCAAGTTTTTGAATAAACTGTTTTTTCTGGGTAATGTTATGAATGTTATATCGTATCGTATGTGTTAAATCATGGTATGCTTCTAATGCTCGGGTAACTAAAATAGCTTGTTTATTTTTTTTTATTGAAGCAAAACATACTACTTGTAAAGATGGTATAGCAGAACGTTGAAAACGTAATAAGTGGTTTACTTCATAGTCGATAACTGCTCGTCCATAAAAAGGGGCTGACCAGCTACGGGATAGATAATTTTCCTGGCGTTTGATAAAAAAAGTGTGTGTATTTTGCTCGTTATCCGTTAATGTTAATTGGCTGACACCACTCCAACCCTTGCTACTGGAGTTAGGTGGTTCAAACCAATCATGGGGTAACTGCCAAAGAGCATGAAAAGTATGCAAATGATGTGCTTTAAATAAAGCATAATCATGCTGTTGAAGAAAATGCAACATAAAGAGTTATAGCATCCTGGAAAGAATATCTTTTTCTTTATCTGCACCTAAACGATGTTTGATAGCTCCAGCAATATGTAAGCCTAAAAAGGCAATAAGCGCTAATGCCATATAATAATGTAAGGCTTCAAAAATTTCACTGAGATCATGGCTTTCTTCCAGTAAGGAAGGTAATTCAAAAAGACCAAAAAAAGCGACAGCATAACCATGTGTAACACTCATAATATAGCCGCTAATAGGCATTGCAAACATTAATAGATAGAGCATTCCTTGTATGGCTTTAACAAGTATTTTTTCTTTTTTTTCGAATTGTACAGGTAAGGCTGGAGGAGGGCTAATAAATAGCCAGCTAATGCGTAAAAAAGCTAGCAAGAAGAGTGTTACCCCAAAACTTTTATGCAACGCATATAGTGTAGCTCTACTAGGATCTGCTTCCGCTAAATCAGACATATAGAGCCCAACGGTCAGCAAGGAAATAATAATTAATGCAATAAGCCAATGTAAGAGTTTTGCTATACTGCCATATTGCGTATCGGTATTTTTCCACATAAGATGTTGTACTCCTGAAAATAATAAATGGTTAGTAGTTTAAGAGCGAAATATTAAGTAAACCTTAAATGGTCTTTACGTTTTACGTTTAAAAACAGTATTAGCACAATAAGGACAGGGAGGAATATGCCCTGTTTTATGAAAATGTAAGGTTTTTCCACATTGTGTACAGACTAAACTGCCTATACCGGTAATTTCACCTGTTTTCCAAGTGTTAGCATTTATTTCTAAGTGTGTTAATTCTTCTTGTGTTTTATCAGCCATAAACTGGAAAATATCCAACAGCGATTTTTCCACTTGCTCTATATCAAATTGTAGCCATGCTTTAAAATCTTCTTTAGTATGATGCATATAATGTGCGGCATCTTCTAAATCCCGTTTGATATAGTCACTCACCAGTTGTGCCTCTTCATGGCTGAGTGCATTGATCTCTTGTGTTACCTTGCTACTTTCTTCTAGTCCTTTTTTTAATGCAGGGTAACTATCATGTTCTAATTTTATAAACCAACCATGTAATGTTTCCATCATATCATCGTAGGCTTTAGCTAATTTTGTATTGTAAGCTGTTTTATTATCTGAAGTTGTCATAATTAAACCTATATAATAAATATATCCATATTCTGTATGATGTTACAATATTTTAGCATAGTATCAAAATCACGTATTGTTATAGTTAAGAGGTATATAAAAAATGTATGGATGTAGCGTAATCAAAAAAGACACCATTAGCATCTTCAACACTATGGTTATTTTAAGTAGTATATTTTTCGCTGCATGTGGTTTTCATTTGCGAGGATACGCACCGTTATCTGACGTTTTTACTCAAACGTATATCTATGCAAAAAAAGATAATGATTTAATAAAGCCCTTACAACAGGCTTTACAGAGTATGCAAAAGGTGAATATCAGTAATGATAAGGAACAAGCAAGTGCTGTGATAACTATTGAAAAGTTTACTCAAAGACGTAATGTATTAACGGTCAAAAAAAATACAGTGAGTGAATATGAATTACAGTATAGAGTAATCTTTAATGTCAAGAGTAAAGATGAAAAACTGTTGTTAGCATCTCAAACAATACTTATTGAACGGGATTTTACTTTTAATGAAAATGATGTATTGAGTAAGGAAATGGAAGAACAACAAATTCGCAAAGAAATGTTAGACGATATGGTGCAACGTATTATAGGGCGTTTGTATAGTATAGAGTAAATTGTCTATGAAAATTCCTTTAGAACGTTTATTACAACATTTTACGGTTATTCAGTTATTGCGTCCAGTGTATTTAATTACCGGAGATGAACCCTTACAAAAGCGGCAAGCGATAGATATGATACGCTCACAAAGTGAGAAAAAGGGGTTTGCCGAAAGATGTATTTTTACTATTGAAGCGGGATTTGATTGGCAACAATTTGATCAAGAGATCCGTCATTTATCCTTATTTAGTGAAAAAAAATTAATAGAATTACATTTTACGAATAATAAACTGGATGAAAAAGGAAAACAGCATATTAGCCATTATGTAGAGCTATTACAACAGGATGTTGTGGTAGTGATTATTATGCCAAAATTAGGAAAAACACAAAAACAGGTATGGGTTAAAAAAATAGAGCAATATGGAGTCATTATAGCAATATGGCCATTACAAAAAGAGCAATTACAACATTGGCTGCATACACAATTAAGCAATAAGCAAATAGTTTTAGATACGGAAGCATTAGCCTTTTTTGCTGAGCAAGTAGAAGGTAATTTATTAGCAGCAGAACAAGAAGTAGAAAAATTGGCATTGTTATATCAAAAGGAAATAAAACAAACAACGCGACTGCATTTAGGTTTAAAAGAGATATTGCCTATTATTGCAGATAATGCCTATTATGATATTTATCAGTTGATTGATATTTGGTTTGAACAAAATCCAGCACATTTATTGCATGTTTTAGCGACATTAGAAAAAAATAATACAGCCATTGCTTTAGTATTATGGGTATTTGCTAAGGAGTTGAGAACATTAGCTAAAATGGCATGGGAAAAAGATCAAGGGAATGATCTGGAAGGAATTTTACAGCAATATCGAGTATTTTCTTCCCGTCGGGAAAAAGTACATCATTTTTTACAGCATTATCCCCGTACTTTTTGGTATAAAATGTTATTGCAACTTTTTGAAATCGAGCAATATAGTAAATCTGAATATATGATAGTAGAAAATGTTTGGCAAAAGCTACGGCAGGTATTTTTGCAGGTAGGAATATAATTGATAATAGTTAACGATAACATGGAATTTTTTAAAAATAGTGTGTGATTATATGTTATATTTAGCTGAAAGCAAAACATCAGATTATGTTGGCAAGTAATGATGAGATTGTGTAACCATTTATAATGGTGGTAATAAAGCAGTAATGATAGCAGTTTGATTTAGGTGGATGCATGGATATTCATGAATATATGGTAACGTTAGGGCTGCAGGCAAAAAAAGCAGCTAACATGTTGGCTAGAGCAAGTACAGAACAAAAAAATCAGGCTTTATTAGCCGTTGCCTCTGCATTAGAACAACAGCTTGCCCAATTATTGATAGCAAATAAAAAAGATTTACAGGCAGGAGAAGAAAAAGGATTAGATGCGGCCTTATTGGATCGTTTAGCATTGAATGGAGAACGTATACAAGGTATGGCAGAGGGATTACGTCAAATTGCTGCATTACCTGATCCAGTGGGGGAAATCAGTGATTTAAATTACCGACCATCGGGGATACAAGTAGGTAAAATGCGAGTACCTTTAGGGGTGATAGGTATTATTTATGAATCACGTCCTAATGTAACAGCAGATGCTGCGGGATTATGTTTAAAAGCAGGGAATGCAGCTATTTTACGAGGTGGATCAGAAGCTGCATTTTCTAATCAAGCTATTGCTGCATGTATTACGCTTGGTTTAGAACAAGCAAAGTTGTCTCACAATACAGTACAAGTTGTACAAACAACCGATAGAAAGGCAGTGGGTGAACTGATTACATTAAAAGAATATGTGGATGTGATTGTGCCTCGAGGAGGAAAAGGACTTATTCAACGAGTTGCTATGGAAGCGAGTGTACCAGTGATTAAGCATTTACATGGTGTGTGTCATGTGTATATTGATGATCAAGCAGATATACACAAAGCAATTGCCATTGCAGATAATGCAAAAACGCAACGTTATGGTACATGTAATACGATGGAAACACTATTGGTAGCAGAAAATATTGCAAGTAAGGTGTTGCCTGAATTAGCGCGTATATATCAGCAAAAAGGGGTAGAAATACGTGCTTGTAAAAAAACCCTGACATATATTACCAATGCACTTGCTGCTACAGAGGAAGATTGGGATACTGAATATTTAGCACCGGTATTGTCTATTCGTGTAGTAAGCGGTTTAGATCAGGCATTAGAGCATATTTATCAACATAGTTCTGGGCATACTGAAGCGATTATTAGTGAAAATTATTCTCGTTCCCGCCGTTTTTTACTAGAAGTTGATTCGAGTTCAGTGATGGTAAATGCTTCTACCCGTTTTGCCGATGGTTTTGAATATGGTTTAGGAGCTGAAATAGGAATTAGTACGGATAAAATTCATGCTCGTGGACCGGTAGGATTAGAAGGCTTGACATCACAAAAATATATTGTGTTAGGGGATGGACATATTCGCCAATAAACACAGTATAAAGGCAGGGCTTTTTGTATTTTTAAGCGTTATATGCTTGGCTTAAAAGACAAAAAGCCTTTTTGATTTTAGCATGTGAATAAATAAAAATGGTTAAATACATTGATGAATACTGAAGAATTATTACAAGTTATTAAAGATGCGGTAGATGAAATAAAAGGTTTTGATATACATTCAACGGATGTACAAGGAAAAAGCAATGTAGCGGATTATTTTTTAATAGCAAGTGGTAATACAGACAGACAAGTAAAAGCGATTGCCAATAATATTATTGTAAAAAGTAAAGAAAAAGGCATTTATGCATTAGGTGTTGAAGGCTTGGATACCGGTGAATGGGTATTAGTGGATCTAGGCGATATTGTGGTACATATTATGCAGCCTAAAATTCGAGATTTTTATCAATTAGAAAAATTATGGGAAGTAGACGATAATTCTGATACTGTTCCTTTAGTATCATCATAATATTCGTACTACGGACAGATTGTAAAGAAAACGATGCAGATAGTATTAATCGCAGTAGGAAAGCGTATGCCTGCATGGGTAGATAGTGCTTATCAGGAGTATGCAAATCGTTTAAAAACTGCATGTCAATTACGTCTAGTAGAAATTGATGCAGTGAAACGGACAAAACACACGGATTTACAACGTGCAATGGCAATAGAAGGGGATAAAATATTAGCGGCTGTTCCCAAAGGTGCGTTAATAATTAGTTTAGCAATAGAAGGAAAAGCATGGAATACTCCCCAACTAGCCCAACAGATGCAATCTTGGATGCAGCGAGGTTCTCCCGTTGCATTATTAGTGGGTGGGCCAGAAGGTTTAGCATCCAAGTGCTTACAACAATCGCAGCACTATTGGTCATTATCGCCACTCACCTTACCTCATCCTATGGTACGTGTTATCTTGGCAGAACAGTTATTTAGAGCATATAGCATATTAAAAAATCATCCTTATCATCGTTAAATGTAATCCTTGATGGTAACAAGATAAGAGATGCCCAACACATTTAACAGTTAAAAGGAAGCATTATGGCTATTGGTGGTATGGCCATGCGGAATGAATTATTAATTAATGTTACTCCGCATGAAACACGGGTAGGTATTGTAGAAAATGGATTATTACAAGAAGTTTTAATAGAACGTGCTTCTTGTCGTGGTTTAGTGGGAAATATTTATAAGGGAAAAGTATCGAGAGTATTACCTGGAATGCAGGCAGCATTTATTGAAATTGGGTTAGCACGGACGGCTTTTTTACATATTTCAGATATTATTAATGAAAAAGAAAGTGATAATTTATTTATTACCGATGTTTTACGTGATGGACAAGAATTATTAGTACAAGTGATTAAAGATCCTTTAGGTAGTAAAGGGGCAAGGTTAACGACACATATTTCTATTCCAGCTCGGTATTTAGTCTATTTACCGTATTCAGAACATATTGGTATTTCTCAAAAAATTGAAAAAGAAGAAGAACGCACCAGGTTGCGTGAAATAGTTATCAATGAAAATGCAGAATATGGAAAAGGGGGGTATATTGTACGAACTGTGGCAGAGGGGATCGATCATATTGCAATTCGTGCAGATATAAAATTTCTGAATAAGTTGTGGGAAGCCATTAATGAAAAAATGAAAAGTAGTGCTCCAGGTTCATTAGTACATGAAGATTTAGCTTTAGTGATGCGAATGATGCGAGATTTAGTAGGGAGTAATATTGATCAAGTATTAATTGACTCTAATTATACGTATCAAAAAGTGATTCATTTTGCGGAAAAATTTATTCCTGAATTAGTTCCCCGTATTGATTATTACACCGGGGAACGCCCTATTTTTGAATTGTATAATATTGAAGATGAATTAAAAAAAGCATTGGCAAGAAAAGTGCATCTTAAATCAGGGGGATATTTAGTTATTGATCAAACGGAAGCAATGACCACTATTGATGTCAATACTGGCGCATTTGTGGGACACCGTAATTTAGAAGAAACTATTTTTAAAACGAATTTAGAGGCAGCAACGGCTATTGTACGACAATTACGTTTACGTAATTTGGGCGGGATTATCATTATTGATTTTATTGATATGAAAGAAGCAGAAAATCGTCGGCAAGTATTACGAGCATTAGAAAAAAGTTTGGCCTCTGATCCCGCAAAAACCTGTATTACAGAATTATCCAGTTTAGGCCTGGTTGAAATGACCCGTAAACGTATTCGAGAAAGTTTAGAACATATGCTATGTGAACCTTGCCCGTTATGCGAAGGGCGAGGCTCTATTAAAACCTCTGAAACGGTATGTTTTGAAATTTTTAGAGAAATATTACGTGAGGCACGGCAATATGAATCAGAAAAAATATTGGTATTGGCATCAGAAATTGTCGTAGAACATATGGTGAATGAGGAATCTTCTGGGGTTGCTGAGTTAGAGGAATTTATAGGTAGAGCCATTCGTTTTCAAGTAGAAGTGAGCTATATGCAAGAACAATACGATGTAGTACCTATATGAGTGGCTAAGCATTTTTATGTTATGGAAACTAACATTACATAGTGTTCGATGGGCATGGAAACTACTGATTGCCCTACTCTTTCTTTTTGCAGTCAGTATAGTGCTTATTCAAGGGGGGGTAAGGTATTTACAAACGCATCCTGATTATGTACAAAAAATAGTCAAACAACAATTAGCATATCATGTAAATTTTAATAAGGTCGAAGTACACTTGGCAACGCTCACACCAAGACTTTCATTAACGACTGTGCTGATTACTAATGATGCATTAGAGGTTAAATTAAAACAACTAGATATTGAGCTAGATCTACAAAATAGCTTACGCAATGTTGCATTGAGGATAAAAACGGTGCGACTTATGGGCGTTGATGTCTATTACCGTTCTATATGGGGAAAAACATTATCTGAACCCATAGATATAAAAAATCTGGTAGAGCGATTGCCTTTGCAAGGTCACTATAATGTGATAGTTGAAGCAAGCCGCTTACACTGGGAATTACCAAAAACAGCCACACAATATATAAAAAATGAATTACTAATAACACATTTTGTTATCAGTAAAAATCCCCAGCAGGCTATCAAAATACAAACCTCATTAAATTGGGGGAAATTATTAATAGATGCTTATCTCACCTTACCAGAAAGTAAGGTTTCTTCTTTTGATACGATGCAGGGATATGTACATCTAAAAGGTAATATCACCGATAATCCATTATTAGCTACCTGGTTTCCTTTTTTACAGTTAAAAGGAGCAACAGAAATAAAAGCATGGGGTAAGGTGAAACAAGGGCAGTTAGTCAATTTACTGGGAACTGCCAGTTTAGAAGCTATGAGCTGGCAAGATAAAGAGGATGCCTCAAAATTAACACTACAAAATATAAAGAGCCATTGGCGGATAATACAAGAGAATGACGGTTGGCATTTGGATTTAGAAAAAGCACAGATAACTCGTAACAACAGTACGATAATAAAAGATGCACGGATACGTTTAAGCTGGATACAAGGACATTGGAAAGCCTATATAGATAGACTGTATCTTACCCCTATTATGTCTTATATAACGCAACGTTTTCCTCAGCAAGTTTTTTTATCAAAGCAAGGTCGATTAAAGAATGTGCATATTCAGTGGAGTAAAACCGAGCATTTTTTAACTGCTGAGTTTAGCAATATAGGTATAAATGAAAAAAATAAAGCGATACGTATTGCAGGGATAGAGGGTAAAATTATTGTTAATAATAATACGGGAACAATATGGATAAATAGTAAAAATAATACCTTACATGCAGATACATTGTTCTCTAAAGCAATACCGTTGCAACATTTTGTTGCAACATTAACTTGGCAGAAATTTGATAGTAATTACTTATTAAATATAGAAAAATTGCATGTACAAAACAAAGATATAAGTTTGCAATTACGAGGAAATATTTGGTTAGTGGAACAATCATCACCTTATGTTGCATTATATGCTCATATCAATGATATGCAAGTACCTCGCATCCAGCACTATTTACCTTTGCTTTTATCGGAGAAATTACGGCATTGGTTAGCAGGGGCATTGCAGGCAGGTAATATTCACGATACCTCTGTCGTTTTTCAGGGATGGTTAAAAGATTATCCTTTTCGGCATCATGAAGGGGTGTTAGAAGTGCTAACTCATATCAAAAAGGGTAAGGTTGATTATTTATTTGATAAAAATTGGCCCAGTGTGGAAGATATAACAGCAAAGATCATCTTTAGTTCTCAGGGAATGCAATTAACGGCACGTCATGCCAGGGTATTAAGCACTGAGAGCCAAAATTTACAAGTAGATATTCCTTCTTTTAAAGCACCTGTAGTAAAAATAAAAGGGGATTTACACGGTGTTGCAGAGGATCTACTGCAATATTTAACAGTTACTCAGTTATGGCGTAATCAACAAGCATTAGAAGTACAAGGTCATATCGCAACGCATATACAGTTAACATTGCCATTGAGTGATCAAATAAAGGATAAAAGAGATATTGCTATTGAAGTGATATTAAAAGAAAACATTTTAACATTTCCATTTTTACCCACACCGATGGAACAGATTAGCGGCAAAATACAAGTACATAATTTACAGTGGTCTTCAGCGCATCTCTATGCAAAATTTTTCGATGAAGTCGTTTCGCTTAATATTAATTCAGAAGATACAGGTTGGTCATGCACTGCACAAGGAAAATTACCGTTAGCTTCTTTTGCAAAAAAATATGGATTAAACACAGCAAAGGATTGGATCAGTGGAAAAGCAGCATGGAAATTACAGTGGCATTCTAAAGCTATCAACCGATTATCTTCACTGATAGTCAATTTAGATGATATAAAAATCCAATTACCCGAACCGGTACAGCTATCTAATACAGTAGGCAAAGCGCAACAACTCAAGATATATTGGCAAGCAAATAAAGTGTATATTGCGTATGCAGATAAAATTTTTGCTAATTTACACTTACCTGAAATATCTACGCCTTTATCTGGGCATATTCATTTTGGCGCATTAAATTTAACGCAAAATATAACACCAGGATTGTTGTTAAGTGGTGATCTATTGATTGAACAATTAGCAGTATGGAAAAAATTTTTTACGGCTTGGGAATATAATAATACGCTAACAAAGACAGCTAATCATTTTCCTGCAATACAATTACAGTTAGAACGGGTCATTATTGATGATAGCCATCAAGCAGTACAGACTAACAAGACTATGCTAGATCATGCTACAACATGGGATGTTAATCCAAAATATATCCCTGCAATGAATGGTTATATTAATCATTTTTTTTATGGAAAAAAAGAAATAGGTAAAATTCAATTACAAACAGAAAAGTATAAATCGGGTATCAATATCGAAAAGGCAGCATTAATATGGCAAGATACGCATGTGCAGGTGAGTGGTTTATGGCGTCAATTACAAGATCAAATACAAACCTTATTATGGGGAACGATTAATAGCAAGGATACAGGAAAATTACTAGAGCATTGGGGATATGGTAAATGGATGAAAAAAGGGTTGCTGAAAATAGGAGTAAACCTAAAATGGAATGGAATGCCCTTTGTGTTGCAAAAAGAGAGTGTATCCGGGATAGTACATGTCGATATGCAAAACAGTGAAATGCTAAAAATGAAACCGGGTGCAGGGAGAGTATTGGGATTGATTAATTTACCGGTACTGAGTAATAGAATTAGTTTGGATTTTTCTAATTTAAAGAACTCAATAAAAAAAGGCTTAAACTTTGAAAAAATAACTGGTAGCATTAATATAGTAAATGGTTTGGCTAAAACGACTAACTTTGCTTTGCATAGTGCCATTGTTGCAATAAAAATAACAGGTAGTGCTGATATAGTGAAGAAAACCTATAACCAAAAATGGCTGATAATACCTGAATTATCTTCTGGTATTACTCTGGCAGGACTCGCTGCGGGAGGACCTGCTGTAGGAGCAGGCGTTTGGTTATTACAACAATTTTTTGGGGAAGAAATAAAAAAAATTAGTCGCTATCAGTATAGTGTACAAGGGACATGGGATAAACCAATCATTAAAATAGATTGGAAAAATACCAGCTTATTGAATAACAGTGCAACGGTTGATGATACAGTCAACTGATAGTGGAGCATTTTGCAAAAAATGTACAGAGTTATTTTTGATAATGGGATAATCATGTAAGGTGAGTTATGAGTAAAATAGCAGCGATTCAAATGGCATCGGGATCAAATGTGGTAGCAAATTTGAATGAGGCCGCTAAATTAATTGCAAAAGCAGTAACAGATGGGGCAAAATTAGTTGTATTACCTGAAAATTTTGCTTTAGTAGGTAAATCGGAACAAGATAAAACAGAAGTTTGTGAAACAGAAGGGGAAGGTGAAATTCAGATATTTTTATCTGAACAAGCAGATAAACATCATATTTGGCTAGTAGGAGGAACGATACCTTTACAAGCGAGTAATCCAAAAAAGGTGCGTTCTGCCTGTTTGGTTTTTAATGATAGCGGTGAGTTATGCGCTCGATATGATAAAATACATTTGTTTGATGTCAGTTTATCTGAGCGGGAACATTATGTTGAATCTGAATTTGTAGAACCTGGTGATAGTATTGTTGTAATAGACAGTCCGTTTGGTCGCATGGGGATTGCGGTTTGTTATGATTTACGTTTTCCTGAGTTATTTAGACAGATGTTAGATAAAGAGATGGAATTATTGGTATTGCCTGCTGCATTCACTGCATCAACAGGGCAAGCACATTGGGAATTATTATTGCGTGCCAGGGCAGTAGAAAATTTATGTTATGTGATTGCATCAGGACAAGGGGGATATCATGTTAATGGTCGAAAAACGTTTGGACATAGTATGATTATTGATCCCTGGGGGCGAATTTTGGCGCAATTACCACAAGGGAAAGGGCATGTCTGTACTAATATTGATGAATTACTATTGAAAAGTACACGTAAAACCTTTCCTGTGTTATCACATCGACGTCTATCTTGTTGTTAGCATATATGGTGATTTGTAAATAATATGCAGGTTCAAGATAAACAGTGGCAGCAATTAGTATTAATTAGTCATACCATGTTAGCACAAGCACAACAAAAAAACTGGCAAGAACTTACCAGGTTAGATGTGCAACGAAAACAACTTTTAGAACAATATTTTGCTAATACAGCTACTTTGGATGATACGGCCAAGATAATAATAATGAAAGAGCATATTAATACTTTGGAAACACTCAACCAGAAAATTATTGCGTGTGTCAAAGAAGAAAAAAGTGGTTTATCTGAGGAGAAAAAAAATGTACAAAAAGGGCGCAATGCCAATAAAGCATATCAGCGTTTTAGTCGGTAAAAAACCTTTCATTAAAGATAACCATCATCATATCAATTATCAATAATTTCAGTTTGAATAAAGGGTCATTTATGTCATCGTTAACAGTTTTAGCTGTTGATAATCATCCACAGTATCGACAAGAAATTGCAATACTTATGGATTTTATGGAGTTATCTACGACAGTGTGTGATTATGCTGGTGAGTATGTCGATAATATTGATGTTATATTGTTTGCATTACATCATGGTGATACGCATTGGAGCGATGAGTTAAATCGCTTACTGACACATTATACGCAGTGTCCAGTTATTTTTTTATTAGATAATATAGAACAACCAGCACCCATATTAAAAAAATCTTGGCAAGTACGTATTTTAGGCACATTACATCGCCCTATTAAACAACAAATCTTATCTTCGCTATTATCTCGGGTAGAAGCCTTTAGCCAAAAACAAGGCTCGGCTAAAAAACTGAGTAAAGCTGATCAAAGTTATTTGGAAACACATTTAATCGGACATTCTCCGGCGATGTTATTGGTAAAAAAATTGATTACACAAGTAGCGACTACCCAGGCAAATGTATTGATTTTAGGTGAGTCAGGAACGGGTAAAGAAGTGGTTGCACAATGTTTGCATCATCTTTCTGAGCGGCGTAGTAAACCTTATGTACCGATTAATTGTGGTGCTATTCCCGCAGAATTATTAGAAAGTGAATTATTTGGACATGAAAAAGGCGCATTTACCGGAGCATTAAGCGCTCGGCAAGGGCGATTTGAATTGGCAAAAGGTGGAACGCTATTTTTAGATGAGATAGGCGATATGCCTTTACCAATGCAAGTAAAAATATTGCGGGTATTACAAGAACGTACTTTTGAACGGGTAGGCAGTAATAAAAGTATTAAAACCGATGTACGGATTATTGCTGCAACACATCGTAATTTAGAAGATGAAGTAAGAAAAGGACACTTTCGGGAGGATTTATTTTATCGTTTAAATGTTTTCCCAATTGAAATACCACCATTAAAAGAACGTAGTGAAGATTTACCTGAACTGATTGCAGCATTAGGTAAACGGCAAGAAGAAGAGAGAGATTTACCGGTTATATTAGGGGAAGATGCTATTTTATCTCTTATGCAACATAATTGGTCTGGAAATGTACGGGAATTAGCTAATTTATTAGAGCGTTTGGGAATTATGTATCCAGAGGAAAGAATTGGTATCCATGATTTACCTGAACGTTATCAGTATGAAATTAAACGTGTTGAACATATTAATAGCGCATTATCTGAAATGGCGGTATCTAGTGTTACGAATAGGAGCATACCACTTGCAGATCATCCCCTCGAACCTGCACAGCAAGTTGCTACGACTATCAATACGCTAACTTGTACCGAAGATATAGATCATTTACCGGGTGAAGGCTTAGATTTACGAGAACATCTTAATCGTGTTGAGTCAGAACTGATTAAAAAAGCTTTGAATGAGGCAAATGGGGTGATTTCTCATGCGGCAAAATTATTAAAAATGCGCCGTACTACCTTAGCAGAAAAAATCCGCAAATATGGTTTAAGTAAATAACCTACTCTGAAGTATCTGTCATTATTTTGACAGTCCATTAACAAATTAATATAACTTATTGATATACATACATTATATATAATTGGCACTGTTATTGCTTTAATGTCATTGTATTAAAAAACAATGATTGGAGTTAATAATGTGTCCCGCTGTTGCACAGACAACAAATGCTTCACGTACAGATTATCTGGATACGCTTTTACAGCACTTACCGGCAGGGGTCGTCGTGTTAGATGAACACGGTGTAGTAAAAGAAGCAAACCATGCAGCAATAGTATTATTGGGTGAACCCTTAGAAGGTGAATTATGGCGAGATGTTATTCAACGGGTTTTTAAACCAGGACAAGGACAAGATGCGATCACTCAAAATGGTAAAATTGTCAGTATTGTAACGTGTCCATTAGGCAATTTACCAGGTCAAATCATCCAACTACAAGATGTAACAGAAACCCGTTTATTACAATCTAAACTAGAGCATCAACAACATTTATTACAATTAGGTCGTATGATGGCAAGCCTTGCTCATCAAATTCGTACACCTATCTCTTCTATCTTATTGTATGCCTCAAATTTAAAAAGCACGAATGTTAATACCCATTTACGGCAACGATTTGCAGATAGAATTTTGCAAAGCATACGCAATTTGGACAAACTTGTTAGCGATTTACTTATTTTCTCTCGTAAAGGAGTAGAAGGAAAAGAAATCATAGCAGGGGAAGCATTGAAAAATCATATTGCTATGATGGTAGAAGAGTTACAAAAACAAGAACCGGTTAATATTATTATTTCACCTTTTAATGCGAGGGTCTGGATAAAAGTTAATACCGTATTAATGATCAGTGCAATACAGAATATTTGTCATAACGCTATACTGGCAATGCAAGAACAGTCAAAAAATCAGGCACAGATAGATATTATCCTGGAGATAAAAAGCAATATGCTCTTTATCCATATTCAAGATAATGGCTTAGGTATTGATAAAGAGAAACAGGAAAAAATATTTACACCTTTTTTTACGACTCGGCAACAAGGTACAGGATTAGGATTATCCGTAGTAAAAGCCATTATGGAAGGGCATGATGGCAAAGTCTATTTAAAACGATCTGATCATAAAGGAAGTGTCTTTACATTGGTATTACCGATTGTAAAAGGAACAGATGTAGATATTTCTGCATCCAAAATGTCGAATCAATTCACCTCAATTTCAGCATAATACTATAAGGAGATAATAATGAATGCAGCAACTATATTAATCGTAGAAGATGATTTTGCATTACGGGAAGCATTAAGCGATACCTTAGAACTATCTGGATACCAAACGGTGTTAGCTGAGAATGGTAAATCTGCTATATCAGTAATGGAAAAGAAGCCGGTAGATATGGTGATCAGTGATGTGCAAATGCCTGTGATGGATGGACATAGTTTATTAAAGCGTGTAAAAGAACGCTATCCCGATATTCCCGTATTATTGATGACAGCTTTTGGAACGATCAGTAAGGCTATCCAGGCCATTCAAGAGGGAGCAGTAGATTATTTGGTTAAACCTTTTGAACCAGATACTCTGTTAAAGGTCTTAAAACCGTATATTCAAATCCAGAAAAAGCGTCATACGAATATGATAGCAACAGCGAGTAGTATGCAAAATGTATTGCAGATGGCAGAGCGTATAGCACAAAGTGATGCAACAGTAATGATAACTGGAGCAAGTGGAACAGGTAAAGAGGTACTGGCACGCTATATTCATCAACATTCTTTGCGAGCAGACGGTGCTTTTGTAGCGATAAATTGTGCCGCTATTCCTGAAAATATGTTAGAAGCAACGTTGTTTGGTTATGAAAAAGGAGCATTTACTGGAGCGCAAAAAGCATTACCAGGTAAATTTGAGCAGGCACAAGGTGGGACACTATTACTAGATGAAATCTCTGAAATGGATTTAGCATTACAAGCCAAATTATTACGGGTATTGCAGGAAAAAGAAGTAGAACGGTTGGGCAGTCAACATACTATTAAATTAGATGTCAGAATTTTGGCAACATCTAATCGTCATTTACAAAAAGAAATACAAGCTGGGCATTTTAGAGAGGATTTATTTTATCGTTTAAACGTATTACCTCTACATTTGCCTTTATTGCGTGATCGTAAGGAAGATATTATTCCTTTAGCCGAATATTTTTTAGCAAAAATGACTCAAGCAGGTCAAAAAATGTTGGTGTTGGATAAGAGTGCAAAAAATAAGCTAGTACAATATAGCTGGCCAGGGAATGTAAGAGAATTAGATAATACTATTCAACGTGCTGTGGTCTTGGCAAATGGGGCATCTATTAATGCTAAAGCGATTTTATTTGAGCAGAATTATACCATTTCAGAGCCATTTGAAAATATTGGCACTGATTATGCATTAAATCCTAATGAGGTAGGAGGAAATGCCATAAATTTGACAAAAGATCCCCTCTCAACATTGCCGGAAACCTTAGAAGATGATTTAAAAGGAAGAGAACGGCAATTAATTTTAAAAATTTTAGAAGAGAATGCAGGTAATCGTTCTATTGCTGCACAGAAGTTGGGAATTAGCCAACGTACTTTACGCTACAAAATTGCACAAATGCGTGATGCAGGTATGGTTATTCCGAAAGTCAGTAGGGCAACAACAGGATGATAAACAGATAATATAAGGAGAGAGACATGAATGAGATAAAAGCGGATAACATGCTGACACAAATGCGTATGATGGCAGCATTAGCTGAAAATAAAACCGCCTCTGAAGTGCCTTCTTCTAGTAATGTCAGCTTTTCAGATCTTATGAAACAAGCAGTGAATACCGTTAATACGGTACAACAGCATGCAGAACAATTATCTACTGATTATGTACAAGGAAAACCGGGGATTGATTTAGGAGAAGTCATGGTTGCGAGTCAAAAATCCGGCATTGCATTTAATACCTTATTACAAGTACGTAATAAATTACTGACTGCATATCAAGATATAGCAAAAATGCCTATTTAAAACAGGCGAAGAAAAGAAGGGTATATCTATTTTGTCAGTAATGGGGAGAGAATAATATGGCAACCACACAAGCATCCACTGAAAATGCACCAATTGCATTACGTTTAAGTCTAGCGTTACAACGCCTAAATGAGCTATCTGTGTTAAGGCAGATAGGTTTGATGATGGGGTTAGCTGCAAGTGTTGCATTAGGTATTGCTATTATATTTTGGTCACAAGAAGAAGATTTTTCCTTATTATATAGTGATATTTCTGAACAGGAGATGGCTGAAATTACTGATGTATTAGATAAAAGTAAGATACCCTATCAGTTAAATGACAATATGGGATCAATCCTCATTCCCAGTGAGCATATTCGTAAAGCCCGTTTAAGTCTTGCAGCATTGGGATTACCCAAAACAGGTACAATGGGTTTTGAAATTATGGATAAAGAACAAGGGTTTGGTACCAGCCACTTTGTTCAATCTACACAATATCATCGAGCATTAGAAGGGGAATTATCCCGTTCTATTATGGCCCTACAAGGGGTAAAAAAAGCACGGGTACATTTAGCCTTGCCGAAACAATCAGTGTTTGTAAGACAGCGTAAAAAACCCAGTGCATCAGTAATGGTAGAATTATATACGGGGTATCATTTAGAAGAAGAGCAAGTAGGTGCTATTCGTCACATGGTAGCATCGAGTATTCCTGAATTAGATAATAAGATGGTAACCGTGGTAGATCAAATGGGGCGTTTATTATCTAAAGATAAACCTGAAAGTATTACACTAAATGATATGCAGCTCACTTATACCCGTAAATTGGAAGAAACCTATAAACAACGTATCAGTAATATTTTAATGCCTTTTTTGGGTGAAAATGGATTTCGTGCAGAGGTCGTTGCTGATGTTGATTATTCTGTTACAGAACAAACTCAAGAACGTTATAATCCTGATTTGCCAGCATTAAGAAGCACTCAGGAAGTAGAAGAAAATAGCCGAGGACAAATTATAGCAGGTATTCCTGGCGCATTGACTAATCAACCTCCTGGGGGATCAGTTGCTCCAGAAAAGGCAACCGGTGAGGGAACAGCACAAAATAAAGAGCCAGAAACCAGTAAACGTCGTAGCACCCGTAATTATGAACTAGATAAAACCGTAACGCATACCCGTTTAGCCACGGGTAATGTACAGCGTGTTTCGGTAGCTGTGATTGTGGACTATAAACAAACTAATAGTGAAACCGGTTTAGCATCTACACCAAGGACACAAGAAGAATTAGATATTATTACTGCCTTAGTAAAAAAAGCAGTAGGGTTTAATGTGCAACGAGGAGACAGTGTTACGGTAAGTAATGCTGCTTTTACTGTTGCGCCATTAGAAACCTTGCCGGAATTAGAGTTTTGGGAAACACCTTGGTTTATGGGGTTAATGAAACAGCTTGCCGGTGCGTTGGTGGTATTAATTTTAATTATGACGGTATTACGTCCTACTTTCAAAAATTTAACAACAACTTATGTACCTGGTACTGAAACCGATGAAGAGGAAGAAGCACGTTTAGCACTTGAGCAAGATAGTGGTGATTTACTTGGATTACCTGGAGAAGTGCAAGCAGATAGTTTAGAAGCACAAGAACTTCCACCGATTGATGAATATGAGGAATTAGTGGCACAAGCCCGTAAGTTAATTTCAGATAATCCAGAGATTGCAACGCAAGCATTACGAGAATGGATGTATGCAGATGAAGAAGAGAAAAAATAAGGAAAAGCAGGAATAGCGTTGACAAGTGTGAAAGATGTGAAATAATCAAAGAGTAAGAGTAAATTGGGATAATAGATAGTGATTGAGTAATAGTAATTATGGCTGAAGCAAATATATCCGTACCTCCTGCACAGGCTGCACAAGATAATGACTCGGATGAAGTGATAGCACAGATATTAGAGCCATTTTCAGGGATAGAACGGACTGCAATATTGTTAATGACAGTAGGAGAAGAAGAAGCAGCAGAAATTATGCGTAACCTCGGGCCAAAAGAAGTACAAAACCTAGGAGAAGCCATCGCTAGTGTAAAGAATGTCAATAAAGAAGTAGTGACAGCCGTATTGAAGTCTTTTAATAATGAAATAGGTGGACACACTGCGCTAGGGATGGGAACAGAAGAGTATTTACGGGGAGTATTAAGCAAGGCATTGGGGGAAGAAAAAGCCGAAGGAGTGATAGACCGTATTTTAATGGGTAAACAATCTAAAGGTTTGGAAGCATTAAAATGGATGGAACCCCGTGCTATAGCTGAAGTGATTCGTTATGAACATCCTCAAATTATTGCGATTGTATTGTCCTATTTAGAAGGTGATCAAGCCGCAGAAGCAATGAGTTATTTACCTGAAAAAGATCGTCCTAATATTATGATGCGAATTGCTTCATTAGAAGGTATTCAGCCCAGTGCATTATATGAACTCGATGATATTTTGGAAAAACAATTTTCAGGTAATTTGGGTAAGGTTTCTTCTTCTGCTGTTGGAGGAATTGAAGCAGCCGCTGCTATTTTGAATTTCACCGATGGTAATTCTGAAACGTATATTATGGATAGTATCAAAGAAGTAGATGAGGAATTAGGACAATCTATACAAGATAAAATGTTTGTATTTGAGAACCTTGCAGATGTAGACAATAGGGGAATTCAAACATTATTGCGTGAAGTATCGGTAGATAAGTTATTAGTCGCATTAAAAGGGACAGATGAAATAGTAAAAGAAAAAATTCTAAATAATATGTCAAAACGGGCAGCAGAAATGTTACGAGATGATTTAGAAGCAGCTGCTCCAGTTCGTCTAAGTGATGTAGAAGAAGCGCAACGTGAGATATTATCCATTACCCGACGTTTAGCTGAATCCGGTGATATTATGTTAGGCGGTGGTGGAGATGAGTATGTCTAAACGGCGGGTTCTTAGTGAAGAAGAATTTACTCAATATCAACGCTGGAATTTACCAAGAATAGGGGAACATGCTGCGCCTGAAGTGGCACCAGAAGAGGAATTAACTGAAGAACTAAAACCCATCACGGCAGAAGAACTTGAACAGATACAGCAACAAGCATACCAGGAAGGGTTTAAGCAAGGGCAAGAGGCAGGTTTTAGCACTGGCAAAGAAGAAGGCTATGCGGTAGGGGTAGCAGAAGGACAAGTAAAAGGATTAGAACAAGGTATAGAAACTGGATTGGAACAAGGGAAAGAGCAAATTGACGCAACAATTGGGTATTTAAAGGATATTATTGCAACATTTACGCAGCCGTTACAGGAAATAGATCACCGTGTGCATGATGAGTTATTAGCACTTGCAGTGAGCATCACCGAAAAAGTAATATTACAACATATTGAAGCCCATCCTGAAAATATCCTGGTATTAGTACAAGAATCTATACAGCAATTACCCGTTAACCAAAGAAAAGGGATTATTTATTTACATCCAGACGATATGGCAATAGTGCAAGAACATTTAACCTTGTCTGAAAATTGGCAGTGTGTAGAAGATGTACAATTACAGCGTGGCGGCTGTCGGATTGAAACAGAATTTTCAAGCATTGATATGCGTTTGGAAAAACGCTTTCAAGAAGCAATAAAATGGCTGCTGTAAACAATTTTAATGTCTCATTTTAATAACTATTATAGCTTTTCTACCTTATGGTCTTTAGCCAAGTCACATAAAAAAACATTGATACAAGCATATATGATAGCCATTGTTGCGGCTTTGCTTAGTGTACCAGTACCATTATTATTACCATTATTAGTTGATGAAGTGTTACTAAAACAGCCGGCTACCTTGGTTACTTTTATGCAATATCTTTTTCCCGTAAGTTGGCATGGGGCAGTGTTGTATATTGTTGTGGTGTTATTAGTTACTCTTGTTTTACGTTTTTTGAGTGTTATTTTTGGAGTATGGCAGGCACGTTATTTTGCTTTAATTAGTAAAGATATTACCTTTACTTTGCGTACTAGACTATTAAAACGTTTGCAGCGTGTCTCTATGGCTGAATATGAAACATTAGGGAGTGGTAAAGTCATTGCTCACCTGGTAACAGACATGGAAGTTGTTGATACTTTTATAGGTTCTAGTGTCAGTAAGTTTGTTGTTGCAGTATTAACATTAATAGGAAGTGCTGCGATATTATTATATCTACATTGGCAATTAGCTTTATTTATTCTATTTTTAAATCCCATAGTGGTTTACTTTACCATACGTATGGGAAAAAAAGTAAAGCAATTAAAAAAAGCAGAAAATAAAGCCTTTGAAGTATTTCAAGAAGCCTTGTCAGAAACCCTCGATGCTATCTTACAAATTCGGGCAAGTAATAGGGAACAACATTATATTGATAAAGTGATTACTAAAGCTGCGGCAATTAAAACCCATGCAACAGCATTTTCATGGCGTAGTGATGCTGCAGGACGCTTATCTTTTGTGATTTTTTTATTTGGTTTTGATATGTTTCGTGCTATCAGCATGATGATGGTACTGTTTTCTGATCTCAGTTTAGGTGAAATGTTTGCTATTACTGGTTATATTTTGTTTATGATGTCCCCAATACAAGAATTATTAACAATACAGTATGGATATTATGGTGCTAAAGCGGCATTGGGACGAATAAATAAGTTGTTTGATTTACATGAAGAACCACAATATCCCCACATCAGTAATCCTTTTAAAGGCCAAAAAGCGGTTTCAGTGCGTTTACAAAATGTGTATTTTTCTTATACTAAAGAAAAACAAATTTTGCAGGATATTTCTTTGCATATTGAAGCAGGGGAAACGGTGGCATTTGTTGGTGTAAGTGGTGGGGGCAAATCAACATTAGTGCAAATCTTGTTGGGTTTGTATCCAGTACAGCAAGGTAATATTTATTATGCAGGAAAAAATGTCCAGGAAATTGGATTAGATATAGTACGAGAACACGTTGCATGTGTGTTTCAACATCCGGTATTATTTAATGATACGGTACGTATGAATATAACATTAGGTCATCGCTATCCCGAAGAAGTATTATGGAAAGCATTGGAGATTGCTCAATTAAAGCCCTTTATTAGTCATTTAGATAAGCAACTTGATACGGTAGTAGGAAAGCAAGGGGTACGTTTTTCAGGAGGACAACGGCAACGCTTGGTTATTGCTCGGATGATATTATTAAATCCCCAAGTTGTTATTTTAGATGAAGCGACATCGGCATTGGATACTAAAACAGAAGCTGCATTACACGCTGCATTACAGTCGTATTTGGCAGAAAAAACAACCATTATTATCGCTCATAGGTTTAGTGCTTTAAAACAAGCAGATAGAGTGTATGTCTTTGATCAAGGGGTACTATTAGAACAAGGTAATCATCAGGATTTATTACAGCAACAAGGACTCTACGCACGATTATATGAATACCATTAATAATAGTCTAAGTGCTGCAGATAAAAAGATCATTTGGAAACGTTATCAAGCATTTAGCAGATATAATTATGGTCGTAATGTGTATGCCTTGCGATTAATGGATAGATCATTGCGTAAGATATTTCATTTAGTTCCATTATTATTGCATTGTCAGATAAAACAGCCTTTTTTTTATAAAGTGATGGATTCTCCTTATGGGATTGCTCAATTTTCTATTCAACCTCGGCATACTAGCGCATTACAAGCGTTATTACCTGATGCAGAGATTAAGCCTGCACAGCGTTCCTATCCATTACAATCTCTAATTATGATGGGAAGTATTGGCACAATTGCTCAAACTCGGGTATCAGATTTTGATTACACCATATTTATTCAGCGAGAAGCGTTTAGTCATAGAGCATTGGGGAAATTATATCAAAAGTTACAGTTGATTGAACAGTGGGGGGCATCACTGAATGCAGAAATTCATTTTTTTTTGATGGATATCAGTGATTTTAAAAATAATCATTTTGGAGTGGTAGAAGGGGAAAATGTAGGCAGTGCAGGGGGAAATATCTTTAAAGATGAATTTTATCGTACTATGTTATTAATAGCAGGTTTACCCCCGTTATGGTGGTTAGAATGGAATGAAGATTATAACCAACGGGAAGTCAATAGTGTTATTCCTTGTATTGATTTGGGCAGTGTTATTAGAAGTGATTATGAAGATTTTTTGGGGACAGTATTATGGCAAATGAATAAATCATTAGGATCACCTTATAAATCACTATTAAAAATGGCATTATTAGAATGTTATTTGCAAGATAACAATACCCCATTATTATCTTGTAGATTAAAAGAAAATATCTATCAAAATAGCTCTAGCAATTTACTCATTGATCCTTATTTATTACTTTTATATAGATTATTAGATTATTATCAAGCTCGAGCAATGCAATCTGAAGTAGCTATTATACGCAGTGCATTTTTACAGCAGTTAGGGATACATGCTGATGATGTGGAAAATATTTTATTGTTGAGTTTTGATGCTATGCCAATATATAAACTCAAACAAATAAAAAAATTATTAACACAATGGCAATGTTCACCGAAACAATTACAAAAATTAGAGAGAAAATTATTTGATGCACGTGTTGCACCAGAGAAAACGGGTGTTAATCTCTTTTTTTTACAATCGTATGAACGTTTATCCAGTTATTGCCGTGATCAGATTCAAAAGAATGCAGATTTTAATACTATTAGTAAAGAAGATATGACGGTGTTAGGAAGACGACTTGTTAGCGTATATTCTAAACCTCAAGCAGGTAAAATTACAGTACAGCCTTTATTAGTAACAGATATTGTTTCTCGACATATATCGCTAACACAAGTAAAAGATAAATGGTTACTGTATGATGTACCCATAAAAACCCAACGGGCAGAAGTTATCTTTCAACATTTATGTAAATCAATACAAGAAAATAAAGATATTTTACCGTTATTAGGCTGGATGGTATTAAATCGTGTTTGGAAACAGGATAAATTATTATACTATCGTGGGATAAAGACAATTGATAATCGCTTATTGTTGCAAATATTACAAATACTACAACAATTTTTTCTTGAGAATAATGCTTTTTTTCCTATACGTAAACATTATCTACAGCCTAAATATAATGTTAAGGTCTTTATTACACCCCATTTAGAAAAAGATGCAAGTAAAAAAGAATGTATTATGCAAGTGATTATACAAAATTCATGGGGTGAATATTATTTTTTACAACAAAATCCTAAAGCACTAATGATTACTCTGATTAAGGAAAAAGCGCAAGCAGAGCAGGCGCAGCGATATTTAGATATTTATTTTTTTCCAGAACCAGAAGATAATACACATATCAGTATTAAGCTGCTCTATAAAATGTTATTTACACCTTAATGAGAAAGAGTAAGTATCAAGCAGCATAATATTTCCTCTTTCAGGTTGGGGAAGAGTTCAATGCCCGTTGAAAACGTTGTTCTAATTGCTGATAGATGGGATTAGAAGTTATACCAATAAGATACCATTGTTGTTGTAAATGTTGTAAATCTATAGCATTGTTATCACTACCATGTATGGCATCATTTAATCGCTGAATTTGATATTGCATACGAGCTTCTTGGTACTCTTTTGGTGAATCAATGTCTGCCAGAATTTCTAACTGTAGGCATAATACTTCACGCTGTTGTTGATGCTGTTGTAATAATATTTCGATATTGTCGGGTAATTGCTTTTGATAGCTTAAAGCACGTTCCCAACGTTGTTGAATACCTTGTTCCCAAACAGGATTATCTAATGCCTCCATATTATTCCATTGTACAATAAGATCATGGCTATCTTTTTGTTCTAAAACATGTTGTTCCAGGGTATGACAAAGTGCTGCTTTTTGTGCAAAATACTGCATTTTCTCTTTTATTTTTTGTTTTTGAGCTAGATCATAATCATGTAGAAAACTCTGGCAAGCCTGTTCAAAACGATCTTGCATAGTATGCTGTTGATCTTTTGGTACTTTACCTAGCTCTGTCCATTGTTGTTTAAGTTGCATATATTTTTCCATCCATTGGGATAGATCAAGAGATGATTGTGAAAGCATTTCAATATTTTCACACAGTTGTTGTTTTTGTTGTAAGTGTTGTTGTTCTTGTTCTAGTAGTTGTTGTTGCTGTTGTTTACGTTTATCAAAGACCACATCACATGCCTTACGAAATTTAACCCATAATTTATGTTGTTTATTATGGTTAATAATTCCAAGTTTTTTCCATTGTTGCTGTAGTTGTTTTGCTTGATGTATGGCTGCTCCTAAATCAGTTTCAGATAAATCAGATAATGCTTGTGCTTGTTGAATGATATGCTCATATTGAGGGATATTTTTGTCCCAGGTTTGTTGTAATTTATCATGTATTTCCTGAGTGAGAAGATGAAATTTTTTACTTAACACTTTGTAATGTTTATAGTCTATTTCACCGATCTTTTTCCATTCCTGATGGGCGGTTTTTAATGTTGTATCTACTTTTTTCCAATCAATATCATCAGCCTCCCAGTTCATATTTTGTACATAATAGGTTAATTGTTCACATAATTGTGTTTTAGCCTGTAGGTGTTGTTCACGAATAAGATGTTGTTTATCTAAATAGGGTTTGCAATGATCGTAAATTTTATTACAATTATCATTAAATTGTTCCCATAAATCATTTGGACTTTGTCCTTTTAGATTTTTCCATTGTTTCCTAAACGCTTGTACTTCAGCAAGGAGACTTTCTTCTGGATAGGTGTCTTTATTTTCTAGTAAATGTTGTGCTTTTTTAACTAAATTTTCTCGTTCACGGATATTTGCCCAATTTTGCCAACTGTTTAGTTCAAATAAGGGATGTTCATATTGCTTTAATTTATTATGTAATGCCTGTTGTTTCTTTTCATCATAGTAATGTAATTCTTGTAAATTTTGTTGTGCTTGATAATAATATTTTCTGGCAGGATTGACGTGATTGCTATTTAAAGCCTTATCTAATTGTTGTAAGTTTTGTTCAAATAAAGCAAGATATTTTTTATTATGTTTCTTTTGTTGTGCTATTTTTTTAGTGAGTTGTTGTAAGAGTGTTTGGATACTTTGTAGATACCTTTTATTATATTGATTTTTAGGTACTTGTAGCCGCTCTGTATCATAA
>JALWRI010000070.1 GCA_026994225.1 Gammaproteobacteria bacterium | reverse complement strand
TAACTTCCAATAATGCCGCTTGTGTTTTAGCTGGGGCTCGGTTAATTTCATCGGCAAGCAATAAGTTGGTAAATACAGGACCTTTACGCACATTAAATTTTTGATTTTTCATATCAAACATAACGTGACCCGTAACATCGGCTGGCATTAGGTCTGGCGTAAACTGAATTCTTGAAAATTGTCCTGCAAAGGTGCGAGATAAGGCTTTTACCAATAATGTTTTACCCAAACCCGGTACACCTTCAATTAATACATTGCCGCCTGCAATCAGGGCAATTAAGGTTTCTTCAATGACTTTCTTTTGCCCGATAACAGCCTTTGAAATTTCACTTTTAATTTGTTTGACTAGCTCACTAGCTTGTTCTAGTTGCATAATATTTCCTTTATGTATGTTAAAGAGCCTCTTTTTATACTCGTTCCCAAATTTATTTGGGAACGCATGGTAGGGAATTTATTCCCTACAAAAAACAACAGCTTATTATGTGATTGCCCGAGGAATAAATTCCTCTGCATGTATTCCCAAATAAATTTGGGAACAAGCTGAATTCGACCCGACCTAATCAGCTTCCTTAACATTCTCTTATTTAAAGACGCCTTATACTTTCTAACTGTTGTACTAAGTGAATAAACTCATCCATCGTTAGCTTTTTGTTTTCAAATAGCAAAGAGCGTAACGTTGCTTCTGGAATATCACTGTATTCACTGGCTAATGTTAATTGCTTATCAACGCTTAATTGATGCCACTCTGGATAAAGTGTTCCTAGCTTTTGGAATACAACTTCTCGACTGCTTTGTATTAATTTATCTTGCTGATCCTTTTTCCAAAAGAAATAGCCACTGGCTTGAATATGCTCAAGTAGCCTTCTTCTATTTAACTCTCGGCTAGGAATCATCGGACCAAAACGGTGAGATAAACGATATAGCCAAAATACTAATAACAGCGTTAGTGTTAAGATAAGTTGCCATGCGTACTGCCATAGCCAAACCCATAAGGGGGGCATTTCATCACTGTTTACTAACCATACGTTATCAGGTGATTTATATTTTCTATGGATTAATTGCCAAAAGAATTCAGCATGATCTTCATCTTCTATATAGTCATTTTCAGCAAATTCTAAATCTGATGCAATGCTTATTAAGCCATCACCGTAAACACGATTAAGCAAAAAAACCGAGCCATCAACCCTAACTTTTTCATCCGCTTTGTTATGACTTATAATGGGGGTTATTTGGTAAAAATTTAATGCATATTTCTTATCTAAACCTTGTAAAGAAACATGAAAGACAGGGTCAAACTCCTCTTTAGAATCTTCTTCTAATTTATCCAAAAATTCACTTTCTAGGTAACGTGTTTTACCTGCTTTAATTTCCAAAATATTTTGCAGTACCGTCGTCTTTTTTTCAGTCTCCACATAATCGGGGGCTAAAATTGTAATTAAGTGACCACCTTGCTTTACCCACGCTATTAATTGTTCGATGCGTTTGGATGATAGTGTTGAGCGGTATGTATTAATT
>JALWRI010000069.1 GCA_026994225.1 Gammaproteobacteria bacterium | reverse complement strand
GAGTAATACGCCCTAAATACAAAACTATAACCATCAATGATTACTATCTTTTTCTGAGTACTTGCAGGTAATTTTGTCACTAGCTATTTCTTTTATAGTTTTTACGACGCCTTATGTAAGATGCTTTATTAATAAAGTTTCTTTGCTCTACTCTTGCAACAGCCAAATCATCATCTTCCACATTTTTTGTTATTACACTACCAGCCGCAATAATCGAACCACGTCCTATAGAAACAGGAGCTATCAAAGAAACATTAGATCCAACAAAAGAACCATCTAATATTTTAGTAACGTTTTTATTATAACCATCATAGTTACACGTTATAGTACCAGCGCCAATATTAACATTCTTACCTATATAACTATCACCGATGTAAGACAAATGCTGTATTTTTGATTCGTCCTGAATCGCACTATTTTTGACCTCAACAAAATTTCCAATCTTCACACCCAAGCCCGTTTCTGTACCTGGCCTAATACGTGCAAAAGGCCCTATAATATTATCATTACCTATTTTTGCTTTTTCTATATGTGAGAATGGCTTTATCTCGCTCCCAGACTTCACTTCAACACCTGGACCAAACACTACATTTGGATGTATAACCACATCCTTTTCAATTAAAGTATCAATAGAAAAATACACACTATCTTTATCTAGTAAAGTAACACCATTACCAACAAAATAGTCACGCAGCCTTGCTTGAGTTAACTTTTCTACTTGAGCTAACTCAGCACGCGAATTTACTGCAATTGCCTCAGATTCATCAATTACAATATATTTACATGACAAACCTTCTGACTGGGCCACCTTTACTATATCAGTAAGATAATACTCTTTTTTAGCATTATCATTGTTAATTTTGTCTAATAATTGCTTTGCATATTTTTTATTAATCAGCATAATTCCAGAATTACACAAACTTATCTTTTTTTGTTCTTCATTGCAGTCTAGAAACTCTATTATTTGCTTCAATATATCATCGCTATCTACCATCAATCGACCATATGAGGCAGGATCTTTTGCTACAAAACCAGCTACTACCACCGCGTTCTCATCATAATCTGCATGCAACAATTTGTGCATTTTTTTGATTGTACTATCCTTAATAAAAGGAGTATCAGCGAATAACACTAATAAATCATCATGCTGCGACTCCATCCCAACACGCACAGCATCTGCAGTGCCCATTCTATTTGCTTGTAACAACACGCTTACATCATCACTTTTTTTATGAATATGATTATTCAAATCATCCATACTAGGACCAATTACAACACGTATATCTTGAGCTTCTATTTTAAACAGAGTATTAAGCACATGATCTATCATTGGATAACCAGCAACTTCATGCAAAGGCTTTGGAATACTCGACAGCATCCGGCTTCCCTCTCCAGCTGCCAACACTACGGCTGATATTTTCATTATTTACTTTTTATATTTATTAGCTAGTTTATACTTAACTTTAAAACATATAGTGCTTAACATAAAAAAACAAATAATTTTATGCCCCTCTAT
>JALWRI010000068.1 GCA_026994225.1 Gammaproteobacteria bacterium | reverse complement strand
GTAATTTTGTGTTGAGAGATAAAAATCCACGTCCGGGTAGAAATCCAAAAACTGGGGAAGAAGTACAGGTTAGTGCAAGACGCGTTGTTACTTTCCGCCCAGGACAAAAACTAAAAATCCGAGTAGAAGAACATGCTGGAACCCTCGAACAATAATGAACTGCCTGCCATACCTGGCAAGCGTTACTTCACCATTGGTGAAACCAGTGATCTGTGTGGTGTAAAATCGCACGTGTTGCGTTATTGGGAGCAAGAGTTCCCAATGCTAAAGCCGATGAAACGCCGTGGTAATCGCCGTTATTATCAGCGTAAAGACGTCATGTTGATTCGTCAAATTCGTAGTTTGTTGTACGACCATGGTTATACGATCAGTGGTGCTTGCCAAAAACTTTCAGGTGAAGATAGTAAAGAAGATGCAAACCAAACGCATTTGCTGATTCGTCAGATGATCAGTGAGCTGGAAGGTATTCATACTTTGTTGAAACACTAGAAAACTTTTGCATTACCACTTACTGATGCAATGTCAGTAATCATATATCTACTGCCTATCCTACTATATCAGCCACTTGCTCTATCATATTGAATGTCAGCCGTGGCTCGAGTCTACATAAGAGAGAAGACCTCAAATGCTCATCATTCATTCCAAGGAGGGAATTTATGAAAAAGCTTATTTTTATCCTGTTTATTTTTGTCTTTATTTGGGTGTTGTTACAGCTTTATCAAGCGGTAGCGGCTGAAAAGGTGACGACTAAACGTGTCGTTCCCTATCTTAATGATACACAAATTATTCCGACTAAAAAGCGGATGCTATTAGTTGATAAGAACCTCATTACTAGAATGTTTAATAACGTTATTACTTAATATGGCATTTATTATTAATAATATTAGCATCTATTTACATTAGTATTTTCGTATGTATTTTATGGAGACTATTAAGCTTATATCTAGCCATGAGATACTATATTTGGGAAAGAATAAAATTAACAAAGAATATATAAATATATTATAAGTTTCTTATGTTTCATACCATATCGTTTACTAAGTCATTGATAGTTAATGTGTTTGGTTTTTTGTTATTGTTTTCTGTTGGTATGTGTTCCCATATGTCTGGTCTGTTTATACTTTTGTCGACCAAATAAATATCATGCAATTAAATAAATATTTTTATACTAGAATAATAATGAGTAGAAGTTGAATAAATATATTAAATACGGAACGATATTATCTAATGCTGTTCCAAATAGTTAACGCTAAGTATTCTTATTACATGATAAATAATATGTTTTACTTCTTAAAATAAACCTAAGTTTTTGATTTAGGTGTTACCACCAAAAAGGAGAGCCAATGTCTATATTTAGCCATTATCAGACCCGTTATGAGTCATTAAAAGAAGAAGAATATTCTCTCCAAGAATATCTCAATTTATGCCGAGACAGCCCAGTAGTCTATGCAACAGCAGCAGAACGAATGCTGCAAGCAATAGGTGAACCTGAATTAATCGATACTTCACGCGATTCACGTATG
>JALWRI010000067.1:992-1527 GCA_026994225.1 Gammaproteobacteria bacterium | reverse complement strand
GTATTAACACAGTCTGCTAGAAATCATGCTAACTATCTAGCTGCACAAAAAATTAAAAACGTAAAAAAACCGAAGGATGCTCATGGTGAACAGGCAAATAAGAAAGGTTTTACAGGAGAAACCGTAGCCGACAGGGTCAAAACAGTGGGTTATCCACATCAGCAAGTATCAGAAAATATTAGTATCGGTAATGGTGATTACACTAACTCGATTGATCTATTAATGTCTGGTATCTACCATCGCTTTGGTTTTCTCAGTTTCTCAATTAATGAGTTAGGGATGGCTGCTAATAATAAAATCTATATTTATAATATGGGGCGTAGTGATTTATCTGCCACCTGTATAAATCCACCAAGTGATGCCATAGTAAAAAAGAAAACAGATTGTTTAGGAACAATAGTTGAACAGAAATTTTGGGATAATCTCTGCTCAAAAATGACAGATGCCGATTTATTTAAGCCGCCTTATGATCATCGTTGCCCAAATAAAGTATTGCTAAACGATAGTTACATGAAAAGCATCTGTAAAAATCCGC
>JALWRI010000067.1:0-982 GCA_026994225.1 Gammaproteobacteria bacterium | reverse complement strand
TCGTTATATTGGCGATGGTCGATACTATGAAATTTGCGATGATAAACGAAAAGTCCATGCATATTGGTTAGAAGATGTCTGCTCATCCGTACCAGAAAACGATAAATATAAAGATAGTGGACGCTATTATCTAAGTTGCTCATCAGCATCACATAAAATCAGAAAAGAATATATGGAGATACTAGATAATAAACTCCACGCTAAAAACCCAGAATATATCGTGTGGCCAGCAGCAGGAATGCAAAAGGTTGATATAGCATTTTACAATGAAATCCCCGACCCGCTACCCGACTTAAAAGTGAGTGGCTATCCCTTTTCTTTACAATTCAACGAAGGGAAAGTAAAAAAAGTAAAAATTCTACAAACCACACTCGCCTATCAAGATGGAGCTAGCTGGATTCCTGTTACCAAACTACGTGAACTCAATGCAAAAACTGATCCAAATAAAAAATTCAGCAAACTAGAATTTGCATGGTTTCCACTAGATAAACTAAAAACAGGAACACAATATCGCGTGACGATAAAGGCTCAGATTGATGGACAAGCCAAAAAAATACAATGGCAATTTAAGACCAAGCCGTTATTGAGTTTTTTCTAGCTGAATCTGCATTGGAGTCACGGATTTAGGTTCTAATAAATGATAAGAACATAATAAATTTCCTATATCCACAGCCCGTATAGACAAGGTACTATCGTGGCAATCGCATTGAATAATGCTGGATTTTAATCAGGATTAGGTTAGGCAAAGCATTGTTAAACTAAATAAACAATAAAGTTATCGAGTGAGAGTATTTATTTTCGTGCGAAAGGAATGCAATCATCAATAGATAAGTTGAATAGCTTTATACCTAATCGCTTAATTTTTGCTAGTATTTGTCGCGAAAAATAGCATAACTCAATAACAAGCGATGAAATATGTTCAAACAAAATAGACAATTACTAGAAGCACTGGAAATTGATCCAGATTATTTTGAAGATGATT
>JALWRI010000066.1 GCA_026994225.1 Gammaproteobacteria bacterium | reverse complement strand
CGTTCCCGTTTTACCCGAACACCGAATTCCCGTTCTAATGTCCGTTCCCATTCATCATTTAGTTGTTTCACCGTTTGTACATCTTTACGTGGATATTTTTGTTCTATTCGTTTTAGCGATTTATTTAGCCGATGTAATACTACAAAGCCCGTTGGATCTATTCGTTCAATCAATGTCATTTTTTTATTGGCTATTGGTAGTTTGCGATATTCTTTGATTTTTTTTGACGGGGTTGTTAATAAATTAACTTCGCGATTGTCTTTTAATAGTACGGCCACATCACTTGGTGAAACTGTTTCATTACTTGCATTAACAATTTTTACCAAGCGTTTTTTGTCTTTAATTGGTAACGGCGCCGATTTTAAATCATTAATTGTATAATGAGGATGTGAATGGTGGACTATTTCTTGTTTAGGATTAGGTAGTACATGTATACTAGTATCGCCACCTTTTCTAATCTTTACCTTAGCATATGAATTATGTGTAGTTTGATCAATCACTCCACCCGTCTCATAGTTGGTAACAGCATTACGCATTCGATCAACATCCCGTTTTGTGATGTAGACCATGCCATGCCGTGCCATTTGGCTAAAAAAGTATGATGCCACGAAAGACAATAATAATACACTACCAAAAACCACAGCCAACAATGTATAATTCATTAACCATTCCTCTTTAGCAATCCAGTTGGTTGATGATTTGGCTGTGGTTGAAAACTAATAATGTCATTTTTGCGTCTAAACCAAAAAAACAACATTAAAGCAATAAAGGCTATACCAAAAAGAATAAATAAAAATATATAGACATAAAGCGGCGATACATGTTTAATTTTAGCGTATTCTAGTAATCCATAACTAACAATTCCCCAAAATGAGAATGACAGTCCTACCGTTAATAACATGACTACTGTATTTGTTACTTTTTCTTGGACGAATGGTGAATTATCAACAGCCATAAAAATCAATCCTATTAAGAAAAAGAACATCAGCACTTAAAAAAGTGATGTTATGGTAATACCATTTTTTTTGGATTGACTTATCGAACATCTTACATAGGTTTACGGGATGTCTCTGCAAATACGCCACGTATAGCTACGAAAAGAAGGAATAGCACAATTAGCGCACCCGTGATTATTACCAATGTTGTTTGCAAAGAATCGAAAACAAACATATCTGCCAAAGCTTTTAATCCGAATACTAATGATATACCGATAATTCCAATAATAATAATTGGCATAAATGCTTTTATATAGTCAACACCCGATGCCCCACCACGGCCCCGCATGGGTTCAATATACTGTGGTTGAATGGGTGCAACCCCCGCATCTTGCCGACCTTCGTAATAACCTAAGGCACGTTCTTTTGCCAAACGGTCTTGCATTTGATCTAATTCCATTGATTTTTGCTGAATAACAGAATCTTTGAATCGCATAGCTGATCGAAAAGATTGTATTTCACCAGACATTTTTGTTATAAGGTTGTTTAATTCTGATTCGATGCGATCTTGCATTTTTTCTTCTGATAACTTTAATG
>JALWRI010000065.1 GCA_026994225.1 Gammaproteobacteria bacterium | reverse complement strand
GTATAGGAGATGTGTGCGATGATGATATGGACGGAGACGGAGTGCTAAATGTAGATGATAACTGTCCAATGACGCCAAACGCAGATCAAGCTGATATAGATGGCGACGGTATAGGAGATGTGTGTGACGATGATGATGATAATGATACCATACTTGACGTTAATGACAACTGCCCAATGACACCAAATACCGACCAACAAGATGTTAATAGAGATGGAGTAGGTGATGTTTGTGAAGATTGTGATGGAGATGGAATTATAAACTATTATGATGCCGACACATGCGATATGGTCGTAACAGAAGGACTATCGCCAAATAATGATGGGATTAATGATATTTGGACTATTCAAAATATACAATATTATCCAAATAATACCGTAAAAGTTTATAATCGTTGGGGAAGTGAAGTCTTTTCTGCAAAAGGATATATAAATACTTGGGGAGGTGTTGCAACAAAAGGACTATCAAAAGGAAAAAAACTTCCTGTTGGTTCGTACCTTTATGTTATTGAAACAAATGAACCTGGTATAAATCCTGTTTATGGTTGGCTATACATTAACTATTAATTACTAACGAAAAAATATTATTAAAATGAAAAAAATAAAATATATACTAATTTTCGCAGTGTTAATAGCAAGTAAAAATGTATTCGCACAGCAAAACCCTTCATATTCGTTATACAAATACAATATGAATATTATAAACCCAGCATATACAGGAACGAAAGGCTACCCTGAATTAAATTTGAATTTTAGAAGCCAATGGATTAAATTAAAAAACAGCCCTGAAACCCAAAGTTTTTCTTTTGGAGATTCGGTAAGTGATAAAGTAGGTTTAGGAGTTACCATAGTAAGCGATCGAGTTGACGTTATTAAACAAACCGATTTTGCTGTAGATTTTTCTTATAAGTTACAAGTGTCAAAAACAACCGATTTATATTTAGGAATAAAAGCAGGAGGGTATAGTTTTAAGGCAGACTTACAATCAAAAGCTCAAAATGATCCAGCATTTGGAGAAAATGTAAACCGGTTTAATCCAATTTTTGGTGCAGGAGCATACTTGAAAATGAAAAAGTTTTATGCAACAATTTCCTCTCCAAATTTATTGCTAGGAAAACGCGTTGAAAACAATTCTTATACCGATGCCAAAGATAGATTACATGTTTTTGCCGGTGCAGGTTATGAATTTAATTTGAATGAGAATGTGAAATTTTCACCATCTTTTATGACAAGATTTGTTCAAGGGGCTCCTGTATCAATAGATTTGACAGGGATGTTTAAAGTATATGACAAGGTAGAATTAGGAGGGTCGTATAGATTAAATGATTCTTTTAGCGGAGTGGCATTTTTTAAAATGGCTGATTGGTTTCAATTTGGATACGCCTACGAATTTACAACATCTGATGTAAAAAAATATAGCGATGGAACTCATGAAATCATATTGAAATTTAATTTAGAGTCGAATTAAAAAATCTGTAAAAAAATCACAAAGCAGGATAGTAAATTTTTTGTATATCATAAGAAGAAGAGTTAACATTATTTGTTAGCTCTTTTTTTGTAAACAAGGATTTCGAGTCTAATAAAACGTAGCATATTTAATTTTTTTAAGATATAAAAATATTAATATTAGAAAAAAATTGTATTTTGCAACGTTGATAACTAATTCAAATATATAAATTATGAGAAAATTATTGTGCGCTATAGTTATGTTAACCACAACAATGCTAATAGCCCAAACAACAGTTACAGGAACTGTTACCGATGAAAAATCAGGAGAACCTATTCCTGGTGCAAATGTTAAAGTAGTTGGAAAATCTTTAGGAACCTCTGCTGATTTTGATGGAAAATTCACTTTAGATGTGTCACAGAACCCTCCATTTACAGTTGAAATTTCTATATTAGGATATTCATCTACTAAAGTTGATATTACTAAAAACAACCAAGTTGTAAATGTTTCGTTAACCGAAACGGCAACATCTTTAGATGAAGTAGTAGTATCGGCATCTAGAACACCTGAACGTATTATGGAATCTCCGGTTACGGTTGAACGAATGGATGTAAGAGCTATTAAAAGTTCAGCATCACCAAATTTTTACTCGAGTTTAGAAAACTTAAAAGGTGTTGACATTAACACCTCAAGTTTAACATTTAACTCAGTAAACACAAGAGGTTTTGCAACCTATGCAAACACCCGTTTTGTACAGTTAGTTGATGGTATGGATAATGCCTCACCTGCGCTAAACTTTGTTATGGGGAATTTAGTTGGAATAAACGAACTTGATGTGAATTCAATTGAATTATTACCAGGAGCATCTTCAGCATTATATGGTGCGAATGCCTTTAACGGAATTTTATTTATGACAAGTAAAAATCCATTTGATGACCAAGGGTTAAGTTTTTATGTTAAGCGAGGTGTAACATCTTCAAAAGCAGCAGGAACAAACCCATATAATGATGTTGGAATAAGAGGAGCTTATGCTTTTTCAGAAAAATTTGCAGGGAAAGTATCATTTTCTTATTTAGAAGGAACTGACTGGATTGCAACAGATTTAAACGAATACCAAGATGTTGGAGCAGGTTATGCTGATGTTATTTATCCAGATGAGCACTCACCTACTCACAATGCAATTAACCGTTATGGAGATGAAGTTGCTACTGATATTAATGGAGTTGCAAAAACCCTAGAAGGATTAGGAGTTTTACCAGCAGGCGCTAATTTATTAGTACCACATACAGTTGTACGTAGAGGAAAAGGTTATTTAGAAACTGATTTGACAGACCACCAAGCAAAAAGTATAAAATTTGATGGTTCATTAAATTGGAGACCAAATGGAGATGACCTAGAAGTTGTTTTTAATTTGAAATCAGGTATGGGAAATACCATTTATCAAGGTACCGATAGATACCAATTAAAAGACTTTACTATGGCACAAACTAGACTAGAAATAAAAGATAACAATTTTTTTATTAGAGGATATATGATAACAGAAGATGCTGGTAAATCATATGATATGAACTTTGCGGGAATTAACTTAGCAAAAACAAATGCATCAGAATGGTTTGGAACCTATACAGGAACATATTTTCAAGCAGTTTTATTAAACGGAGCTACTGACACACAAGCACATGCAATAGCAAGAGCAACTGCCGATGCGGCGTATCCAATGTTAGTACCAGGAACGCCTACATTTGAATCAAAATTACAACAAATATTGAATGATCCTGATGTAACAACAGGAGCAAAATTTGTTGATAATACAAAATTATATGTTGGAGAAGGAAACTACAACTTTAAAAGTTTGCTAAACGATGCTATGGATTTACAAGTAGGAGGTTCATATAGAAAATATTCATTAAACTCTGGAGGAACAATATTTACAGATGCTAACGGAACAATAGACTATGGAGAATATGGAGCATATATACAAGGGGTTAAGAAATTTGCTGATGATAGATTAAAAATGACGGCATCAGTAAGATATGACAAAGCCCAAAATTTTGATGGTAATTTATCTCCTAGACTTTCTTTTAATTATAGTGCAGGTGAAAATAGAAATCATAATATTAGAGCCTCTTTTCAAACAGGATTTAGAAATCCAACAACACAAGATCAATATATTGGGTTGAATGCAGGGCCAATAATCTTAGTAGGATCTGCTCCTGACAACTTAAACAAACCTTTATCCGGACAGCCACTAGCAACAGGTAATGATGCTTATAATAACGCATATACATTAACTTCTGTACAATTATTTTCACAAACTCATAATCCTGCAGATTTGAAGCCCGTAAATGGTACTGGTAAAACCGATTTAGTAAAACCAGAAAAAGTAACAGCTTATGATGTAGGTTATCGTGGAAGAATTAACAAATTCACTTTAGATTTAAATGCTTATTATAATCAATATGATGGATTTATTAGTAATACTAGGGTAGTTACCCCAATAGGAGGATCTGTAACAGACGCAACAGGAATAGGAGCTCTTGCATTAGGAAACTCTCAAGCATTTGTGTTATATACTAATTCAAAAGCGAAAATTTCATCTTACGGTGCTGTAATTGGACTAAATACTAAATTAGGAGGAAACTACAATGTAGGAATTAACTATACGTATGCTAAGTTAGATTTTAACCAAGCTTCAGACCCAGAATTTAGAGCAGGATTTAACACTCCAGAGCACAAAGTAAAATTCTCTTTAGCAAATCCTCATTTATATAAAAATTTAGGGTTTAATGTAAATGTTAGATGGAATGACCAATATTTATGGGAAGCAACAGCAGCAAGTGGATTGATAGAATCAAAAACTGTTGTTGACGCAATGTTGAATTATAACGTGCCAAAATGGAAATCTACTTTTAAAATTGGTGGAGCAAATCTTGGAGGTAAAGAATATGTAAGTTCAATAGGTGGAGGTTCAGTAGGATCTCAATACTTTGTTTCTTGGACTATTAATAATTAAAAAAACAAAAGATGAAAAATATACTAAATATTAAAACGCTATTTTATGTAGCAACCTTTTCTTTGGTTTTTACATCATGTACAAATGATGATTATCAAAAACCAATAAATCCTGTTAATGTACCAGCATTAACGGCGGGAACCGCTGATTTTTCTAACTATGTTGCTGTTGGAAACTCGCTTACTGCAGGTTTTGCTGATGGAGCATTATTTATGAAAGCACAAGAAAACTCAATTACTAACTTACTAGCCAATAAATTTGCCATGGCAGGTGGAGGTGCATTTACTCAACCAATGATGGCTGATAATGTTGGGGGCTTATTACTTGGAGGAACAATGATTCAAGGTCCAAGATTGTATTTTAATGGTGCAGGACCAGCACCAGTAAATGCAATGCCAACAACTGAAATTATTGGAAGTACACCAGGACCATACAACAACATGGGAGTTCCAGGAGCAAAAGTAGGGCACTTATTATATAACGGTTATGGAAATGTAGCAAATCTTTTGACTAACCCACCAACAGCAAATCCATATTTTGTAAGAATGGCTTCAAGTCCTACAGCAACAGTATTAGGAGATGCAATGGCACAAGCGCCAACGTTCTTTTCATTATGGATTGGAGCAAATGATGTGTTAGGATACGCCTTATCAGGAGGTGATGGAACAAACCCTATTACTCCTTCAGCAGGACCTCCAGGGTTTGGATTTGACCAAAGTTATGGTGCAATAGTTACTACCCTTACTTCAGGTGGAGCAAAAGGAGTAGTGTTAAATATTCCTTATATTACCTCATTGCCATATTTTACAACAATACCTTATGATGCAGTTCCTTTAGATGCAGCAACAGCAACGCAATTAAATACCGGTTTTGCAAGTTATAATACAGCGCTTGATTATCTTGCGTCTATTAGCGTTATTCCTCAAGCAGAAGCAGATATGAGAAAAGTTGTATATGCTGCAGGTCAAAATCCAGTATTAATTATGGATGAAACTTTAACCGATTTAACAGGTATCAACCCTGCATTAGTAAGTATGAGACCAGCAACGGCTAATGACTTAATTATATTGAGTGCAAAATCATTTATTGGTACACTGGCAGTTCCTGGAAATCCAGCAACAGTAAATGGAGTAGCAGTTCCATTAGCAGATAAATGGGTGTTATTGCCATCAGAACAACAAGAAATAGCAACAGCAATAGATGCATATAATGTAACTATTAAAAATATGGCAGATGCTAATGGATTGGCATTTGTTGATGCAAATCAATTAATGCAAACCGTTGGAAGTACCGGTGTTTCTTTTGATAGTTTTACAATGACCGACCAATACATCTTTGGAGGTTTATTCTCGCTAGATGGAATACATCCAACCGCTAGAGGAAATGCTTTTATTTCTAATGAAATATTAAAAGCAATAGACGCTACTTACGGTTCTAATTTTGAAGCATCACAAAACTTAAACAAAGCAGCAGATTTTGTCACTCAATATCCTGCCAATTTATAAAATTTAAAATTTCTAAATTGAAAAAAACTCCTCGTAAAAACGAGGAGTTTTTTTATGCAAGATTCAATTAATAAGTGCAACTTTTGGGTTTAAAATTAGTTAAAAATACTTCATTAGGCGTTTTATACCCTAATAATTTTCTTGGTCTGTTATTTAATTTACTGATAATCATGTTTATAGTATTGTTGTTGATTGCGTTAAAATCTGTTTTTTTAGGCAGATATTGTCTGATTAATTTACTATCAAATACACTATGCTTATAGGCTTCCTTTCTACGCTCAACACTTATAGAATGAGCGTGTTTGACATGATAACCACGTTTTTTACTATTTCGTTTTACCTCTCTACTTATAGTACTTTTATGTACTCCTAATTCGTAGGCTATTTGGGTAAATGTATAATTTACTTTGAGATACGCTTCTATTTGGTATCT
>JALWRI010000064.1:24046-72861 GCA_026994225.1 Gammaproteobacteria bacterium | reverse complement strand
TTCTTCTAAAATTTCCTGATGGGTATATCCTAATGCTTGTAATAAAATGGTTGCCGGTAATTTTCTACGTCTGTCAATCCGCACAAAAACATTATCTTTAGGATCAAATTCAAAATCTAACCATGAACCACGATAAGGAATAATACGTGCGTTATATAATACTTTTCCTGATGAATGTGTTTTCCCTTTATCATGATCAAAAAATACCCCTGGAGAACGATGTAACTGCGATACAATAACACGTTCTGTACCATTAATAATAAATGTGCCGGTATCCGTCATTAAAGGAATTTCACCCATAAAAACTTCTTGTTCTCGAATGTCTTTAACCACTTTTTGTTTTTCGGTACTACTTTCTTTATCGTATATCAATAAACGTACTTTTACTCTTAATGGTGTCGCATAAGTTACCCCACGAGTATGACACTCACGTACATCAAAACTAGGATTTCCTAAGCTGTAGTTCACATATTGAAGTTCTGCATTACCAGAAAAACTTATAATAGGAAAAACCGACTTAAATGCAGCTTGCAAACCTTCATCTTTACGTTTATCTATGGATGTATCTGCTTGCAAAAATTTTTGATACGAATTCAGCTGAATAGCCAATAAAGGAGGAATCTCTAGTACCTTGGTTTCTTTTCCAAAGTCTTTGCGTATGCGTTTTTTTTCGGTATATGAATAAGCCATTTGTTTTCCTGAATAAGTAAAATCTATAAGCATTAACTAGTTCGAACGATTTATTTTTATGTCAACCATATTTCCATTTTTTATATATCGACACTTTATTGCAATAAATTATCACTCAAAGAATTTTGCGTGATTGACAGAACAAAAGTTTGCCTGAAAATTATCTGGAAATCAGATATAAAATAGTGGTTTATAAGTTTCCCCTCTTACCTTTTTTATTTATCTAGCAACAAAAGGCCGACAATATAAATATTGTCAGCCAATTGGATAACGACTAATTTTGCTGATAAAACAGTTTATAAATATTAAGGTTAAAGTAGTTATTATTTAATTTCTACCACCGCACCTACTTCTTCTAATTGCTTTTTCACATCTTCTGCTTCTTCTTTAGAAGCACCTTCTTTCACTGTAGATGGTACACTTTCTACTTTTTCTTTTGCTTCTTTTAAACCTAAACCGGTAATACCACGAATAGCTTTAATTACTTTTACTTTATTATCACCAAAACTGGTCATTACTACATCAAATTCAGTTTGTTCTTCTACTGGTGCAGCATCTGCGGCAGCGACAGGTGCTGCGGCAACTGCTGCAGCGGCAGAAACATTAAATTTCTCTTCCATTGCATCAATTAACTCTACAACTTCCATTACAGTCATATTTGAAATAGTGTCTAAAATATCTTCTTTTGATACAGCCATTATAAATTCCTCATTATGCTCGATATAAAATTATATATTATTACGCAGATTCTTTTGCATCACGGACAGCAGCAACAGTTCTTACTAATTTCGCATGTGGTTCTGCCAAAGTACGTACCAACTTGGTAACAGGTGCTTTCATTACAGACATTAACATACTAATAGCTTGATCTTTGGTTGGCATTTTCGCCAATGTATCCAATTCATTTGCTGCTAGTAATTTACCGCCAATAGAAATAACCTGAACTTCAACACCTTTATGTTCTTTTAAAAAATCCTTAACAAGCCGTGCTGCTGCACCGGGATCTTCTAAAGAAAATGCTAAAACTAGAGAGCCTGTTAATGAATCTTGCATACATTCAAAATTAGTACCACTTACAGCCCTTTTTGCCAAAGTATTTTTGACTACTTGAAGATGTACTCCCTCTTTACGGGCTTGGCATCTCAAAGCATTCATATCATTTGACGCAATACCTTTGTAATTAAAGGCTACTGCTGAGTGAGCACTATTTGCAATATTTGCAATATCAGCAATTATTGCTTCTTTTTTCTCCATTGTTAGAGCCATGCTTCACCTTTATCATTAATGTTAAAAAAACGATGGCTCTTTAATATATCGAGCAACATCGCCTGCGTAGGTTGTTAAATGAACCATTTAAGCTATAGCACCTACGGTCTTTGACGTGTATTAATTAATATAATCAACTAATAGTATGCCAAAATTTTTGGCTTAAATATATTACTATTTAAGATCCAAACTAGTTTGATCTATTTCAATCCCAGGCCCCATAGTAGAAGACAAGGTGACTTTTTTCAAATAAATACCCTTTGCTGAACTAGGTTTTGCTTTTTGTAAATCACTCATCAAGGCTTTAGTATTTTCAAGTAAATCTTCCCCTGTAAAAGTGATATTACCAATAGAGCAATGAATAATTCCTGCTTTATCTGTACGATAACGTACCTGACCTGCTTTAGCGTTTTTTACTGCTGTAGCAACGTCTGTAGTAACAGTACCTACCTTCGGATTAGGCATTAAACCTCTAGGACCTAAAATTTGCCCTAATTGTCCAACTATACGCATTACATCTGGTGTAGCAATCACTACATCAAAATCCATATTTCCTGCTTTCACTGTATCAGCTAAATCTTCCAATCCAACAATATCTGCACCTGCTTCTGTCGCAGTTACAGCATTAGCACCTTGGGCAAAAACAGCTACTCGAATTGTTTTACCATTTCCTTTTGGTAAGAGGGTTGCACCTCTTACTACTTGATCAGACTTACGAGGATCAACACCTAAATTAACACTTAAATCTATGGATTCTGTAAATTTCAACTTTGGTAAAGATTGTAATAACTGTACCGCATCATTAAAGGTATATTGTCTACCTGCCTCAACTTTTTCACGGATTAATTTTTGACGTTTAGTTAATTTCATCTTATTCTACTCCGTCCGTTTCAATACCTATACTACGTGCGCTACCAGCAATAGTACGCACGGCTGCATCCATATCTGCAGCCGACAAGTCAGGCATTTTTTGTTGAGCAATTTCTTCTAATTGTTCACGGTTTACTTTTCCTACTTTATCACGATTAGGCACTCCACTTCCCTTTGTAATACCTACTGCTTTTTTTAATAAAATAGAAGCTGGAGGTGTTTTTGTTTCAAAGGTAAAGCTACGGTCATTATATACAGTAATAACAACAGGAATGGGCATCCCTTGTTCCATATTTTGGGTTTTTGCATTAAATGCCTTACAAAACTCCATAATATTTAGACCATGTTGACCTAAAGCAGGTCCAACAGGAGGACTAGGATTTGCTTGTCCAGCAGGGACTTGCAATTTTATATATGATTCAATTTTTTTGGCCAAAATAAACTCCTTTGGGTTATAACGCTTTCAAAGCTCCCCACTATTAATCAACAGTTAATACTTATGTTTTTTCTACTTGTGTAAAATCCAAATCTACTGGAGTGGAACGACCAAATATAGAAACAGAAACACGCATACGACTACGTTCATAGTCTACATCTTCTACCGTACCGTTAAAGTCATTAAATGGCCCTTCAATAATACGCACCAACTCGCCTACCTCAAATAAAATTTTAGGTTTTGGCTTATCTGTACCTTCTTGCACCCGTGCTAAAATGGCTTCTGCTTCTTTGTCTGAAATAGGAGACGGTTGATCACTCGTACCACCAATAAATCCTAGTACACGAGGCACATCTTTCACTAAATGCCATGTTTCATCATCTAAATCCATCTGCACCAAAACATAACCAGGATAAAATTTTCTATCACTTTTACGTTTTTTTCCACCCCGAATTTCAATCACTTCTTCTGTTGGAACTAAAACCAATCCAAATTTATCTGCCATATTGAAGCGTTCTACTCGTTCTTCTATCGCTTCTTTTACACGCTTTTCATAACCTGAATACGCATGTACAACATACCAACGTAAGCTCATAATTAACTTCCTTGCCCAGTTAAATAACTCACTCCTGATGCCAGAATAAGATCAAATATCCATAACATTAAACCCACAATAAATACCATCACACCTACTATTAAAGTCGTCTGCATGGTTTCTTTTTTACTCGGCCAAACTACTTTTTTTACTTCAATAATTGCGCTACGAACAAAAGTAATAGTATCTTTTCCTAACACCGTTTGCGCTGCTATAAAGGCTGCCACTCCAAACATAAATAACAACCCTAATACTCGCATAAGTACCGAATATTCAGGAAAAACATAAAATAAGATAAGAGCAACTACTACTATCAACGCCGCAATACTGAGTTTTAATTTATCAGACATGTATTTTTACAACAAGGATATTAAAGATTATAGTGGCAGGCTAGGAGGGAATCGAACCCCCAACCTGCGGTTTTGGAGACCGCTGCTCTGCCAATTGAGCTACTAGCCTAAAAAGTTTTTAATTGAAGAACATCAACACCGGAAAGGATAACAAGATGTTGCTATCCTTTCCAGTTTATTTTCTGTTATTCAATAATTTTAGCAACAACACCGGCGCCTACTGTACGGCCACCTTCACGAATCGCAAAGCGCAAACCTTCTTCCATCGCAATCGGTGCAATTAAACTTACCGTCATTTGTACATTATCGCCAGGCATAACCATCTCTACCCCTTCAGGTAAATCACAGGCTCCCGTTACGTCGGTCGTTCTAAAATAAAACTGGGGACGATACCCTTTAAAGAAGGGCGTATGACGACCACCTTCCTCTTTTGATAATATATAAATTTCTGCTTCAAATTTAGTATGTGGGGTAATACTACCTGGTTTTGCTAAAACCTGACCACGTTCTACATCTTCACGCTTGATACCACGTAATAAAACACCTACATTATCTCCCGCCATACCTTGATCCAGTAATTTGCGGAACATTTCTACACCGGTACAAGTTGTGGTTGCCGTATCTTTAATACCAACAATTTCTACATCATCACCAACATTAATTATACCCCGTTCGATACGTCCGGTTACCACTGTACCCCGACCTGATATAGAGAATACATCCTCTACGGGCATTACAAAATCACCATCAATTGCACGCTCTGGCTCAGGAATATACGCATCCATTTCATCTATTAATTTATAAATAGAGGGAACACCTATATCACTTTGATCACCTTCTAATGCCTTTAAGGCTGAACCTGTCACTATCGGTGTATCATCACCAGGAAATTCATATTGATCTAATAATTCCCGTACTTCCATTTCTACTAATTCTAATAACTCTTCATCGTCAACCATATCTGCTTTATTCAGATAGACAACAATATAAGGTACACCTACTTGACGAGATAACAATATATGCTCACGTGTTTGCGGCATAGGACCATCTGCTGCACTACAAACCAATATAGCACCATCCATTTGTGCCGCACCCGTAATCATATTTTTTACATAGTCCGCATGTCCCGGGCAATCTACATGAGCATAATGACGTACATCTGATTCATATTCCACATGCGCTGTTGCTATCGTAATACCACGAGCTCTTTCTTCTGGTGCGCTATCAATTTGATCATAAGCCTTCGTCTCTCCGCCATGCTTTTCTGCCATGACTTTCGTTAACGCTGCTGTCAGGGTGGTTTTTCCATGATCCACGTGACCGATTGTGCCTACATTCACATGGGGTTTCGTACGTTCAAACTTTTCTTTAGACATTCTCTGACCTTATAATCTGGTTATTGCCTGTAAACACGCCAAAATAAACAAAGTATATTGACACAACATATGGAGCCCATAACGGGATTTGAACCTGTGACCTCATCCTTACCAAGGATGCGCTCTACCCCTGAGCTATATGGGCTAACTACTCTAAATACTACCTGTATAAAAATTGGAGCGGGTGATGGGAATCGAACCCACACCATCAGCTTGGAAGGCTGAGGTTCTACCATTGAACTACACCCGCTAAAAACTTAGTAATATAAAATTAAAATGGTGGAGGGGGAAGGATTCGAACCTTCGAAGGCAGAGCCAACAGATTTACAGTCTGTCCCCTTTGGCCGCTCGGGAACCCCTCCAGCAATACTTTAGAATGGGCGATTATGTCGAATTTCGATAAGCAAGTCAACCATTAATTACTATTTTTTTATAAAAGTATATAATTTACTACCACTCATAGAAATTTACATGAAAAGCATGGGGAATTTAGCATAGATAATTGCCAAATACAAAACCTTTAACTCCTATTTTTACAACCAATAACTCATGCCAAGTAAAAAAATGCCTGCATAGATACCAGCTATCACATCATCTAACATAATTCCTAATCCACCCGATATATTTTTATCACACCATGAAACAGGATAAGGTTTCCATATATCAAAAATTCGAAATAAAATAAATCCCAATACTATATGCAACCATGAGATGTTCACCCATGCCATAGTAATCCAATAGCCAACAAATTCATCCCATACTATACCACCGTGATCATGTACCCCCATATCTTTACTCACACTATCACATAACCAGATACCTATGATGAAAGCACAAAGCAACAATGAAATGTACATCTTCCAGGACAACATCTGTAATAAAATATAGCAAGGGATAGCCATTAATGTTCCCCATGTTCCAGGTGCTTTAGGCATTAAACCACTGCCAAAACCAAATGCCAAAAAATAGCAAGGTCGGGTAAATATATCTTGTTTTTTGACGACTACATTGTTTTTATACAAAGGATTTCCCTGTAAAATGGATATAACCTGAAGAACCAGCAGAGAGTATCTCTTTATGCTTTCCTACAACTTCAATAAGGGGGGACTGTAATGGAATAACCTCTCCAATAACACTATATGCTCCCTCCATATTCTTAAGTAAATCAACTTTATCTGCTGAAAGGGTAAAACATAATTGATAATCATCACCTCCAGAACAAGCATATTGTAATGCTTGTTCTAGGCTTATTTCTTGTAAACACGCAGCTAAGGGAATAGCATCCGTATCAATAATAGCAGACACTGCACTTTTTTTTAATATATGACCTAAATCTGCAAGTAATCCATCTGATATATCTATTGCTGCATGCGCCCCTATTTCTATCAAATAACGCCCTTGTGATATAGCCGGTGTAGGATAATGCAATGCATTTAATGCTTCTTGTTCAGCCGTTTTGGACAGCAACAGTTTTTTATAATACACCTGTAAACCTAACGCTGCAGCACCTAGTTTACCCGTTACTATAATTTTATCCCCAATTTGTGCATTATTTCGCCGTAAAGCTCCTTGTTTTGGTACAAAGCCCATAACTTGTATCGTTACTGCTAATGTACCTTGCGTTGTATCACCTCCTACTAACTGCATTGAATATGCTTTTGCCAATCTGGAAAATCCCTCATAAAATGCATTGATCCATTGCTCATCTATTGCAGGTAAAGTAATACTCAACATCCCCCAAGCGGGTTTTGCTCCCATTGCTGCCAAATCACTTAAATTAACTGCTAACGACTTATACCCTATATTTTGTGCTAAAGCATCGGCTGGAAAATGAACATCTGCTAACAAGGTATCCATTGATACCGCTAACACCTGTTGTTCAGGTACTTTTAATAATGCACAATCATCACCAATACCTAATAATACATCTTGTCGAAACGTTTGTTCTTGATTCCAATATTGATCAATTAAAGAAAATTCATCCATTTATGCTTGTATATCTCTTTTCTTTTTAAGTTTTATGGTCGTTTTCTTTTTTATTTTAGGTGATGATTTAGAAGGTTTAAATGATGAAGATTCAGAGGACTGAGACGATAACAAGTTAGTTTTTATTTCTTTTGGACGTATTTTTTTAGCTAATTTATCTAAAATACCATTGATAAAACGATGTCCTTGCTCTGAACCAAATATTTTTGCTAGTTCCACCCCTTCATTAATAACTACCCGATAGGGTATATCCAGGCGCATTGTTAACTCATATGTTGATATTAATAATATGGCTCGCTCTACTGGATCAACTTCTGTCAATTTTCTATTCAATAAAGGAGTGATCTGTATTTCTAATTCAGAAGCTAAAAGACTGCTTTGGCGTAATAACTCCTGAAAATAACTGACATCAATATTTTTCATATCCTGTCCAACAACAAATTGCGTATCGATCTCCTGTATATCATCTGCTGTTAATAACCACTGATAAAGTGCTTGTACAGCAAGTTGTCTTGCCCGTGAGCGAGTATTCACAGATACCTTCCTAGTGTTAAAAAATAAAATATCAAACTCTTTTAATTAATGGACTACGATAACTTATCTAATACATTAACCATTTCTATTGCAGACAATGCCGCTTCGCTGCCTTTATTTCCTGCTTTTGTTCCTGAGCGTTCGATAGCCTGTTCAATACTATCTACCGTTAATACCCCAAAAGCAACAGGTATATCATACTGTAAGGAAACTTGTGCTAATCCTTTCGCATTCTCATTAGCAACAAAATCAAAATGGGGCGTACCACCTCGAATAACTGCCCCTAAGGCAATAATAGATTGGTATTTTCCCTTTTTTGCAATACGCTGTGCTGCAATAGGCATTTCTACTGCACCGGGTACACGAATAATATCAATATTGCTTTTATCTGCGCCATGTCGCAATAATGTATCTATTGCTCCACTGACTAAACTTTCTACTACAAAACTATTGAAACGACTCACTAATACAGCAAAATGTGTATCTTTTGATACTATCAAATCGCCTTCAATACTATTTATTTTTGACATCATAAATTACCTATATTAATTGAATCAAGGATATATTTGATTTACTCACCAGTAATATATTCCACCACTTCCAGGCCAAACCCAGATAAACCATGCATTTTTTTAGGGGAACTCATTACTCGCATTTTTTTTACATTTAAACATTGTAATATTTGCGCCCCAATACCATAAGTATACAAATCCTCTTTACCCCGTTGTTGTATACTTTGTCCTTGATCGTGGGATTGATAATACTTTACTTGTTGCAAGATATGACGGTATTCGTCCGGATCATTTAAAATGACGATAACACCGCTACCTTCTTCATCAATACGCTGCATCACATCATTTAATGGCCAACCACATTCTTGTCTGAAACTACTCAATATATCACATAAAGTATTATGCATATGTACCCGTACTAATACTGGTTTTGATGAATCAATGGTCCCTTTAACCAGTGCTAAATGTACCGTCTTGGTTATGGAATCTTCAAAAGCATGTAAATGAAAATCACCCACATTAGTCGGCATTACACATTCTGCTTTTTTCTCAATAGTGCGTTCATTTTTTAAACGGTATTCAATTAAATCTGCGATACTGCCCATTTTTAAATGATGCTGTTTAGCATATTTTTCTAAATCTGGACGGCGAGCCATAGTACCATCTTCATTAAGAATTTCTACAATCACTGCTGCTGGCTCAAAACCTGCCATACGTGCTAAATCACAGCCTGCTTCTGTATGTCCTGTACGTGTTAGCACCCCTCCTGGCTGTGCTTTTAAAGGAAAAATATGTCCTGGCTGAACAATATCTTCAGGTTTTGCTTCAGCTGCCACCGCAGTTTGGATAGTCATTGCTCTATCTGCAGCGGATATGCCCGTTGTTACCCCTTCTGCTGCTTCTATAGAGATGGTAAAATTAGTACCATGTTGAGCACTATTTGCATTCACCATCATACCTAATTGTAACTGTTCACAACGTTTTTCTGTAATGGTGAGACAAATTAATCCTCGTCCATATCGAGCCATAAAATTAATATCTTCTGGTGTAACTAACGAAGCTGCCATTAATAGATCACCTTCATTTTCTCGATCTTCATCATCAACAATAATGACCATCTTACCTTGGCGAATATCTTCAATAATTTCTTCTATGGTATTAAAATTCATTTACATTCCTATATTAAAGGCAATTAACTACGTAAAAAACCATGTTCTGCCAAAAAATGTTCAGTGATACCTTCACTATTATTGACGGATATTTTTCCTGTTAACAAACGTTCTAAATATCGAGCAATTAAATCTACTTCCAGATTTACCACAGTCCCTTCTTTAGCATTACTTAATGTTGTTTCTTCTAAAGTATGTGGGACAATATTTAAAAAGAAACAAGCTTTATCTACTGCATTGACTGTCAAACTAACGCCATTTACACAAATTGAACCTTTTGTAGCTATATAGTGTGCTAGATTATCTGGTGCTTGTATACCAAAACGCAGTGAACGTCCCTCTTTTTGACAAGAAATAATAGTACCTAATCCGTCCACATGACCACTCACTAAATGACCTCCCAAGCGGGTAGTAGGTGTTAATGCTTTTTCCAAGTTTACCGCACACCCTGTTGTCGCACGGGATAAATTAGTTAAGGATAAACTCTCTTGAGATACATCAGTCCAAAAACCATTTTCTAACAAGCTAACAACCGTTAAACATACCCCATCTACGGCAATACTATCGCCTAATGCTACATCCATTAAATCTAATTTTCCCGTGATAATAAAAAAACGACTATCTGTACCATTATTCTCAATACGAGCAATATTACCTACTGCTTCAACAATACCTGTAAACATAATCACCTACTTTTAATACTCTCTTATTCATCTGCTTTTTTAATATTGGCTATAATGCGAATATCTTTCTCAAAACGGCGAACATCCTGAATATCCAAAGCAATACGTTCAGACATATATTTTATCTCAGGGAAATGAAACAAGCCTTTTGCTAAATCTCCCATAAGATGAGGTGCTAGATATAAAACCAGCTGATCAAGTAAATTTTCTTGTAACATTGCTCCAGCTAATGTTGCACCACATTCCAATAAAACATCATTAATTTCTTTTTGAGCTAATATTTTTAATACCTCTTTGAGCTTTATTTTATTATCTTGAGTAGCTACATTAATGATGTTAACACCCATTTTTTCTAATGCTTCTTTTTTTATCTGTTTCGTTTTATCCCACTGATTAGTCGTTACTATATATACTTCACCTGGTAACGATAACATGGTCGCATCAACAGGTATTTTCAGATTACTATCCAATACTACCCGTAATGGTTGTTCTGGAGGAATAAGTTGTTGCTCTCGTACCGTTAAGGAAGGATCATCGGCTAAAACAGTGCCAATACCTGTCATTATCGCATTACTGTATGCACGTAAACGTTGTACATCTTTCCGTGATGCCTCTGAACTAATCCATTTACTTTCGCCTGATGCCATCGCAGTACGTCCATCCAGACTAGTTGCTAATTTACATCGAACAAAAGGAAGTTGATCTTGCATACGTTTAATAAAACCAAGATTTAATGCTCTGGCTTGGTCTTCTAGTACACCACTACATACTTCAATACCATGCCCAGATAATTGCTGCAATCCTTTACCAGCAACTTGAGGATTTGGATCTTGCATAGCAACAACAACCTTTTTCACCCCTGCCTTAATCAAGGCTTCTGTACAAGGCGGTGTTCGTCCATAATGACAACAAGGTTCTAATGTTACGTATGCTGTAGCCCCCTGTGCCTTTTCTCCCGCATTACGTAGAGCATTAATTTCTGCATGTTCTTGTCCTGCATACTGATGCCAGCCTTCCCCCACAATCCCCGTATCATTGACTAACAGACACCCTACTCGGGGGTTAGGATGTGTTGTATGCAAACCATTTTCAGCTAAACGTAATGCTTGTTGCATATACATCGTTTGCAGATCAGTCATGGGAGATATCCTCAGTGCTTTTTTCCAAATTATCTATAGTTTGTCGAAACTCATCTAAATCTTGAAAACTACGATATACGGAAGCAAAACGAATATACGCTACTTTATCCATTTTACGTAATTCATCCATTACCCAATCTCCCACCACGCTCGCTGCACATTCTCTTTCACCCCATCCCCGAATTTTTTGCAAAATACGTTGAATGGCATGATCAATATCTTTTGTTGCCACCGGTCGTTTCTCTAAAGCCCGTAATATTCCTGTTTCTAATTTACGCAACTCAAAAGGTTCCCGATTACCATTGTGTTTGATAATACGTGGCATTTGTAATGCTGCTGTTTCAAATGTGGTAAAACGTTCTTTACATTGATGACATTTTCTTCGGCGTTTTACACTATTTCCAGCATCTGCTAAACGGGAATCAGTGACTTTCGTATCATTACTCCCACAAAAAGGACAATGCATAATAATAGTCCTTTTTAGTCTTTAGATAACAGTAAGCTATTATTCTGCATAGACAGGAAAACGTTGACAAACATCAATAACACTTTGCTTTACTTTGGCAATCATTGCTTGATTATGGATATCATCTAAAATATCACAAATCCAATGTGCTAAATCCTTTGCTTCCTTTTCTTTAAAACCCCGAGTAGTCATAGCAGGAGTACCAATACGAATACCACTGGTAACAAAAGGAGATTGTGGATCATTGAGTACTGCGTTTTTGTTTACCGTGATATTGGCAGCACCTAGTGCGGCATCCGCCTCTTTACCAGTGATACCTTTAGCAATTAAATTAACTAAAAATAAATGGTTATCTGTCCCTTTTGAAACAATAGCATATCCTCGTTCCATCATTACCTTTGCCATCGTTTGCGCATTATAAACTACTTGTTGTTGATATTGTTTAAAATCTTCCTCCATTGCTTCTTTAAATGCGACTGCTTTTGCTGCAATTACGTGCATTAATGGCCCACCTTGTGTACCTGGGAAAACTAATGAATTTAACTTCTTTTCAATTTCAGGATTTGCTTTCGCCAAGATAAGTCCACCCCGAGGTCCTCGTAACGTTTTATGCGTAGTAGTGGTTGTAATATCTGCAATCTGTACAGGGCTAGGATATACACCTGCAGCGACTAACCCTGCAACATGTGCCATATCTACAAATAAATAAGCACCCACTTCATCAGCAATATCTCTAAATTTTTGCCAATCTACTATACGTGAATACGCACTAAATCCTCCTACCAGCATTCTAGGCTTATGTTCTAACGCCATAGCTCGTAATTGCTCATAATCAATTTCTTCTGTTTTTTCATCTAAGCCATAACTAACGGCATGAAATAATTTTCCTGAAAAATTAACCTTAGAACCATGTGTTAAATGTCCACCATGTGCTAAATCCATCCCCATAATGGTATCACCCGGTTTTAATAGGGCTAAATACACTGCAGCGTTTGCTTGCGATCCCGAGTGAGGCTGTACATTTGCATAATCTGCTCCAAATAATGTTTTAGCTCTATCTATTGCAAGTTGTTCTGCTATATCAACATTTTCACAACCGCCGTAATAGCGTTTTTTTGGGTATCCCTCTGCATATTTGTTAGTCAATACTGAGCCTTGTGCTTGCATCACTCTTGGACTCGTATAATTTTCTGATGCGATTAATTCGATATGTTCTTCTTGGCGTACTTCTTCTTGTTGTATTGCTTGCCATAATTCATCATCAAACCCTGCAATGGTCATTTTTTTAGAAAACATTACCTAACGCCCCTTCACTAACTATGAAAAAATCCGGTTATTCTACCACTCTTATTACGTTATCACCATATTCTACCTTGCCTCACTTTTAGGAACATTTGCTCTTTTCACCAGTAACACACCTATTAACTCTATGACACAAGTACATAACATAATGACAGAAAAGACCATTAAAGCCTCAGCCATCGTAATACCAAATAATAATTTTGGGGTATAACCACATGCTTCCCATACTTTAAAGATACCAGGCATCCAACTATCTAAAGCAAACCAGGAAGGAAAGCCTAAATCCATGCTACAACTACCAGAAACAAACCCTCGTTCAGTACCTAATAACTGATACGAACGTTCGACTAATATCCCTCCTAATAGGGTTATTAATATTTGGAATAACAGTCTTCCAAACCAATTTTGATATAAAAATAGAGCCATCAATGATATCAGAATAATCCCTAGCATAATAATTCGTACATGAATACATAATACACAGGGATCATATTCCAATATATATTGATAATAGAGTGCCACTGCTTCAAATGTAGCCCCTAAAAGTAACCAAAAAATCCAGTAACTTCTCTTTTCAGGCAGCGTAAGTATCGTTTTAAACATGGTATAATCCCCCTATATAACTATTATCAACAGCATGAGCAGCTATTATAATGTAAGTCTGCTCTTTTTCTAAAAAGAGTAAAATTAAACACCAGCAAGAATGAGTATTCTATTCATTCGTAAAATATTAATCTTTATGCTTCAATACCATCAAAAATGTCTTGCATTTCTTTTTGAATAGATTGATAAATAACCCGTTGTGTTGATCTCTTTAACTGCACAAATATATTACCTATGCAATGCTGTTCCAAGTTTAATGTCTTTACTCGCATTTTAGTATGAAAATTACGCTCCTCTGGTACATTTTTATCTATTACCTGATACATTTTTTGAATATCTAATGCTAAAAAATCTTGGATAGAAACAATACTATGATCCATATAATGTTTTTTACCCCTAATATCTCGAGTAAAACCCCGTATTCGATAATCCAGCATCACAATATCAGAATTAAAACGACGAATAAGAAAATTCAGGGCTTGTAAAGGTGAAATAGTACCACAAGTAGATACATCAATATCTACCCGTACAGATGCAATATTTTGATAAGGTTCTAATTCGGGATAAGTATGCACACTAATATGACTTTTATCTAAATGTGCTAACAGAGTATCAGTGTATCCATTACTGATCTCTTTATCTTCTTTTATTGGTGCTTCACAAATTAAAACATTCACACTTGCACCTTGAGGTTTATAGTCTTGCTGGGCAATATGTAAAATGCTTGCACCAATGGTATAATTAACTTCCTGGAGTATGCGTGTCAAATATTGTGCATTATATTTTGCTCTAATATATTGGTGATATAGCGCAAGTTGTTGAGAGGAATGAATATAAAAAAAATCATAAATATTAAAAGTCAAGGTTTTAGTTAAATTATTAAAATCTTTTAATTCTATTTGCTTCACGAAGATATCATCTTTACTTACTAACTTGATTAATCGTTAAAAATTGATAGTATAGCACTCTTAGTGTTTAGAGTCTGAAAGAGATGTTGCATAGAACATGGATACACTTATAGAAGTTAAAAATATCAGTTACTACTATGCACAACAATGTGCCGTTAATAATATTAGTTTTTCTTTACAACGTGGTGAAGTGCTAGGATTTTTAGGGCCTAATGGTGCAGGAAAATCGACCACTATGCAAATGCTAACCGCCAATCTTACCCCTGCTATAGGGGAAATTCATATTGCAGGTATCGATTTATTAGAATATCCTAAACGAGCTAAAGCAATGTTGGGTTATCTTCCTGATACTCCTCCTTTATATAAAGAAATGCGGGTCGATGAATACTTGTATTATTGTGCCCGTATTCAACGGATTGCTGCTACTCGTATTACTTCTGCGATAGATTTGGCAAAACAACGTTGTGGTTTAACTGATGTCGGAAAAAAATTAATTAATCAATTATCTAAAGGTTATCAACAACGGGTAGGAATTGCACAAGCTATTATTCACACTCCGCCTGTCGTGATTTTAGATGAACCTACCGTTGGACTTGACCCCATTCAAATCCATGATATTCGCAATATGATTCGGGATTTAGCCAAAGAACATAGTGTTATCTTGTCCACCCATATACTTCCTGAAGTACAAGCTGTTTGTGATCGAGTACAAATTATTCATCAAGGAGAATTAGTCTTAAATGAAAGTATTGATGCCCTCGAACAACATCTACAAAGTACCGTACTCTTATTAGCGTTAGCCAATCCTCCAGAGATTGAGTATCTAAAAACACTACCTGGTATTATTGAAATTAACCAACAAGATGATCAGCATTTTCTTGTCCATTATCAGGCCGATAATAATCCGACACAGCGATTACTACATCATGCTGTACAAAAAGATTGGGGATTATATGAATTAACACCACAGAAATTATCACTGGAAAATATTTTTATGTCCCTTACCCTACAAGAACAAGATCGTCATCCCTCTCAGGAGTCTGTAGCATGATAACAGGATTCATTGCCTGGCGTGAATTTAAAAGTTTATTTTTATCCCCTTTGGGCTGGTCTATTTTAGGGGTAGTACAACTGATTATTGCCTATCAATTTTTAGAACAACTAGAACAATATATGCTTATTCAAGCAGAACTTGCTATGCAAGAGCAAGCTATTGGCGTAACGCAAATTATTATTGCACCATTGCTGGGTAGCACTGCCATTATACTATTACTTATCATACCCTTATTAACCATGCGCCTAATTAGTGAAGAACGCCGTAATCAAACATTACCCTTACTCTTTAGCGCTCCGCTCTCCATGACAGAAATTATTTTAGGTAAATATTTGGGTATTTTAACGTTTATCTTCCTTATGGTTGGTATTATCGCTTTAATGCCCTTTTCTTTATTACTTGGTACAGATATTGATTTAGGACAAACAGCGGCAGCCTTGTTAGGCTTAACTTTGCTGCTTGCATCCTTTGCTGCCGCAGGCTTGTATATGTCGACCCTTACTCGCCAACCAGCCGTTGCAGCCATCAACACTTTTGGGCTACTATTATTTTTATGGATTATAAACTGGGCAGGAGAAAGCAATACCAGCTTACTTGCTTATCTATCACTTTTGTCCCATTTTGAAGCATTGCTTAAAGGGCTTTTTAATAGTACCGATATTTGTTTTTTCTTACTTTTTATCTTACTTTTTATTACCTTAAGTATCCGTCGTCTTGAACACGACCGACTACCCCATTAAATTATTATGTACACAACTCATAAACTTCGTATCCATTATCGTTTACACCATCTATTATTTATTATACAACTGTGTATTGTGATAGCACTATTAGCTTGGCTTAGTAGCCGTTATGTTTATCGTGCTGATTGGACGTATAATAATAGTAATTCACTCAGTGAAAGTACCATCGTATTACTTAAAACATTACCCTCTCCTATTAAAATTGTTGCCTATAGCAGTGATAATCCTGAAATTCGTTTAGCGATACGAGATTTAATCGCTCGTTATCAGCAACATAAAAAAGATATTCAACTGGTATTTATCGATCCGGTGGAAAATCCTCAACAAGCAAGAGCTGAAGGGATTAGTATGGATGGTGAATTAATTATTTATTACCAGGAACGTAGCGAACATTTACAAACCCTTAGTGAACAAGCTATCAGCAATAACCTACAACGTCTAGCACGCAGTAATGATCAACAATTAGTATTTGTTCAAGGACATGGCGAACGTTCTCCTGAGCAAGAGAATAATTACGCTATCTCTATTTTTACTAAACAATTAAAAGCAAAGGGCTTTAAAATTAAAACGGTTAATTTAACCCATGATCGTATTCCTGAAAATACAGCCACTTTGATTATTGCCAGCCCGCAAGTTGCATATCTTCCTAATGAAGTCAATCAGATACAAGCCTATCTACAACAAGGTGGAAATTTATTATGGCTTAACGATCCAGATGTACGCAGACATCATAATTATGGACTAACCCCCCTAGCAGAACAATTAAGTATTGAATTCTTACCCGGTACTATTGTTGATCCCAGTACCCAAGCATTCGGGTTGGAAAACCCCAGTATAGCTATTATCGCCCAATATCAATCTCATCCTATTACTCAAGGTTTTGATAAGCTCACGTTATTTCCACAAGCACTCCCTATTAGTGAATTACCTGATTTTAGTAAAACGGGCTGGCACAGTAATGCCTTGTTGCAAACGATTGAACAAAGTTGGTCAGAAACTAGTACCTTACAAGGCACTATTCAATTTGATGATAATGATATAAAAGGATCCTTATCACTTGGTTTTGCTATCTGGCGGACGATAGAAGATGCAGAAACCCCTTTTGAACAACGTATTGTTGTTATCGGCGATGGCGATTTTATGTCTAACACCTATCTTGGCAATGTGGGTAATTTACATTTGAGTATGAATATCATTAACTGGCTAAGCCATGATGACAATTTGATGCATATTCCCATACAACAAGTAAAAGATGTACAACTTAATCTATCTGACAATACCCTCTTGTCCTTAGCCTTTATATTTTTAATTTTTATTCCATTGTTCTTTTTTTCAAGTGGCTTTATTATCTGGATCTGGCGGCGTAAAAAATGAAATTACCTCAATTAAATGGACTGCTTTTTATTGCTATTATCATCCTGCTACTTATTAGCTGGTTTGAACCTGGGCTAACACCTGAAAAGCTATCCCCTCTGCTCACTTCCTTGCACCCTAAAGATATTCACACTATCCATTTACAACGTCATCAACTACATGATATAGATTTCGAAAAGACTTCCTCACACTGGATGATGCAAAAACCGATACCATCCCGCATTAATCCTATTTATCTCGATACTATCCTGGATATTACTACAGCAAAAAGCCAACATCATTTTCTGGCAAAAGATAAATCATTAACTGCTTATCAATTAGATAAACCTTTGGCTGTATTACGTTTAAATGATATGACGATTAGCTTTGGTGGTGCTGATCCATTAGGTAAATACCGGTATGTCTTAATCAATGATACCATTCATTTAATTAATGACAGCTTTTATTATAGTTTACGTAAACCCTATACAGAATATATTGATTTATCTCTCTTTCCTGCTGGTGCAAAAATACAACAATTACAATTACCCTCGTTACAACTAATAAAACAGGGAAAAAATTGGCAACTTTCACCGGAACAAGTAGAAGTAAGCACTGATACCATCAATCAGTTTATCCATCAATGGGAACATATTAGTGCCTTAAAAATTCAAGAATACCACAGTAATGGATTAAAACCTGAAGTATCTATTAATTGGAAACAACCTGGAGCAGACACAATAAAACAACGCATGGAAATATTATATGATGAACAGGCTTTAGGTTTTGCTGATAAAAATATTCGTTATCATTTTAGTAAAATACAATTTTCAAAATTATTACACTTACATAATGATGCACCGAGCCATGCTAGTTCTCTTTAAGAATTATTAGGTTATTATTTTGTCACGCTCTTTTCGTACTTTTAGCCACCCCCGTTACTGGGCGACCTGGATAGTGCTGATATTTTTAAAATTCATCATTCATCTACCACTCAAAGCACGCATATTTACTGCACAGATTTTATCTACCTTAGCCACGGTATTTATGCGAAAACGTATCCATATTGCACGCAGAAATATTCAACTGTGTTTCCCTGAAAAATCACCTTCTGAACAAAAAAAATTATTACAATCTCATCTCTTTTCTGTAGCAATGGGTATTATTGAAATGGCAATGAGTTGGTGGCTGGATAATGACACCTTACAACAGCAAGTACATATTATTGGTAAAGAACATTTACAAAATGCTTTAGCTCAAAACAAAGGAGTCTTATTAATTACCGGACATTTTACCACTATGGAATTATGTGCCCATACTTTGGCACTTTCTATCCCATTTGATGCCATGTATCGCCCTGTGAAAAACGCATTAATGGATGCAGTGGTTAAACATGCCCGTGAAACCCGTATTCCTCATACTACTATTTTCTCTCGTGATAATATGCGGATGTTATTACGTTGTCTACATAATAAACGGGCAGTATGGTATGCTCCTGATCAAGATTATGGATTAAAACAGGGGATATATGTCCCCTTTTTTTCCATTCCTGCCGCCACTATCACCAGTACGGCAAAAATTGCCAATAAAACCGGTGCATTGGTTGTTCCCTATTTTCCTCAACGTCTTCCCGATCATTCCTATCAAATTACTCTTTTACCTGCACTCGATAATTATCCTAGTAACGATCCCTATCAAGATGCGTTGCGTATTAATCAACTGATAGAAACCTATATTCGTAAAGCACCTGAACAATACTTATGGCTGCATCGCCGCTTTAAAACACATCCGGATGGCAAAAATACACTTTATTCTTCTTTATAGGGTACACGATACGCCTCTGTTTCTACTGCCAAGATACGTTCACCTGCTAATAATACTCGCCCTTTATAACGAGTTTCCCAATCACTACTAAATTCAAAATGATACGTGCGACAAAATTGTAATCGTCCTCTATCATTGCGACAAAAACGGATTTTACTTAACATCACGGTATCATCTAAAAATTGTACTCCTAGTTGAGCGCATTTTTGTTTTCCTGCTAAACGGGCTATTTCTTTAGCACTCACCGCATTCCACCAATATCCTATCAACCCTATCATTAATGCCAATAACACTATTTCAGCCATGCAATATTCCCTATTTATTCTCTTTTATTAATACAGAAAATAATTGCTGTATCTTCTTTATTGAAGATTGTAATACTTTTAGCATCCCTAAATGGCTAATTTCTTGCTGACTATCCCCTCTACCTGCTGCCCAATTAACGACTATGGCACAACAGGCATAATTAATCTGTAATTCTCTTGCCAAAGCAGCTTCAGGCATGGCAGTCATACCAATAATATCGCATCCATCTTGTGCTAAACGATCAACTTCTGCCATCGTTTCTAAACGAGGACCTTGTGTTACCGCATAAACGCCTTTATCCATTAATGCTATGTGCGTCTTTTTCCCGGCTAATAATAATTTTTGTCGCACAGCTTCTGTATAGGGATGGGTAAAATCAATATGCTGTAGGGCAAGATCTTGCCCTGTGTCATCTTGTATAAAAAAACTTTGTTCACGCCCAAAAGTATAATCTATCAGTTGATGCGGAATAACAAGACTACCTGGTGCGTGTATCATACTTCCTACCGCATTCACTGCAAGAATGGTATCTACCTGACATTGTTGTAATGCCCAAATATTCGCTCGATAATTCACTTGATGTGGGGCAATAGTATGCGGATTACCATGACGAGCAAGAAAAAAAACCGATTGATTATGCCAGGATAATTCCATAATATCACTAGACGGTTTACCATACGGTGTTTCAATCGTATGCTGCCTAATCAACGCTATATCTTTAATTGCCGTAAAGCCTGTACCACCAATAATTGCTATTGCCATAATACGGTTTTCCCTCTGTGCTTACGCTTACATTCCCTTTACTGCATAAATACCGGCTCGATTACGTAAATATCCTTTATAATCCATGCCATAACCAAACACATATCTATCTGGTACGGTTAAACCAACAAATTCTGCAGATTGAGAGACCTTACGCTGATGCTGTTTTTCTACTAACATTGCACTATAGACCTTTTTTACCCCTTGTTCTTGACAATAATGGATGATCGCTTTTTGAGTAATCCCTTCATCGTGAATATCATCAACTAACAAAATGATACGATCTTTTATTTCTCTTTGTGGTTTAGCTAAGTATTTTACCTCCTGCCCAGTAGTATTATCGCCATAACGGGATAAATGAATATAATCAAGCTGCAAAGGAAATGCTAAACGAGGTAATAATAATCCCGCAAAAATCACACCACCATTTAATACACATAATACCACAGGATTCATTCCGGCTAACTCTGTATTAATTTGCTGGGCAATATTTTCAATAGCTTGTTCTACCTGTGCTTGTGTATATAAACAATCCGCTTCAGTTGCTATTTGTTCAATCTCATGTAATACCATATTTTTCCTTCTTATAATAAATCTAACGTTAGGCTAGGTTCATCTATATATTTTTGTAAAGCGGTGGTTACTTTATGCCAACGTTCTGAAGTAACTAATTGTTGATGATCAATATCTTTTTTTCCATGTAAACGAATTAAGCGTAAATGTGATGCAGGTTCATTATAATCATCTAACCCGTTTACTACCTCTAATGCCGCTTTTCTATTATTACAGACAATCACCATATCACAACCAGCTTGTAATGCCATTTTGGCACGCTCTGTATAACTACCAAATTGCGCCACCCCCTGCATACTTAAATCATCACTAAAAATAGCCCCTTGAAAATGTAAATCTTCTCGTAAAATTGTTTTGAGCCAAAATGGTGAAAAACCGGCCGGATACTTATCTACCGCAGAATAAATAACATGGGCAATCATAATAGATACCACTCCAGCATTAATTAAACGCCGAAAAGGTTGTAAATCACTATTAGCAATCTCCACATATTCTCGTTGATCTATTGCTATCTCTATATGCGTATCTTCTACAATACTACCATGTCCAGGAAAATGTTTAATAGTTGCCTCCATACCTGCCTCACGCATACCTAACATTAACATCTGTGCTAATTCATCCACTCCTTCAATCGTTGTATGCAATGCCCTATCACCAATTACCGAACTCACACCACGAGATAAATCAACAACTGGAGCAAAACTCATATCTATCCCACAACTACGTAATTCACTTGCCATTAACCAACCACATTCGTGAGCTAGATGTTTAGCAAATTTTTTATTATGATTATAAATATCCCCTAGTTTTTGCATTGCAGGGAGCAAGGTAAAACCATCTCGAAAACGTTGTACTCGCCCTCCTTCCTGATCTACCGTAATCAATAAAGCAGGCTGACGTAACGCATGTATCTCTGTCGTTAAATTTTGTAATTGCTCCAAGGTATGAAAATTACGACTAAATAAAATGACCCCTCCTACCATAGGATGGGTTAATAAGGTTTTATCTTCAGGTGTTAAATACCATCCTTCAATATCTACCATTACCGATCCAAGTGACATCCTTATTACTCCCATACTATTATTTGATACCATTATTTTTCCTTTACATCCAGATAGTCACGCAAACTGTCCCCTAATAAATTAACTGCTAATACTACTAACATTAATGCACAACCTGGTACTAATACCATATGTGGTGCCATCAATAAATATTGGCTACCATCTTTTATCATACTCCCCCACGATGCATCCGGAGGCTGTACGCCTAAGCCTAAAAACGATAACCCTGCTTCGGCAATCACCACACTGGCAACACCAAAACTCGCTTCAATAATAAGCGGTGCGATAATTAAAGGTAAAATATGATAACGGAGAATACGATAATGAGAACATCCCAATGCTATCGCAGCTTGCACATGTTCTCGATGCTTTAAGCTCATAACCTGCGCTCTGGATAAACGCGCATAGCCTACCCAACTGACAATGCTCAATGCAATAATAACATTCATAATACCAGGCCCCATTAATCCGGCCAGGGCTATCGCTAATAAAATACCAGGAAACGCAAGAAAAACATCAATAATCCGTACTATAAGATGATCCCACATTCCCCCTATATAAGCACTGAGACTACCAATTAACGTACCTATAATTAATGACACCGCAATCACTCCTATAGCCACTTGCAAAGATGTCCCCGCTCCCATTACCAAGCGATACCATAATACTCGTCCTAAATCATCATAGCCTAGCAATGCCTTAACATCATGAATTAATAATATTTTATCTAAATGAATGACATTCGCAGGTAAAGGAAGATATAAGGCACTGATCGCTATCATAAGCCACACAGTTAAAATACTGACTGAAAAAATAATTTTTAATTTTTTTGATAGCATCTATTTTCCCTGTAAACGAATACGTGGATCTAATACGCCATATAACATATCCGTCAAAGTATTAACTAATACGTAACTACAACTAATCAATAAAATACACGCTTGAACTACAGGATAATCTCGTTTTTTTATCGCATCAATAGTTAAATCTCCCACTCCTTGCCAAGAAAAAATAATTTCCGTTATCACTGCCCCACCTAATAAAGTACCAAATTGTAGACCAATTAAAGTCAAGACTGGAAGCATAGCATTACGTAAAGCATGTACTAACATAATACGTTGTAGGGATAAACCTTTTGCATAAGCGGTACGAATATAATCTTCACGTAAAACTTCTAACAGTGATGCTCTCACCATACGTGATAAAATGGCTGCCAAAGCACTACCTAATGTTAATGCAGGCAAAATAATTGCCCCTCTTTCTTCTTGCCCACTAACTGGCATCCAGCCCAGATAAATAGAAAAAAATAAAATCAGTAATGGACCCATTAAAAAATTAGGAATAGATACACCAATTAAAGATACCGTCATTGCTGTAAAATCCCAACCACTGTCTTTTTTTAATGCCGCAATCGTACCTAATGGAAAGGCAATACTTATTGCCACCAACAAAGAAGCAAGGGTTAATTCTAAAGTAGCAGGAATACGTTGTAGTAATTGTGGCCACACTGCTTCACGAGAAAATAAAGAAGTTCCTAAATCCAAATGAAATAATGCATAAAAATACTGATAAAATTGTTCTAGTAAAGGTAAATCTAATTGTAAAAGATGTCTTAGCTGTTCTCTGTCAGCCGCACTGGCTGTTTCCCCTAGCATCACTTCTAGTGGATCACCGGGTACGATATGAATGAGTAAAAAAACCAATGAAGCTACGCCAAAAATAACCACTAAGGCACTGAAAAAACGACGAAAAATATACCCGATCATGATAATATTCCATACTCAGGAGTTTGCTTACCAATAAAAACTAATGTTCCTTGTTTAACATGATTAAATACCGATAACATTGCCTGATTATGTAAACGAATACAACCATGCGACAATGGTACACCTAATGGGTAAGATGCCGGGCAAGCATGTAAATAAATATAACGGGCAAACGTATCAACGCTTCCCAATCGGTTCTTTCCAAGTTCTAAACCTGCTAACCATAAAATACGGGTTAAAATCCAATCTCGTTGAGGATATTGTTGGAATAAAGTCTCTGTTAAGATTTCTCCCGTTGTTTTACGAGCAACAAAGACACTATTTACCGCTTGACCTGCGCCTATTTTTTCACGAATAATCAACCATCCTCTAGGGGTACATCCACTCCCTATCTTTTCTCCCATTCCCTTTTTAGCCGTTGACACGAGACAAGAAAATTGCTCTTTCCCCTGTTTATACAATGTTAATTGTTGCGTACGATAATTAATAAACAGGTAATTATTTGGACTTAACATTAATTATTCCTAATAATATGTTGTAGACCATCATAATTACCATCTATAGATAAATGATAGCCTTGTATATTCTGTTGTGATACAACCACATGATCTTGATACCATAACGGTACATACGGTAATAATTGCTGAATACGTTGTTGTAATGTTTTATACGTTACTGCTTGTTGAGAAAGTGCTTGGGTAGCGGCAAGATCGATCAGTGCATCACTTTGCTTATCAATAAAACGTCCCCGATTTGCTCCACTGGGCGGAATAGATTGACTATGAAAAACATACTTAAAAATATTTGGTGATTTAATCCCTACCCAGATTAAACTAAACATTTGAAATTTCCCTGCTTTAATATCACTATAAAAAGTTCCCCAATCGTAACTACGTAATACTACGTTAATACCCACTTTTTTTAATTGCCATTGGATAATACTTGCTAAACGAATACGAAAAGGATTACTCGATGTTTTATATACTATATGTAATGGTTTAGTTGTCGAATATCCTGCTTCTTGTAATAGCTGTTTAGCTTTTTCTGGCTGGTAGGCATAGGTTGTTAAATGTTGATTGCTTGCCCAATGTTCTGGTGGTAAAATGCTACTTGCCAAACGAGCAGAATTACCCAATACATAGTGAATGATAGCTTTTCTGTCTATCGCATAAGCAATAGCCTGACGTACTTTAAGATTGGCAGTTACTTTATCTTGCAAATTAAACCCTAAATAAGAAAAATTCCCTCCTGGTTTTTGTTCTAAATGAATATTTGTTTGCCTGGATAAATATTGAATATGTTCAAAGGGTAAATTATTTTGTAATAGATCAATTTCCCCTCGCAATAATTTTAACACCCTAATGGTTGGTTCTTTAATACTAATAAACTCAATAATTTGTTGATCAGCTAAACGTTGTACTTGTAATCTATTTTTTTCCCATCGCAAAAATTGCATTATTCCATTACCCACAGGATGCGTATTGAAAGGATGTTGTTTTGCCAATAAATCAGCAGGTAAAATACCTATCACCAAGTTGCTGACAAATAAGGGATCAGGCTGTTGTAAATAAAAATCAATAGTCTCTGCATTGAGTACCGTTATATGATCAATAATTTTAATACTGTTACGATGCGGTGATGCATTCTGTTTATCCAGGATAGATAAATACGTTGCTTGCACATCTTTTGCGGTAACGCTTTTACCATGATGAAATTTTCGTCTATGTTTTTTTAATCTAAAACGATAATGTGTTGCTGTTATTTCTTTCCAAGTTGCCAATTGAGGCACAGGTAAATAATTATCATCAAAGTCAATTAAAGAGGTATATAATAGACGATTAATACGACTCGATTCTGCATCAGTGGCAAAACGGGGGTCAAGCGTAACAGGTTTACTACTTAATGCAAAACGTATTGTTTTTCTTGGTTGTTGACTACAAGAGATATTTCCTAAAATCAAAAGCCCTATGACAGCAATTAAAATACCTATTTGCCTTCTTTTTCCCCCCATACAGTTAGACATCATCCTTCCAATCACAATAGGGATGCTTCACTAAATTTATATTGTAATAGCGCATATCATCAGAAACTTCCTTACCTATCCAGGTGGGTACAGCAAACTTTTCATTTTCATTTTGTAGCTCAATTTCTGCTACCATTAAACCAGCATTATCGCCACTAAATATATCAATCTCCCATATATGCCCTTGATATGGTACATGATAACGTACCTTTTCAATTAACGGTCTATCACATAAGGTATCGAGCATTTCTTCTGCCTCTGATAAGGGCAATGTATATTCATATTCTTGTCGCCGGATATGGCTATTATCTAAACTTTTAATATTAAATTTTGCCTTATTTCCTTCCACACGTATCCGTAAAGAGGCTTTTTTTGCACCTGAAAAATAGCCTTGTCGATATGCGATACCCTCTTTTGCTATTTCTTTCCAATGATCATTTTTAAGTAAAAATTTACGTTCTATTTCTATACCCATTATCTAAACCTTTTAGTTACTATGCTTTAGAAAACAATACCATAGATTCTACATGTGTCGTATGCGGAAACATATCCATTACTCCTATTTTAGCCAGTTTATAGCCATTTTCATTGACCATAATCGCTGCATCTCTTGCTAAGGTCGCCGGATTACAGGATACATATAATACCTTAGATGCTTTAAAACGAGGTAAATAACGGATAATTTCTTGCGCTCCACTACGAGCAGGATCTAGCAAAATACTATCGTATTCTTGTTGTGCCCAAGGGTATTTATGCACATCTTTAAATAAATCAGCACAATAACCTTCTACATTATCCAAATGATTATGTTGTGCATTGGACTGTAAACGCTGTACCATCTCCGTACTACCTTCTACCGCAATCACCCGTTTTACCAAACGAGCCAAGACTAAACTAAAATTCCCTAAACCAGAAAATAAATCTAATACCGTATCGTCTGCTCCAGGTGCTAACCATTGCATTGCCTGATATAACATCTGGCGATTAATCCAGGCATTGACTTGAGTAAAATCAGTCACGTTAAAAATATATTCCAGATCATATTCAGGTACACGGTATAATAACCCCCTCTCCTTCTTCAATTCATCAGGATATAATAAGTGAATACTGTTTATCCCTTGAGGCTGTAAATATAATAAAATATCCCATTTATGGGCAAAATTTTTTAATTTAGCTTTATCCTCAGCATTTATCGCTTCTAAATGACGAATAATCAATGCCCCTTGCTGATCACCAAATGCTACTTCTACTTGTGGTATATCACGATAAATATGCAGTGTTGCAAGGCAATCTGCCAATTCTCTTAAGCGTAAACCAAGCAAAGGATGCAATACTTTACAACTTTCTAATTCTGCCAGATAACGACTATTTTTTTCTCTAAACCCCACTAATAAACGTTGTTTTTTTTCAACATAACGCACACCCAAGCGAGCTTTACGACGATACCCCCAAGACGTTCCCATTATTGCTGGTGCTAATTCAGGTAAAGATATTTTGGCTAAATGTGTAAAATTATCTATTAATAATTGCTGTTTTAATTTGATCTGATTGTGGGCATCCAAATATTGTAAACTACATCCTCCACACATAGAAAAATGTGGACAAGCTGGTTCAATGCGTTCAGGTGCTGGCTTTTCAACCGATACAACATAAGCATCATGATATTGTTTATGTTTACTTTGATAACGACATAATACACTTTCACCCAATAATGCCCCATCTATAAACGTTGTCATACCTTCAACATGTGCTATTCCTCGTCCATCATGTGCCATAGCCGTGATTTCTGCTACAAAGGGAGGCTGTTGTTGATAATTTTTTTTTCTTCGTCTTGCCATAGTAATAACCTATTTATGCAGGAAATACCCCTGTAGATAAATACCTGTCTCCTCGATCGCAAATAATTGCCACAATGACGGCATGGTTCAATGTTTGCGATAATTTTAACGCAGCACAAACAGCCCCCCCTGATGAAATACCCGCAAAAATACCCTCTTTTGCTGCTAATAAACGAGTTGTATCTTCTGCCTCTTGTTGGTTTACATCAATAATTCTATCTACCCGACTAGCATCATATATTTTGGGTAAATATTCTTCTGGCCAACGGCGAATGCCTGGAATTTGTGAACCTTCTTGCGGTTGCACGCCAACAATTTCAATACTGGAATTTTGTTCTTTTAAATATTTAGATGTTCCCATAATCGTACCCGTTGTTCCCATAGAACTAACAAAATGTGTTATCGTTCCCTCTGTGTCTCGCCATATTTCTGGCCCTGTACCTATATAATGCGCTCTGGGATTATCTAAATTAGCAAATTGATCCAAGATAATTCCTTTACCGTCTGCTTCCATTTGACGTGATAAATCAATTGCTCCTTCCATACTCCCTTGCTTAGAAGTTAAAATAATCTCTGCACCAAATGCTCGCATTACGCCCCGCCGTTCTTCACTCATGTGTTCTGGCATAATTAAAATCATTTTATAGCCTTTTATAGCGGCTGCCATTGCTAAGGCAATTCCGGTATTACCACTGGTTGCCTCAATCAAGGTATCTCCTGGTTGAATATCCCCTCGTTCTTCTGCTTGTTGTATCATGCTTAAAGCAGGTCTGTCTTTTACTGATCCAGCGGGGTTATTTCCTTCTAACTTTACTAAAATTGTATTGGAGGTATCTCCAGGCAAACGTTGTAATTTTACTAAAGGGGTATTTCCGACAAAAGCATCAATAGTTTGTAATGGCATAATTATTTTCTCTATACTAAGGAGTAATAAATCAATTTATACCTTTAATCATACCATTTTTGTTAGGAAAACGAACCATGCTTGCCATAACCGATAGACAACTCGCTTTACAACGTGCAGGAGGTAGCCAAGAATTAGCCGATGAATTACTCACTATGCTCATTAAGAGCCTACCCGATTATCAATATATTTTTTCTCGTTACCAAAAAGAACTGTGTTTACATCCTGATGAAGCCTATTACAAAGATCAACTACATAAATTACATGGAGCATTAAATTATTGTGCAACCCCAGCACTCTATAAACAGGTTTATACCCTAAATGAACAATTTTATGATTTATCTACAGATCAAAAAAATATCCTATTAGAACGTATCCTGGAAGAAATAAAACGATTACAATCACATCCCTATTATAACTAACGATTAATACGGGAGAATTTATGCAAAAGGCAATTTTACTTGGTGTCAATATTGATCATGTCGCTACATTACGGCAAGCACGGGGAACTCGCTATCCCGATCCATTAATGGCTGCTATGTTGGCAGAACAGGCAGGAGCAGATGCTATTACCTTACATCTGCGTGAAGACAGACGACATATACAAGAACGGGATGTTCAATTATTAAAACAAAGTTTACAAACCCGTATGAATTTAGAAATGGCCGTTACCGATGAAATGCTTGCTCTCGCTTGTCAGTATCAGCCAGAAGATTGTTGTTTAGTACCAGAAAAACGTCAGGAATTAACAACTGAAGGAGGCTTAGATGTTATCAGCCATCAACAACATATTACTCAGGCTTGTCAACAATTAAAAGAAGCGGGAGTACGGGTTTCTTTATTTATTGATGCCGATAAAGATCAGATACTTGCCGCACAACAAACCGGCGCACCCGTTATTGAAATTCATACGGGACATTATGCTGATCTGAGTGGTAGCGCACAACAACAAGAATTACAACGTATTAGTCAGGCTGTCGACTACGCTAATACATTAGGGCTACAAGTTAATGCCGGACATGGTTTACATTATCACAATGTACATGCTATTGCCGCATTACCTGTAAAAGAACTCAATATTGGCCATGCCATCATTGCCCAGGCTATTTTTTCTGGTTTAGAAAATGCAGTACGCTATATGAAAACCCTCATATTGGAAAGTCAAACTCATGCATCCGCTATGGCAACTTAGATGCTTGCTTTTTTTTCACTCGAATCTGGCTAATCGCCAGATCCCCTTCACGCAGGTTTAATAGCGGTTTTTCCTCTTGCCATATTCCTATAGAAAAATCAGGATATACTTCACTAATCTGCACTTTTCCAAGATGGCTATATACTTTACCCGCATTATAATGGTTTAAGATAATGGCATCCCCTAATGCACTATGCAAACTAAATATATCCCCAACTTGCATCAAAATATCATCACCAGCATCAAAATATATCTGCTTGCCTGCTATACGTACTACTTTTACGACCAGTGGCTGCTTACATACATATTGCCGTATTGTTAAAACTTCTTGATTTAAAATACTCGATAATGCTTGACCAAATCGGGTGTGAAAAAATTGTTCACTAGGAAAAGGGTATTTCTTCGCTACCCCTTTTGTTTTCACTTTTTTGCTATAATGATGCGTTTGCAATAACTTTCCACTCCAACCATCATACAGATAAAAATCAATTTCTATCCAACGCTCTTGTGCTACCTTCGGCACGATCCATAAATCATTAAACAAGGATATTTTATTGCGGGTAGTATTGATATTGCGAATAACTCCTGCCAATAAAAATTGCACCCCTAATTGCTGTGCAAAAGCTCTGGCTTTAGGTATATTAGAATTTAACATGACTCCCACTTCAGGTGCTTTTTGTGGATCACTATAAAAATGTAAATGACTGGCATTATTAATTAATAATTCATTACTTACTAATAAACGTTTCCCCAATTCAGTAGGAATACCTATTGAAAAATTAGCTGTCTCATCTATACGTACTTGTTCAGGATGTTGCAGGGGAAAAGTAACCAGTGCCAACTTCTTACGATAATTATCTTCACATGCCTTGATAACCGGGATTGCTGAAAAAAAGTGTTTTTTTTGTTTCGGTAACACTTCTTGCTCATCACTACTATCTTCTTCTGCATCAAGCCAATCACCACTAAAACCTGGATTTACTCCCCCCATAATTACCATTATAATAAATAACATAGACATATTTTTTTGCATGGTATTGATCCTGATTATTATATTGTTTCCTACATAAAACATAATAATTTTCGATATATTTTATTTTTACGAAAATATACTATATCTTGGGGATTATCAAAATCTTGAAAGGCTTTACCTTCATACCAGCAATACCCATATTGCCGTAAACGCTGGCGAGTTTGTTGCAATACTTTATCCGTACCCCATGCTACTCCCCGAAATATACCAAAATGAGCTATTTTTAGTGCTATCAATACATAGCCCCCATCCTTTGCCGGATAGATCACTGCTTGATAGTTTTTTTCCTGTATTTTTTCACACACTAATTGTATCATCTGATAGGATATTTCAGGGCAATCTGTCCCAATTAATATAACAAAGTCTGTACCTTTTAATGCTTCTTTAAAGGCATAAAACATCTTTTCACCTAAACATTTTCCTTTTTGTAAGCGCAAAAAGGAGGCCGGATAAAAATGCTTCATCTGTGCCAACAACGGGTGTTGTATGGTAGGGGAAGTGTATATTTTCACTGCTGCTAACAAAGGAAGTTGAGTTACTTTTTCCACCGTATTTTGTAATAATTGTTGATATAATAACGTTGCCCGTTTTGCTCCCATTGCTGGAATTAAACGAGTTTTAACTTTTCCCACACTCGGCTGTTTGGCAAAAATAATAATTTTCCCCGTTGGATACTGGTACACTTGTGATATCACCGTTAAATATTTATTACCCTATGCAAGATTGCTTTTTACTTATTACTTATGTCTATTATTAATAGTAAGAGATTTTTTTACTAGCTATTTTAAATTTGGTTTGCGACAATGCTGCACTACTACAAGTATTCAATTATTGACAGCTTTATACTAATACTATGCACCCTACAACTCTTTCTCCTATTAGTCTCTATCATTTGGGCTTTGCGCTTATCCCTGTGATAATTGTAATCACTATCTTTTATGTTTGGTCTTTAGATTACAAAAAAGCCATTTATGCCGTTTTACGTATGTTATTACAATTATTATTAATAGGCTATTTTCTTAATTATTTATTTTCCTCCAATAATGCAATGATAATGCTCGTGCTTCTGTCATTGATGCTAACCATTGCAAGCTGGATTAGCTTACATAGTTTAGCGTATCATAAAGCCTATATTTACCCACGTGTAGTCATAGCAATTGCCATTGGCAGTAGTTTTACCTTGTTACTGATTACCCAAGGTGTGTTAGATTATACGCCCTGGTATAATCCCTATTATTTAATTCCTTTAGCAAGTATAATTATCGCTAACGCTATGAATGCTGTCAGTCTTGCCATTGAACGTTTTAATGTAGAATATGATCGACAACATAATTATTTACAAGCTCGACGCATTGCACTAAGTGCATCGCTTATTCCAGTCATTAATACCCTGTTTGCCGTAGGCCTGGTCTCATTACCTGGTATGATGACTGGGCAAATTTTATCCGGCATACCACCTTTAATTGCCGCTCGTTATCAAATTATGGTGATGTGTATGGTTTTTGGTGCAGCAGGAATTGCTTCTGCTTGTATTTTACTGTTATTGAAAGATTTACCCTCTCATCCTAAAGAATTATAGTCTTTATGACACTACACCTACAACCCACTTTTGAAGATCACCGCATTGCTATCTTGACGGCTTTTGCTATTACCATCCATTTATTTGAAAGCCTATTGCCCCCTATATTACCCGGAATAAAACCAGGCTTAGCCAATATTATTTCTCTTATTAGCCTTATTTTATTTGGCTGGCGAGTTATGTTACAAGTTACTTTATTACGTATATTCGTCTCTAGTTTACTGTTAGGTACTTTTCTTTCTCCCACTTTTCTCCTTAGTTTAAGTGGTGCATTATGCAGTAGTCTACTATTAATCTTGCTATTTCCCCTACTATCTATTATTAATTTAAGTGTGATCAGTTTAAGTCTATTGTCTGCAATGGCACATATACTTGGACAATTTTACTGTGCTTATTTATTATTTATACCACACTCTGCTATTTTTCATTTATTACCAATTTTAGTTACAATAGCAGTGATCCTTGGTTTAACAAACGGTATAATCAGCAAACTATTACTGCAAAGGATGCAATCCTAACATTATGGCTATATTATTTATTACTCATCCAGCAACAACAAGCTCTAACAACCGCTTGGGTATTACCTTTATTTCGGCTGTTGTTTTACACCTTGTATTTATCTTTAGTATTAATTTTAATATTGATATGATTGAAAAGATAAAACTCCCCCCCACTATGGATGTTACTTTGGTTAATCAAGAATCTGATAAAGCACCTGATAAAGCCGATTATTTAGCGCAACATAATCAATTAGGAGGAGGTAATACCGATCAAAAAGCACTGCCTAGCAGCCGCAATCCTGGTTTACTTCCTAGTGAAGGGAATGCCAATGAAAACCAATTAGATGCCTCTACAGAACAGCCTGAAGAAATCATTGAAGAATCGATACTAAGTAGTAATAAAGAGTCAACACAGCAAACTGTCAAATTACAAGAAATAACGGAAGTAACCGATCCTAAGAGTAATATTTTACTTGAACCAGCAGAATTAAAACGTCAAATTGCTGAAATTGAAGCAGAATTATCCGAACAAACCTACAATTTTGCTAAAGAACCAAAGAAGAAATATATTACTGCACGCACCAAAGCCGCACCAGAAGCTGCCTATATTAAAGCCTGGACAAAAAAAATAGAACGAGTAGGAAATCTCAATTATCCCGATCAAGCACGGCGGGATAAAATACAAGGTAGCCTTACTTTATCTGTTATTCTAAACCCTGATGGGAGTGTGATGGAAATTGATCTGCGCCACTCATCAGGACATAAAATTCTTGATGACGCCGCAAAACGTATCGTAGAACTTGCAAGTCCTTTTTCTCAAATCCCTGATAGTGTCTTAGAAGGGAATGATAAGTTGGTTATTACCCGTACCTGGCAGTTTGTCCAAAATGATCTCGCTGTACAATAATAAGTGAATAATATATGACAACTAAAAATAATAATTTATGCGATCATTTCCTTGTTGCTATGCCTCAACTCAATGACCCCCATTTCCATCATTCTGTCAACTATATTTGTGATCATCAGAATAAAGGGAGCATAGGTCTGGTTATTAATCGTCCTATTTCGCTTAATTTTGCAGAATTAGTTGAGCATATGAAAATTCCTTTAATCAATGAGGAAATAGGAAAACATCCTATTTATTGGGGAGGACCACTACAACAAGAACATGGTTTTGTACTACATAATAATGAAGGGCAATGGGATACCAGTTTACCTATTACAAAAGCCCTGACTTTAACCACATCAAAAGATATTATTGATGCAATTGCTAAAGGACAAGGCCCTAAACATATTTTTATTGCTTTAGGCTACTCTGGTTGGGGAGAAGGACAATTAGAAGATGAAATAATAAAAAACTCCTGGTTAACCTGTCCAGCAGAACAAAAAATTATTTTTGATTATCCTCCACATAAACGTTGGCAAGCCGCTGCAGCAACATTAGGAATTGATATTAACCTTATATCCAATGATATTGGCCATGCCTGATCATTCTCCCATTCTATCCTCTACTGCCTATTGTTTAGGGCTAGATTATAGCTTTAATATGCTTGGTATCGCTATTGGACAAAAACTGACTGGCACTGCTAATACATTAACTGAATTAAAGAATAATCAAGGCAAGGTAAATTGGCAAGCCTTTGATAAAATTATTCAAACATGGCAACCACAAGCCTTTATATTGGGCTTACCTTTGAATATGGATGGCACAGAACAGCATACGACTCAAAATGTAAAAGATTTTGCCACCACTTTATCTGATCACTATCCATTACCTCTTTTTTATATGGATGAACGTTTAAGCACCCATGAAGCAAGCGAAATGTTAGGTATCAAATATCAAACATACCGTAAAAAACCCTCTGGAATAGATAAATTAGCTGCACAATTAATTTTACAAAGCTGGTTAAATCAACAGAAATAAGGAATTTTCCCTATGTATGATGTAAACGTATTATTGAATACTATGCAGCAACAATTAATGACCTATTTTAATACTATTGCTCCTGCAAAAGAGGTGATTATGATAGGTATCCATACAGGAGGATTATGGATAGCACAACATTTACATCAAAAACTACAATTACCACAAGCACTCGGGAGTTTAGATATTACTTTTTACCGTGATGATTTTACTCAAATAGGGCTTCATCCAGAAGTAAAACCTTCTCAACTACCCACTGATCTCGATAATAAACATATTCTTCTTGTTGATGATGTGCTTTACACTGGCCGGACTATTCGAGCTGCATTAAATGAATTATTTGATTATGGACGTCCTGCATCCGTTACATTAGCAGTGTTAATTGATAGAGGTGGACGAGAACTTCCTATTGCTGCGAATATTATAGGACAATCTATACATTTAAAAAAAAATCAACATATAAAATTACAAGGCCCCGATCAACTTAGGCTTGAGATATTGGAAAAACCATGATCGCAGAACATAATCTACAATTAGATCCACAAAAAAACTTACATCATTTTTTAAGTATTGAAGGCTTATCCCGTAAACATCTTACTAGCATTCTTGAGGCAACACACTCTTTTACTAATGTTGCCGAGCAAAGTGTAAAAAAAGTACCCCTATTGCGAGGCAAAACCATTGTTAATCTGTTTTTTGAACCGAGTACCCGTACTCGTAACACCTTTGAACTCGCCGCTAAACGCCTTTCCGCCGATGTTTTAAATATTGATATTAATACCTCTGCAACCAGCAAAGGGGAAAGTCTTTTAGATATGTTACATAATTTAGAAGCCATGCATTGTGATATGTTTATTATTCGTCATGCCTATAGTGGTGCTGCACATTTTATGGCACAGCATGTTGCACCCCATATCAGTGTTATTAATGCCGGAGATGGTTGTCACGAACACCCGACTCAAGCTATGCTTGATATGTTTACTATTATGCAGCATAAATCTGGATTTGCACTATTAAAAGTCGCTATAGTAGGCGATATATTACATTCAAGAGTAGCCCGTTCACAAATCCATGCTCTCAACATTTTGGGGGTAGAAGAAGTACGGGTCGTAGCACCTAAAACCCTATTACCTACGGCTGTTGAAACACTAGGTGTACATGTTTATCATCATTTAGATGCCGCTTTACAGGATGTAGATGTTATTATTATGCTTCGACTACAACATGAACGTATGCAAGGCGCATTATTACCTAGTCAAGGAGAATATTTTAAAAATTATGGACTCACTGAACAACGTTTGGCACTTGCCAAAAGTGATGCCATAGTAATGCATCCAGGGCCTATTAATCGTGGTGTTGAAATTGCTTCTAGCATTGCAGATGGAACACAATCTGTCATTTTACAACAAGTTACTTATGGCATTGCAACACGCATGGCAATTATGTCCATGACATTAGGTCGTATGCCCAATCATTCCAGCCATCCTTCGACTACAGAGTAACCGCATTTATGTCTACACTTTCTATATTACATGGACATCTTATTGATCCGCATAATCATATTGATGAAATAATGGATATACATATTGCCGAAGGAAAAATACTTGCAATGGGAGCACCTCCCCCTGGATTTCAAGCACAACAACAAATTAATGCTCAAAATAAAATAGTCTGTCCTGGATTCGTTGATCTGCGTGCAAAATTGGGTGAACCAGGAGAAGAACATAAAGGCACTATTGCCTCTGAAACCTTTGCTGCTGTAGCAGGAGGGATTACCTCATTATGTATTCCACCTAATACTCGCCCTATTATTGAAACCCCTGCTGAGGTTGAACTTATCCATCAACGCATAGAAGCTAGAGGAAAATGTAAAGTACATTTATTAGGTGCATTAACACAACAGTTAAAAGGTACTCACCTTACGAATATGGACGCACTAAAAAATGCTGGCTGTGTTGGGATAAGTAATGCTTTATCTCCTGTTAACAATACCTTAATCATGCGGCGAGCAATGGAATATGCAGCCAGTCACGATCTGACTATTTACTTACATGCAGAAGATTACCATTTAGCACAACACGGTTGTATACATGAGGGAGTAATGAGTACCCGTTTAGGCTTACCTGGTATTCCAGCTATTGCCGAAAGTATTGCCATTGCCAGAGAATTACAACTTATTGCCCAAACAGGAGTACGCGCGCATTTTTGTCATTTGTCCAGTGGTGAATCATTACCTTTATTATCCAAAGCAAAACAACAAGGTTTAGCGATTACAGCAGATGTCAGTATTTGCCATTTACACCTAACCGATCATGATATTGGTTACTATAATAGTGACTGTCATGTAATACCACCTTTACGTAGTGAACGAGATAAAGCAAGCCTGCGAGAAGGTATCCGCAGTGGTGTGATTGATAGCATTTGTTCTGATCACCAGCCACATGATATGGACGCTAAACTTGCTCCCTTTGCTGAAACAGAAGCAGGTATTTCTACCCTTGAAGTATTACTCCCCTTATCACTGCGTTTAGTGAATGATAAACTGCTCACCTTGTTTGAACTAATTGATATATTAACAAACAAAGCGGCTACTATTTTAAATATTGAAGCAGGAAACCTGAGTATAAATAGCAATGCTGATATTTGTATTTTTGATCCGCATCATAGTTGGTATTTAACCCCTGATACAATCTATAGCCAGGGAAAGAATAATCCTTTTACACATTGGGAACTCATAGGAAAGGTTCATTACACCCTCATCAATGGTCATATCCATTATCAAGATGTTTCTTTAACATAAGGATAAAATAATGCATACTTCACGTAATAGCTTAGAGTTAGAAAATGCAACGATTGTAGAACATAATGCCCATCCCGAACAGCAATATATCTTAAAATTACATGCCCCTCGTATTGCAAATACAGCACAACCTGGTTCTTTTGTCTATATTCGCTGTCATCCTCAACTGGATATGCGCCGCCCTTTATCCATTATGCGTACTTTTCCACAACAAGGTGAAATTGAAATACTATACAAAGTGTTTGGTCATGGCACACAATTATTATCTGAACAACATATTGGTGATACACTCAGTGTTATAGGTCCTATTGGTATTCCATTTAAAACTACTATGCGCTACCCTCGCCCATTACTGATTGGTGGGGGAGTTGGTATTCCTCCTATGATCTTTCTAGCAGATAGCTTACGTCAAATTCCAGGCGCTTATCAACCCTTTGTCATTATGGGATCAGAAATACCTTTTCCATTTACTCCCAAACCCTCACAAAAAATTATTCCTGGTATGCCTGATGGCGTTATTGCATCCATGCCCTTGCTTGAAGATTGGGGAATAGCAAGCCGTTTGAGTAGTTTACAAAATTATCCAGGCTGCTATTTTGGCTATGTTACTGATCTAGCAAAATATTACCTGGATAGTTTATCCCCCGAACAATTAAAAGAGGTTATCATTTACAGTTGTGGCCCACATCCTATGCTTGCAGCAGTAGCACAATTAGCTAAAAACTATCATCTTCCCTGTCAAGTCTCATTAGAAGAATTTATGGCATGTGCCGTAGGGGGCTGTGCTGGTTGTGTAGTAGAAGTTAAAACCTCCACAGGTATTGCTATGCAACGAGTTTGTGTTGATGGACCTGTTTTTGATGCACAACAGGTCTTTTTTTAACTCATAATAAAATGCCAACTTGATTACAAGTTTCTCTATTCATTACATTTATTGTTTATTATTATTTTTTTTACGTATACTTTTAATCATACATCCTACAAATTGTAACACCCCGTCCCTTCCAGTGCGGAGAGGATGTCAAAAGTTAAAACTGATGTCCAAATGGATTAACATTATCTTCGTTTTCATCTTCTAAACTTACTCCGTCTAATGACATCCCTAAATCTGATGCGTCCCCTTTATTACCCAGTTTAATCATCAAGCGTAGATCATTAGGTGAATCAGCATGATGTAATGCATCTTCGTAGGTAATCGCCCCATCTTTATATAAATCAAACAATGCCTGATCGAAAGTTTGCATACCCAATTCGGTTGATCGTTTCATTAAATCTTTCAGTTTTTCTACTTCCCCTTTGCGAATATGATCAGCTGCTAAAGGGGTATTTAACAATACTTCAACTGCAACACGCCGCCCTTTTCCATCAGGGGTGGGAATTAATTGTTGTGCAATAATACCACGTAAATTTAACGATAAATCCATCAATAATTGATGACGACGTTCCTCAGGAAAAAAGTTAATAATCCGATCCATTGCCTGGTTAGCATTATTTGCATGTAAGGTACATAAACATAAATGCCCTGTTTCAGCAAATGCTATCGCATAATTCATTGTTTCTTGTGTTCTTACCTCACCAATCAAAATAACATCTGGAGCTTGACGTAAGGTATTTTTTAATGCTATTTGGAAACTCTCTGTATCAATCCCTACTTCTCGTTGAGTAATAATACAATTTTGATGCTCATGTACAAATTCAATCGGATCTTCAATAGTAATAATATGACCATTGCCATGTCGGTTACGATACCCAATCATTGCCGCTAAGGATGTCGATTTACCTGATCCGGTAGCACCTACAAAAATAACTAATCCCCGTTTAGACATTGCGACATCTTTAATTACTCGCGGTAAATGTAATTCATCTGTACTCGGGATCTTGGTTTCAATTTTACGCAATACTAATGCTGTATTACCTCGTTGTAATAAGGCACTAGCACGAAAACGTCCTACGCCTGTACGTGCTACGGCAAAGTTACATTCATGTGTTTCTTCAAATTCTTTACGTTGATTATCTGTCATTAAATCAGTAATAATTTGCCGTGCCTGTGGAATATTTAATGCAGTCTTAGAAACTGGAACAATTTTTCCATTAATTTTCAGACTAGGTGGTGCTCCTACTGTAATAAACATATCTGAAGCATTTTTATGCACCATTAACTTTAATAATGAATCAAAATCCATTCTTACCTTCCTTATTGTAATTAATGAAAAAAATTACTTTCTTTATTTTTCCCCACTCTATCAATTACCATAAAAGTGAGGATACCTATAAAAGACATATTAACTAAAATCTGTCTTTTGTACAGCAAAACGTTTCGCATCTTGTTTCGTTACTAACCCTTTTTGTAATAACTCTTTTAAACACTGATCTAAAGTCTGCATTCCTAACCCTGCCCCTGTTTGAATAGCAGAATACATCTGTGCTATTTTATCTTCACGGATCAAATTACGAATTGCTGGTGTACCTATCATAATTTCATGTGCAGCAACACGCCCACCACCAATTTTTTTCAATAATGATTGGGAAATAACAGCACGTAATGATTCAGATAACATTGAACGTACCATCGCTTTTTCTGCTGCAGGAAATACGTCAATAATCCGGTCAATGGTTTTCGCTGCAGAGCTAGTATGCAACGTACCAAAAACTAAATGCCCTGTTTCTGCCGCAGTTAATGCCAAACGGATCGTTTCCAAGTCCCGCAATTCCCCTACTAGAATAATATCTGGGTCTTCCCGTAAGGCACTGCGTAATGCTTCATTAAATCCTAAGGTATCTCTATGTACTTCCCGTTGATTAACCAAACATTTTTTACTTTGATGTACAAATTCAATAGGATCTTCTACTGTTAAAATATGTTCATAATTACTATCATTAATATAATCAATCATTGCCGCAAGGGTGGTGGATTTACCCGAACCGGTTGGTCCTGTTACTAATACTACCCCCCGTTTATTTTCAGCAATAGACTTAAAAATGCCTGGTGCGCCTAATTCTTCCAACGTTAATACCGTACTAGGAATAGTCCGAAAAACGCCTCCTGCACCTCGATTATGATTAAAGGCATTGACACGAAAACGAGCTAACCCCGGTACTTCAAAGGAAAAATCGGTTTCTAAAAATTCCTCATAATCTTTACGTTGTTTATCCGTCATAATATCATAGACTAAACTATGCACGGTTTTATGATCTAATGATGGAACATTAATACGCCGAATATCTCCATCTACACGGATCATTGGAGGTAATCCTGCCGACAAGTGTAAATCTGATGCTTTATTTTTTACACTAAATGCTAATAATTCCGTAATATCCATACAAGCCCCCTTTAATTTAGAAAATAACTCATCATATATAGTAGTTAAAATATGTTTTTTTATATACTATGGCATACTAACACAAGCAAATAAATAATTTTATGGCTAAATTTGATCAACGTCTACATACACTACAACAACGCATACATAGAGCTTGCTTAAATAGCCATCGTAACCCAACTAGCATCATGCTCTTAGCCGTCAGTAAAAGACATCCTGCTAAGGCAATAGAAACAGCTTATTCAAAGGGATTACGGCATTTTGGTGAAAACTATTTACAAGAAGCAGTTGATAAAATACAACAACTATCACATTTACCTATTCACTGGCATTTTATTGGTGCTATACAAAGCAATAAGACACGGGTTATCAGCCAATATTTTGATTGGGTACATACGGTTGCAAACAGTAAAGTAGCACAACGACTCAATGATCAACGCCCTGATCATCTTCCTCCTTTAAATGTCTGTATACAAATAAATACCAGCAAAGAGAAAACTAAATCAGGTATTGACTTTGAACAGCTTGCTCCACTGGCACAAACTATTTTTCAACTACCCCGCTTACAATTACGTGGCTTAATGACTATCCCCGCTCCTAGTGATAATTTACAACAACAACGCCAGCCTTTTCAACAACTTTACCAATATCAACAATATTGTAATCAACAAAATTATCCCCATAGTTATCCTCTGGACAGCCTTTCTATGGGTATGTCTAATGATTTAGAAGCTGCTATTTATGAACATACTACAATATTACGTATTGGTACTGCGTTATTTGGAAAAAGAGCAATAAAGCAAGATAAGGAGGATATCTAGCACTTCTAATATTCTGAATTATCATTAGCTATGTTAGAATAGCTACTCTTTTATTTTTTATATAAGATAGGATTATGCAAAATACAACAATTGGTTTTATTGGTGGTGGAAATATGGCAGTAAGTCTTATTGGAGGGCTTGTCAGTGATAATTTTCCTGCAACAAAGATATACTGTATTGAGCCTGACCCGCAAAAAGCAGCCCATTTAAAAACACATTTTAGTATCCAACTCTGTGATTCAATAGAACAATTACTGCAACAAGCAAAAGTTATCGTACTCGCTGTAAAACCACAAATTATTTCCACTATATGTCAACAACTCACCCCTTTTTTTAACGTACAACAACATTTACTTATTTCTATCGCAGCGGGTATTCGTATCAATACACTCAGTGTAATAGATAATATGCCTATTGTACGTAGTATGCCAAATACACCGGCCTTAATTCAATGTGGGGCAACCGCTTTATTTGCTAATTCTTTTGTTACAGAAGATCAAAAAAATCTCGCTGAATCTATTCTACGTGCAGTGGGGATCACTCTATGGCTCAAGGATGAAGAACATATTGATATTGTCACCGCATTATCTGGCAGTGGTCCTGCTTATTTTTTCTTGGTCATTGAAGTGATGCAAAATGCAGCACAAAAATTAGGATTACCTGCTGATCAAGCACAAATCCTGGCATTACAAACAGCTTTTGGTGCAGGAAAAATGGCATTAGAAAGTAGTAACAATGTTAATCAGCTACGCCAGCAAGTTACTTCGCCTAAAGGAACGACAGAAGCTGCTATTGCCATTTTGGAAAAAGGGCATCTGCAAACATTATTTTATGATGCCATGCAAGGTGCTTATGAACGTTCCAAAGAGTTATCTCATGTGCTGATGCACGATTTTTCTCAGTAGGATTTATTTATGGCTTATCTTTTAGAAGCAAGTAGATTTTTAATTCAAACACTATTTGGATTATATATTTTAGCAATCTTATTACGTTTTCTATTACAATTAGTGCATGCTGATTTCTATAATCCTGTTTCACAGTTTTTAGTTAAAATCACATCGCCTCTTTTAATCCCTCTACGGCGGTTAATCCCCGGTTTTGGAGGCATTGATATTGCTTCTTTAGTACTTATGCTGACATTACAAATACTGGAATTTAGCTTAATTATTGCTATGGCAGGGAAATCTTTTCACTTTTTGAGTATTTTAAGTCTTTCTATCGGTTCATTACTGAATTTATTATTGTATATCTATCTTGTTGCCATTATTGTTCAAGCTATTTTAAGTTGGGTTGCACCAGGACATTATAACCCTGCTACCTCTTTATTATATCAGTTAACTAATCCTGTATTACGCCCTGCAAGACGGCTATTACCTCCTTTTTCCGGCATTGATTTATCACCATTACTGGTATTAGTGGTATTAAATTTATTAATTCTTTTAATTCCTCATATTTTCTTTTAATCTTTGCAGATCAAATGCGCTGTTTTTATCATTATCATAATGCTGTCTTACTATTAAGATTACATATAATACCTGGCTCTAAAACAGATCAAATAGTAGGTTTATATGGTGATAGCTATATCAAAATTAAAATCAAAGCAAGAGCAATTAATGGCAAAGCCAATGCCTATTTGCTTTCTTATCTTAGTCACTGTTTTGGAGTAAATAAAAATGCTATTCAAATTAAAGGAGAACATAACCGTAATAAAACGGTATATATCTCCCACCCTACCAAGATACCTAAAGAATTGAAAAATTATTTACCTGATGGATTAGTAAATTGATTATTTAAGGCTTTTACGTATTCATCTGCCCGTTGACGTACATAACTTAATACTTTATGTGTTCCTCGTCCCCAACCAATAGCACGAGTCCATAATAAAGACCGCCAACTTGCTGTATTATGTAAAAAAGCTTTTTGCCAATTCCCTGTGTTATCGTCTTCGGGTAATGTTTTGGCTATCCGCTGTGCAAATTTATTACGAACACTAAAATGAAAAAACAAACCTGTTCCCATAATTATTACAAGCAAGCCCAATGAAAGGTAATTATGATGCAATAAAAACTGCCCTATTTCTGGTAATGACCACGGTAACATAAAAAATACCAGCAACGATAATACCATAAATACCCCCATTCCCATTGCATCGGCAAACAGTACTTGTTTTCGCCATTGATAAATTTTTTCTGTTAATGTAGGGACTGTTTCCCGCTCAATCCTATCAGCGATATTTTCAAGGGAAGCAATAATTCTATACACTCTCTCAACACTGACTTCCTCCATACGGGATATAATTTCTTTTAAATCTTCATCACGTTTAGTTTGATAACGCTGTTGTGTATTTGGGTCTTTAATTTCCAGTGCAATACTTTCATTATAGATACAATAAAAACGTCCAGTAGTAATACCATGTTGAGCAATCCCTCGTTGCCAAGCAGATACCACTTCTTCCATATTATCTTCTTTTGCCGTCACATCAATTTGATTGAGAATAAATAAAAATTTTCCAGCATCACTCCGATCAGCAACCTTGCTTACTAAATGTTTTAACGTATCTTGCATTGCTCCTGGCTCTGGATGCCGAGCATCGAAAAATAATAACACTAAATCAGATAAATCTATAATATGATCGGTAATACGTAATGTTGAATTTCGTTGTTCATCTGCATCAAATCCAGGAGAGTCAATTAGAATACACCCTTTTAATTTATCTGATGGGCAAATTTTCAGTTGTAGATAATTATCAATACGACTTCCTTCACCCTGTGCTACTTTTTCAATTTCATCACTAATACGATAAAGAGGAAAACGAGGATCAGCATCTAAAGCATAACCTGGTAGTAAACGTACTTCATCTTCTTGACTATAACTAACAACTGTAAATTTATCATCTACCGCCTGATTACCAGTACGTTGCAAATCCACCCCTAAATAAGTATTAATAAAACTGGATTTACCCGCAGAAAAAGTGCCTAAAACAGAAATTAATGGCCACCAAGAAATACGGGTTGCATACGACTCATCTTCCCCCAATAAACCTAAACGATATGCTGCTTTGTCTAAAATCTGAAAGCTATCTACTGCATCGACTAACAGTGGATTTTCTTGTACCAGATTTTCTTGTAGGCTAACTAAACGCTGCCGCAATAACTGACTGGGTTTAACAAATAACATTATTCACCTCAATATTTTTTAACATCTATCATCGAGTCATTATTTAAACTGAGGACTCCAAGGAACCATATTATTAAAAAAACTCAATGGTTTGGAAACATTATAATTTAAACTGCCCATATCTCTTTTCATGCCATCCATAGAACGTGCCATGACAGTAATATTGGAAGTCATCGTATCTACGCTTTCTTGCATGACTGTAATACTATTATCCATTTTATTAATATTTGTTTGCATTAGATACATCGTATCTGACATTTTATCAATATTATCATCCATATTAGACATACTATCAACCATAGATGCCATAGCTTTATCAACAACTACCGTCATCATGGATATATCTGATGACATATTATGTATATCCCGACTTAAATTATAAATTAATACAAAACCGTAAGCGGCTAATACTGAAAAAGCAAACAACGCAGCAAAAACAATTAGCTGTAATCGTTTTGCACGATAATCTAACACTTTTCTTCGTTCTTCTGACACCCCTGATTCGGAAATCATTGAGGTATACCATTTTTTTATTGGTGCCATAAAGTTTACCTCCTAGCAATATAAACTCACAGTTATCCCATCAGTGGTGTCTAAAAAATTTAAAATTCACCTTCTGATCCACGCCGCATAATATCTAAAATAACTTTTCTTACATATAAGGCTTCATCCTTTAACTTAGGAGGTAATGGTTTACCTCCATAAATCATTAAATCCATATTTAACGAATACAACCATAATTGCTTTTGTTTATCTTCTATTAAACTAATGCGACAAGGTAAATATGCAGAGTATGCATCATTATATTCCAGCATTTTTGCTGCCGTTAATGAATTACAAAACATATAAATTTTTACAAAACGGTGGGGTTTACCGGTTTTACTTTCCACATCTTTTGATAAAGGCAGATCTTGCCCAACATGAGAAATATTTAACTCGTTAGCAACTATCTTCATCGTATCTTCTACATCTTCTACACTTAATCCATCATTTACTTTCATTTTCCATACAGTTGCTTCTGCTGCATTGCCCGTTTCAAGCACCTTTAGTGCCAGTTCAGTATAGGTATCTCTGGCTTTTTCATCAAACAATTTAACTTGTTGATAATAAGGCATAATGCTTAACAGCATATATCCTATGGCAAGCAAACTAAAAAAACCAATAATAGCTAAAAAATTACGTATCACTGTCATTTTTGTCTATTTTCCTTACAATATAAATAAAGATGAATACAAAATAGTAGCTAATTTATTTAGCTCTGCACTTGCTTTGCCTCTTGGCTCTTGCTCAAAAACAGCTAAGCCTTCACTAAATGAACGACGATATAAGGTACGTTGATAAAGCCTGACGTCTATCAGCTTAATACCTGTTAAATGTTGTAATGCTTCTTCTGCTTCTTTCGTTTCTCTTACTGCTATATGTGTATCAGCACGATTAATAAAACCCAATAAAGTGGGTTTTTTCTTGTTATTGCTACAAACCTCTTTGACCAGCTTAATAAAACGCTGAGTTGCCCATATATCTGCCTGACTGGGTGCAACCGGTACAATAATTCGATCTGCAATCGCTATCGCGCCTTTCATGGCATTTAATCCAGATGTACCTACATCAACCAAGTATTCTGTACTGTTATCTTCTTTTGACTTTACTAAGCTATCAAAGCTATTTGCAATGTTTACCTCTGGTTGATATTCATCTTCTTTACGTATAGCAAATACATCACTTAATGTTTCTTGTGGATCTAAATCAAAGGCCTTTACCTTTTTTTTATTGACCGCTAACCATACTGCAAGATTAAATGCAACGGTACTTTTCCCCGTACCCCCTTTCAGGTTACCAATTACTGAAATCATTTCCCTTCCTCAAGAAAAAATGACACTACAGAATCTGTAGTGTCATCACCGCATACTTACTATTATTTTTCTACTTATTTAGTAGCTGGTGCTGGCGCAGCAGGTGCTGGAGCGGCTGGAGCAGCAGGATAACCACCATAAGGTGCATAACCATAAGGCGCATAACCATAAGGACCATAACCATTATAATAACGGTTATAGTTATTCCAACGGTTATTACCATAGCCACGTCCATTTCCACGTGCCTTACCACTCATATTAAAACCAAAATCACCAGAACCATCACCAGAACCATCACTCCAGTTTGTCCAATCATTCATATTGTTCCAGTTATTGTTATTACCACCCCAAGGACCGTTATCCCAAGGTGCCCAGTTACCATTATCCCAAGGTGCCCAATTATTACCATTATTACCCCACCAAGCACTAGCACTGGCACTAGCACCTAACACTATTGCAAAAGCAATTGCTTTAGTCATTTTTTTCATTATATTTGCTCCATTTTAATTAGTATTATCCCCCTAATAAATACCAATTAATAAATCAGGGACTATTATTTATTAATTGTTCCATTATACTGTATGCATTTTCCTGATTGTTTGTCAAAATGTCAAATTCAATCAGCTTATGAAGCATACTACCAAATATTAGAAAATAAGTAAATATTTATATAGATTTTACTACCTAGATAGATAAAAAAAACCCTATTAATTACTTAATAGGGTTTATTACGCTGACTATTCGTCTTTAGGTGCATCATCCTCTTTTTTAAGTTTGATACCTCTTCGTTTTGTTGTTACTTTTTTTACCGTTTTTCTTACTGCTTTCTTTTTAGGCACTTTCTTACGAGCTGTTTTCTTTTTAGCTGGTGCTTTTTTAGTTGTAGATATGGTAGTAGCCTCTACTTGGCTTACTTCATCCTCTTTCTCTTTTACTGTTTCTTCTGTGGTACTCACGGGAACAGGTTTATCCTCAACTTCTTCAACTAAAGAAGTATCAGTATTTGTTAACGGTTTTTCTTCTACCGAAGGTACTACATTCTCTGTGTGTTTAGTGTCGTCTGAAGATGCTACATCTACTGTTGCAGATACTGACTCTGATGCCGGTTTATCTACTATTTCCTGTTGCTGAGCTGTTTGCCCAGTATTATGGTTTTCAGTGCTTTGTGTATCATCAACACTATTTTCTTTATTATCTAACGTTTCGTTATCCGTAGTATCTGCTGGTTTTTCCGCATTACCTGCCGCTTTAGTTACTGCTGCATTATCATCGGAGCTATCAATCTTCGTCTCTACTACTGCTTCTATAGGTTGATCTTTCTTTGCTTCATCTTTGACCACCTCAACAGGTTTATCTTTTAATGACTCAGATTGTTCTGATCCTTTTGCTTTTGATACAGAAGTTGCCGTTGATTTTTTCGCTACCTCCACTTTCGGGGTCGGTTTCTTTTTGAAAAATAAACCTAAAATTCCCCGAATTAAAGCAAAAATTCCTTTAAAAATTGCAGCAATAATTAACCATAAG
>JALWRI010000064.1:0-24036 GCA_026994225.1 Gammaproteobacteria bacterium | reverse complement strand
CTTCTGAACCATTTCCTCTTCAAGTTAAATTTTCTTTTTCTGTTCTTCTTCTAGCCTTTTTTATAAATTGGCGTTTTCCATTTCCTTTTTTTCCACAGCCTTTTTGAGTTATTACTCCTTTTAGTTAAGTTCTCTATCGTACTGTCCCTTAAGCATCCTGACTTCATCCCCGTTCTTCATTTTTACTTATCTTTTTTTTTTCCTCTACATGATGCTTTCCATTGCTTGGAATATTACACACTGGTGTCATATCATTAGTTGAAGTAGGACAAAATTTCTTTTCTGCAGAAATACATCCTAAAGGAATAACCAATAACGTTAATATAGTAGATACCATAACACCAAATAATAGAGAAATAGCCATTCCCTGGAAAATAGGGTCAGTAATAATAACCATAGAACCAAACACTAAGGCTAATGCTGTAATTAAAATGGGACGAGTACGGGTTTTACATGCCTCAATTACGGCATCTCGTACAGATAATCCTCTTTCTACCGCATGCCAAGAGTAATCAACTAATAAAATAGAGTTTCGGACAATAATCCCTGCCAAAGCAATAAATCCAATCATGGAAGTGGCTGTAAATTCTGCATCCAAAATCCAGTGTCCAGGAACAATACCTACTAACGTTAAAGGAATAGGTGCCATAATAACGCCAGGTAAAACAAAATTACCAAATTCCCATACCACCAGCATATAGATAAGAATAATCGCTACTCCAAAAGCAAGCCCCATATCTCTGAATGTTTCGTATGTAACCGTCCATTCTCCTGCCCACTCAAATCCTGGCATCGCATCATTTTCTGGAGGCCCTAACCAATAACTGTCTACATTATAACCCCCTTTCGTTTTATAATCTTTTAGCATATCTTCAACTTCCATCATGCCATACACAGGAGCTGCCAGAGGTTCTTGGGTTTCAGCAATCACGTATTCAACATTACGTAAATCTTTATGGTAAGTAACCCTATCTTGTTTTACTGCCTTAAATGAACCAATTTCTGATAATGGCACAGCATTTCCAGTACGGGAAGGCACAGGTAATTGCATTAAATTAGCAAAATTCACCCGTACATTTAAGGGTACTTGCAATATAATTAAAGTGGGGTCTAATACAGAACCATCTTTAATATCTCCTAACTTATTATACCCCCCCATTGCCATTTCTAATGTGCGGTTTACATCTTCAACTGAAACACCGGTACGGATCGCTTTTTCTCTATCAACGTAGAAATGGTACATATCGTAACGTTTTTGAATATAGTTATCGACATCAGTTAAATATTCAGCATCTTCAAAAAATTGCGTTAACTTTTTGGCGACTTCTTCACGCACTTCAGTAGTAGGTCCATAAACCTCTGCAACAACAGACTGCAATACAGGAGGTCCTGGTGGCATTTCCACCACTTGAATTTTCGCTCCTACTTGTTCTGCCAAAGGAGTGAGTAATTTACGAGCTTCTATTGCTACCTCATGACTCGTACGCATCCCTCTTTTTTTACGTACTTTTTTATCTAATAATTGTACTTGTATATCTCCCTGCCAAGGAAATTGACGTAAATAATAATGTCGCACTAAGCCATTAAAATTAAAAGGGGATGCAGTACCTACATAACTTTGTAGTGCAGTAACTTCATCTAATACCCGCAGTTTAGCCACCAAGCTATCTATTAAACTTGCCGTATCTGTTAACGCAGATCCTTCTGGAAAATTCACTACCACATTAAATTCTGGCTTGTTATCCAAAGGTAACATTTTTACTCGTACTTGCTTTGTATAAAATAAAGAGAGTGATAAAAAGAAAATAACAAATAAACTTATCAGAAATAACATCCCTTTTGCACGACTTTCAATTAGTGGTACTAATAGACTACGGAAAAACTTTTCTAATTTGGCATTTTGTTTTTCTTCTCGCTCTTCCATCTCCTCTAAACTTTTCATAGTAGGTTTTAAACGTACCACTAACCACGGTGTAAACATAAATGCCGCAAATAAAGAAAATATCATTGCTACCGTACCTAGTGCCGGAATAGGTGCCATATATGGTCCCATCATTCCACGCACTGCCGCCATAGGTAATAATGCTGCCACTACCGTAAACGTAGCTAAAATAGTTGGATTACCCACTTCACGTACTGCATCCACAGAGGTCTCATCATCCATCTCACCTTTTAGTAACCAACGTCTATACATATTTTCTACCACCACGATGGCATCATCTACTAAAATACCAATAGCAAAAATCAATGCGAATAAACTAACTCGGTCAATCGTTAACCCCATTAATAATGCAAAAAAGACGGTTACCAAAATAACAATAGGAATGACGATAGCAACAACTACTGCTGCCCGCCAACTGAGAAAGAACCAAATTAAAATTGTTACTAATGCCGTAGCAATAAAGAGTTTTAACATTAATGAATTAACTTTATCATCAGCGGTTTTACCATAATTTCGAGTAATTGAAACACGTACATTATCAGGAATGGCTCGTCCTTTTAAATATTCCACTTTCTCTAATACATCATTAGCAACGCTTACCCCATTACTCCCCTCTTTTTTTGCAATCGCTAATGTTACTGCTGCAACACCGTTTGCTTCAGGTTCATCTTCATTCGCTACGCCTGTATAGTAATTAACCATACGTTGTACTTCACTCGGTCCATGTGTTACTTCAGCAACCTCTCGTAAAAACACAGATTGTCCCTGATATATACCTACTACTAAACTTTCCACTTCTGAAGCGCTACTTAAAAAATGCCCGGTTAATACTTTAAAATGTTGGCTTGCACTTTCTACATTCCCTACTGCACGTTCACTGTTTGCAGCGCGAATAGTATTGGCAATTTGATCTAAGGTAATGTTATAACTTGCCAGTTTTTCCGGTTTTACTTCAACTCGTACTTGCTCTGTTCGACCACTGACTATAAAACTTTGACTGGTATTTTTGACTTCACTTAAACGTTGACGTACATCTAGTGCAACCATGCGTAATGCTGCATCATCTACTTCATTATTTTCTGACCAAAAAGTTAAACTCACTACTGGTACATCGTCAACCCCTTTAGGTTTCACTAAAGGTTTAGATGCACCCGGTGGTACAATATCTTTATTAGATTCTAATTTATCATAAACTTTAACTAACGATGGTGTCATTATTTGCCCCACATCAAACTCCACCGTTACCATTGCCCGATCACGTTCAGATGCTGAGTAAACATGCTTTACCCCAGGAATTTCTTTCATAATACGTTCTAAAGGTTTAGCTACCAATGTTGCCACTTCATTAGACGTACCCCCTGGATAATTAACAAAAATATCAATCATAGGCACCGAAATTTGTGGATCTTCCTGCCTAGGGGTAAAAACCATCCCTACAATTCCCATCGCTAAACACGCTATAAGAAGTAATGGAGATAATGGTGAATGCAGAAAACTTTTTGCTAAATTTCCTGCTAAACCCAGATTTTCCTGATATCCTGTTTGATTGTCTTGTTGTTCACTCATAGCTATTCGCCGTCACCCAAAGTTTAATGTTGCTGATAAAAAAGTTGCTTGTATTTAATCTACTAATATGCAATCTTGCTCTTCAGCTTGTTTTATCTTCTAAATGAGATATTTGTCATAATTTAAAATACTTTATATAGAACTAAGGCGTTATTTATGCCTTAGTTCAAGAAAAGTATAAATCAAGGTGTCCAACCTGATGTTGCATCAGAGGGAGGATTATTGATTATACGATCACCATTTTTCAGACCTGAAAGTACCACTACATTCTCCTTATCGATTAAACCACCTAAACGAACAATATGTAATTTAGAACTTTTATTATTTTCATCCATAACTAATACTCGAGGTAAACTTCCCCCTTCGATAACGGCTGAACGAGGTATCACTAACACTGTTTTTTGTACAGTACTTCTATCTGGGATCATTACTTCTGCATACATACCAGGATTTGCAGGAATACCTGTAGGTAATCCAAATTTTACGGTTACTGTATGAGTTTTAGCATCTGCAACAGGATAAATTTGTTCAATAGTCGTAATGACAGCTTGCTTGGAATCTAACAAAGCACGAATACGCATACCTAATTGTAAATAACGCACTAAACGTGAGGGCACTTCTGCTTTTATTTGTAATGCTGTAGTATCAGAAAAAACTAAAAGAGCTTGTCCAGGCTGAACTGTATCACCACGTTCTATCATTTTTTTCATGATGACACCACTAAACGGTGCAATGGCTTTTGCATCTCTTAGCGCTGCATCAATTTGCTTAATTTGAGCCTGTGCTTGGTAGATAGCATTTTTTGATTGTTCTAAACGGGTACGACTTTGATAATAATCTGCATTACGATCTACATCTGGATCACCAAAATCCATCATTTCTCCTGCATGACGAGTAATCATCTTATCAAAGATAGATGGCATTCCCATGCCAGGCATTTGATTTATATTATCTGTTTTAGGGCTACGTAATTCCCGTTGATATTGCACATTGGCATTTTGCCAGCTAATTTGTGCATTATGTAATCCAATGACGGCTGCTTCTCGCTTTGCAGTCAAATCATCGGTATCAATACTAACCAATATATCGCCTTCTTTAAACGCATCACCTTCTGCTCCAGCAATACTTTCAATGCGTCCAGGTATTTGAGCAGAAATATTCACTTCCTTAGACGGAATAACTGTCCCCCCCAACACTACCTGATTATTTTCAATAATGGAACGCACCTTAATAATCTCAGCCGCCCAACCCGTATTTGAAAGCACAGTTAACAGAGCTGTAAAACAGCAACTTGATAATACTTTAGAAAATTGCCTTTGCATATTTACTCGCCTTTTACCTTAAAATTCAGTTATCCCTAAATAAAAATGTATAATTACCAACCAGATTATAGGTTATACTCAAAAAATAACGCTATTTTTAGTTATATAATTATCATAAATATCCCGCTTTTATCACACATATTATATTTTTACCTATATTCTATGATGAATTGTTAGATATTCAATACCATCTTTATTTTTATTCTTTAAATTTAATGATGGAACATCAGAGTATTCTATAAGTTTTATTTTTGAAACGCAAAACTATCTACCGTTATCAGTAGTACCAGTAGATAAGAATATAATTATATTCCAAAAACAATTAAAGTCCTAGAAAAAATTGTATTAATGGTATTCTATTCTTTTTTAGACTCTTCTCAATTTTACAAATACCCTGTATATTAATAACCATCAATGCTTATATTGCATAGTATTTTCTTTATTTGTTGAATTATTTGTACCCAAAAATCATTATGCCAAAAACCATTCCTGAAAATTCTATCGGACTTGTTACTCCTAAAACTTGCCAGTTTGATCACCCTCTACAATTAGAATGTGGACAAACTTTATCAGAGTATGAATTAATTTACGAAACTTATGGTACACTCAATGCCGATGCCAGCAATGCTATTTTAATTTGTCATGCGTTAAGTGGTGATCACCATGCAGCCGGTTATCATAGTATGCAAGACCGTAAACCTGGATGGTGGGAAACCTGTATTGGCCCTGGAAAACCGATTGACAGTAATCAATTTTTTATCGTTTGTCCGAATAATTTAGGAGGTTGTAAGGGTTCTACCGGCCCGATTAGTATTAATCCCCAAACCGGAAAATATTATGGTCCAGATTTTCCTATTGTTACAGTACAAGATTGGGTACATGCTCAAGAGCGTTTAGCACAACAATTAGGTATTAATAAATGGTTAGCAGTAATTGGTGGCAGTCTTGGTGGTATGCAAGCCTTACAATGGAGTATCAGCTATCCTGATAAATTAGAATATGCCATTATTATTGCTTCAGCCCCTAAATTATCTGCCCAAAATATTGCTTTTAATGAGGTGGCACGACAAGCCATTATTTCTGATCCCAATTTTCATCAAGGACATTATCTGGAAAATAATACCCGTCCCACTCACGGATTAATTTTAGCTCGTATGTTGGGACACATTACTTATTTATCAGATGATGCTATGGGTGCAAAATTTGGGCGTGAATTACGAAATGATACGTTATACTATAATTATGATGTAGAATTTCAGGTTGAAAGTTATCTCCGTTATCAAGGACGCTCATTTGCTGACCATTTTGATGCCAACACCTATTTACTTATGACTAAAGTATTAGATTATTTTGATCCTGCTCATGCCTTTAATGATGACTTGGCACTGGCATTAAAAGCAGTACAAGCTAAATTTTTGGTACTCTCTTTTACCAGTGATTGGCGTTTTTCTCCTAAACGTTCTACCGAAATAGTCAATGCACTCATTGCAAATCGTAAACAAGTCAGTTATGCAGAAATTACAGCTCATCAGGGACACGATGCCTTTTTAATCCCTATACCTGATTATTTAAGTATATTTCATGCCTATATGCAAAATGTAGGAGCGCATCTATGAGTAAAGCATATCTACGTACTGACTTAGCACTTATTAGCACTTGGATTCCAGAAAATGCGCATATTCTTGACTTGGGATGTGGAAAAGGAGATTTACTTAAATATTTGCATACTAAGGCTAATATTACTGGATATGGGTTGGAAATAAATATTCAGAATATTAGTAAAGGAATTGACTCAGGAGTTAATATTATTCATCAAAATTTAAATCATGGATTACAAAATTTTCCTGATAATAGTTTTGATTATGTAGTGATGACACAAACCCTACAGGCAATAAAAAAACCGGCTTATTTGCTATCTGAAATGCTGCGAGTTGGTAAACAAAGTATTATTACTTTTCCTAATTTTGCCCATTGGTCACATCGTCTATATCTTAGTGTAATAGGTAAAATGCCTGTTTCCCGTAGTTTACCTAACCCATGGTACGACACGCCTAATATTCATCTTTGTACGATCAAAGACTTTGAATTGTTATGTAAAGAAGAGAATATTCAGATACTGCAACGTGCCATTGTCAATACTGAACACCGTAGCACAATGGGAAACCAAATTTTCCCCAATTTTTTTGGTGAAATCGCTCTGTATCGTTTACAACAAAAAAATACCTAATCAGGCATTGCTTATGATAGCTTTACTACAACGTGTTCAACATGCTTTAGTAGTAGTCAATGCAACGACTATCGCTCAAATCAATCAAGGTGTATTGGTTTTTATTGGCATAGAAAAAACAGACACTCCTCAACAAGCAGATCGTATGTTAAAGAAAATATTGGCATACCGCATCTTTGCAGATCAAGAAGATAAAATGAATTTATGTGTAAAAGATATACAAGGAGGAATATTACTCGTTCCTCAATTTACACTTGCTGCAGATACGCACAAAGGAAATCGTCCCAGTTTTTCTAATAGCCAACCTCCCAAAGAGGCTAAAATACTTTATCATTATTTACTTACACAGGCACAACATCAATATCCATGGGTAAAAAGTGGACAATTTGCTGCAAATATGCAAGTATCACTGTGTAATGATGGTCCTGTTACCTTTATCATTCAGATATAAAAAAATAACGATTATATGCAAAAAATACTCTTACTAATAGTTGCTATCCTCACTCTAGCGTTGATAAATTATGTTTTATTTTCTCCAACCACTTCCCAACAAACCTCTCTTTGGGATATTACTCAGCCTACACTTGACAGCATACAAGTATTTGGTATTACATTAAATAAAACAACCTTACAGCAAGCACAAAAAATACTCAATAAACCGGCTAAAATTGCATTAATCAAGGATATAGAGCTAAGCTCTTACAGTATAGAAGCCTACTTTGGAGAAGTAACTCCAGGTCATCTTTCAGGACATTGCATTGTTACCCTCGTTATATCTAAAGAACAAATGCTAGATTTTGAACAACGCAGTATTGAAAAAAAAGTACGTCACAATGGCAGCCTATTCTTTACTTTATCGCCAACAGATAATCAAATAGCACAAACATCAAAAATTAAAACCATTACATTTATTCCCTATGTAACATTTACCCCAGCATTAATAGATAAATACTTTGGTCAACCAAGCATACAATTAACTGAAAATACAACTACGCAGCATTATCTTTATCCTAAAAAAGGTTTAGATATTACCTTGTATACAGAACAACCACCTGTTTTTCAATATATTTCCCCGCCTTATTTTAAAGAGACTATCTTGGTGCCATTGCAACATAAAATAAAAACTGCTAATAGTGCTAAAAACTAATATTCCCTGACATTTTTATTCACATCTGCCCCACATTCATCACTACCATTTGCCAAACGTTGTAAATAATCCCTATCTTTAATAATAATATGCCTACGTTCTACCATTAAAACATCTTGTTCTTGAAACAAACTAAAAGTACGACTTACTGTTTCCACTGCCAATCCTAAATAACTACCAATATCACTACGAGACATAGATAGATAAAAATCTTGGGAAAAAAACCCCCGTTGCTGATAACGACTTGAAATACTTAATAAATAAGACGCTAAACGAACTTCTGCATTTTTTTTCCCCAATAATACCATCACATTCTGATCTGTATTGATCTCTTTACTCATTAAACGTAATAATTGGTGCTGTAAACTAGGCATACGTGCACTCAAGGCTTCTAAATGTTCAAAAGGTACTTCACATACATTAGATGTTTCTAACGCTTTTGCTGAACAAGGATGATAACCATTAATGGCATCAAAACCCAATAATTCTCCTGCCAAATAAAAACCAATAACTTGTTCTATCCCATCTTCTTTAGCATACACCGTTTTTAATGATCCCGAGCGTACTACATAGATTGAACGAAACGTATCATTAAAATTAAATAACAATTCCCCTCGTTTTAACGATTTCCCCCGCACAATAATGTTGTTTAAAGTGTGCATATCTTCCTTGCTGATCATTTTAGGTAAACATAGTTGATGTAAGCTGCAATCAGAACAAGAAACTTTTAATTCTTGTAAATTAATTATTTTAGATCGTTCATCTCTATTCATAATATATGCCATTTTTAAACAAACTCTTAACTCAGTCAGCATTGTACCTTAATGTATGAATTTATGTTAGCATGTAGCAGTTTTTACATCTTTAATTACAGGTATACATTGTATGACAATCCGTACTGCTGTTATCCAGCGTAATACTACTGAAACCCAAATAAATGTGGAAGTAAACCTCGATGGTACAGGAACAGCGCAATTTCAAACCGGTATTCCTTTTTTAGAACACATGCTCGACCAAATTGCTCGACATGGCTTAATAGATTTAACTATTCAGGCACATGGCGATCTCCATATTGATGCACACCATAGTGTTGAAGATATTGGTATTACCCTTGGTATGGCATTTTCTGAAGCGGTAGGGAATAAAGCAGGTATTTACCGTTATGGACATGCTTATGTCCCTTTGGATGAAGCCTTATCACGAGTTGTTATTGATTTTTCTGGACGACCTGGATTAGAATTTCACAGCGTTTTCCCCCGTAGCAGTATTGGAGTATTTGAAACGGATTTATTTTTTGAGTTTTTTCAAGGCTTTGTTAATCATGCCAACGTTACCTTGCATATTGATACCTTGCGAGGTCGAAATTCTCACCACATAGCAGAAACGATATTTAAAGCCTTTGGACGAGCCTTGCGTATGGCATTGAACATCGATCAACGTAGTCAAAATACCATTCCTTCCACTAAAGGTTGTTTATAATTTGCAAAAAGGGTTTTACTGATGAGTACACTTTCAGAGGTTGTGATTATCGACTATGGTATGGGAAATTTACATTCTGTCGCAAAGGCAGTAGAACATGCTACACCAAAAAGTAAAATTCATATCAGTAATCAGCTATCCATCATTCAGAATGCAGATCGTATTATTTTTCCTGGTGTCGGCGCTATGGCCGCTTGTATGCATGAATTACAACAATTGGACTTAATTCATATTTTACAAGAAGCCGCTAAAAACAAACCTTTTTTGGGTATTTGTCTCGGTTTACAGGCACTTTTGGAACATAGTGAAGAAAATGACGGCACACAAGGTCTTGGTATTATTCCTGGTAACGTAAAACAATTTAGCAAAAAGATGCCTGCTATGGATCATACTAGCTACTTAAAAATTCCTCATATGGGATGGAACCAGGTCTATCAAGAATGTCCTCATCCACTCTGGACGAATATATCACAACATAGTCGTTTTTATTTTGTACACAGTTATTATGTTACCCCCCAGATACCATCCATGCTTGCAGCAAGTAGCCACTATGGACATCGCTTTTGTGTTGCAATACAACACGATAATATTTTTGCCGTACAATTTCATCCTGAAAAAAGTCAACATGCCGGATTACAGTTTTATGCTAACTTTATGCAATGGGATGGAAATAACACGCTTTCTTCCCAATAAATTTTTATTCAATTTTTACAAGGATTGCTTTATTTATGCTTATTATCCCAGCAATTGATCTTAAAAATGGTAAGTGTGTACGTTTACGTCAAGGGCGGATGGAGGATGAAACCGTTTTTTCTGATGATCCCGTTGCTATGGCAGGTCATTGGTATCATCTCGGTGCAAGACGTTTACATCTAGTTGATTTAAATGGTGCTTTTGCTGGAAAACCGGTACATGCAGATATTATTCAGGCAATTATACAGCAATATCCCGATATCCCTATACAGGTAGGAGGAGGAATACGGGATATAACAACGGTAGAATACTATTTAAAACTAGGTGTAAAATATACTATTATTGGTACTCAAGCAGTTAAAGAACCTCAATTTGTAAAAACCTTATGCCAAACTTTTCCAGAGCATATTATTGTAGGTCTTGATGCAAAACATAATAAAGTAGCCGTAGAAGGTTGGGCAGATGATTCAGGTGAAGATCTCATTAGTATGGCACAACGTTTTGAAGATTACGGAGTCAGTGCTATTGTCTATACCGATATCCAGCGTGATGGGATGTTACAAGGGGTCAATGTCAATGCTACTGCCGAACTGGCAAAAGCCATTAACATCCCCATCATTGCCTCTGGAGGCATTCACACTATCCAGGATATTAAAGATTTAGCGCATGTAGCACCATCAGGTATCATTGCTGCTATCACTGGTAGAGCTATTTATGAAAATACGCTTGATTTTAAAGCAGCTCAACTATTAGCCGATGACTTAGCGCAACAGAAGGAATAACACCATGGGACTTGCTAAACGTATCATTCCCTGCCTTGATGTAGACAAGGGACGGGTAGTAAAAGGGGTCAAATTTGTTGATATTCAGGATGCAGGCGATCCAGTAGAAATCGCTAGACGTTATGATCAAGAAGGGGCAGATGAAATTACCTTTTTAGATATTACCGCAACCCATGAAGGGCGTGATACCATTGTACAGGTAGTAGAACAAGTTGCTGGTGAAGTATTTATCCCCTTAACGGTTGGTGGGGGCATTAGTTCTATAGAGGATATTCGTAAAATGTTACATGCCGGAGCAGATAAGGTTGCTATTAATTCTGCCGCAGTACGCAAACCTGAATTTGTTCAACATGCTGCACAACATTTTGGTAGCCAATGTATAGTGGTTGCCATTGATGCTAAACGGGTTGCCAGTGATCCACTAAAATGGGAAATATTTACTCACGGCGGACGTAAAGCCAGTGGTATTGATGCTATCGAATGGGCTAAAAAAATGACCCTCTATGGTGCAGGCGAATTATTAGTTACCAGTATGGATTGTGATGGCACTAAAAATGGTTTTGATTTACCTCTTATGTACACGATTAATCAACAGGTTGATATTCCGGTTATTGCCTCAGGAGGAGTGGGCACTTTGCAACACCTGGTCGAAGGCGTAACACAAGGACATGCTGATGCCGTACTTGCTGCCAGTATTTTTCATTTTCAAGAATATAGTATTAAAGAAGCAAAACAATACATGGCTGATCAAGGTATAGAGGTACGATTATAGATGCATACTGAAGAAGATATTTTGCTTGCCTTATCGCAGGTTTTAGAACAACGTAAACATGCTGATCCAAAAGATTCGTATGTTTCTTCCTTATATCATAAAGGCCTTGATCATATCCTGAAAAAAATAGGTGAAGAAGCAACAGAAACTGTTATCGCTGCAAAGGGAGATAATCAAGATGCCTTAATTTATGAAACAGCCGATCTTTGGTTTCATTGCATGGTATTATTAACACATAAAAACATCCCTGTAGAACAAGTTCTTGCAGAATTAGCACGACGATTTGGTCTTTCAGGAATAGAAGAAAAAGCCAATAGGAAAAAAACATGAGTAATTGCCTTTTTTGTAACATTATTGCAGGAGATATTCCTGCTAGTAAAGTCTATGAAGATGATAAAATTCTGGCTTTTCGTGATATTAATCCTAAAGCAGAAGTACATATTCTGGTTATCCCTAAAAAACACATCATCAGTCTTGCCGATCTCGATGAGCAAGATGATGCCATCAGTGCTTATTTATTAGGAAAACTCGCTGATATTGCTAGAGAACAAGGTTTACAAGGATTTCGTACTATTTTTAATACTGGTAAAGAAGGAGGACAAGAAGTATTTCATTTACATGCCCATATTTTAGGTGGTGCATCACTAGCTGGTATCGGTTTTTAACTATTTTAATGAATAATCAAGGTATTTATTCATAACGGAGTATATATTATGGGATTTGGTCCTTTAGAATTATTTTTAATTTTAGTCATTGTTTTAGTCCTTTTTGGAGCTAAAAAATTACGTAATATCGGCGGCGATTTAGGGGGAGCTATCAAGAATTTTAAGACTGCTATGGGAGATGAAGAGAATAAAACTGATCATACCCCAAGCTCTACAAACAAGGAGTCTTTAGAACAACAAGCAGGAAATATTATAGAAGGCTCTGCCAGCGTAGAAAATCATAAGCAAAAAGTTTAAAATATTTGTCCATTTTACATCACAACAACCACTTAATACTGGATGTGAATTTACTCTAGGTAGAGTTTGAGATTAACTATGTTTGATATTGGTTTTTGGGAATTAGCAATTATTTTTGTTGTTGCACTACTGGTTATTGGTCCTGAAAGGCTTCCTGGTGTAGCACGTACTATGGGACGCTGGTTTGGTAAAATCAATCGTTTTATACAAACTATCAAAACGGATATTGATAAAGAAATACATACTGATGAAATAAAAAAAATGTTGCACGTACAAGAAGAAATTGTGCAAGAATTTCGAGAGGTAACAACGCCCGTAAAGCAAAATTTACAAGCGGCACAACAGACTACTATCAATACTACCAGCTTAAAAAACAACAAAGACAACGCTGATAAGAGCAATCATATCAATCACTCTCCTAAACCTTCATCCCCTACCCCACATGAATAGTACATCCCAGAATAAAGAATTACCTTTTTTAGAACATTTAGTCGAGCTACGTGATCGTTTATTGAAAGCATTACTTGCTATTTTAATTATCTTTATTGTCTTATTGAGCTTTGCCAATGAACTATATAGCGCATTAGCAGAACCTTTACTCCGATATTTACCTGAAAATAGCAGTATGATAGCCATCGATCCAGCCGGCTCTTTTATTGCACCTTTTAAATTAGCCTTAGTATTGTCTATTTTTATTGCCATGCCTATTATTTTATTTCAATTATGGGGCTTTATTGCACCTGGGCTTTATCAACATGAAAAACGCCTTGCTTTACCTTTATTACTTTCTACTACCTTACTTTTTTATTTAGGAATGATTTTTGCGTTTTATGTTGTTTTTCCCCTTATTTTTGCTTTTTTTACTGCCACAGCCCCCGATGGGGTCAATGTGATGACAGATATTAGTCGCTATCTTGATTTTGTATTAAAGCTCTTTTTTGCCTTTGGCTTAGCGTTTGAAGTCCCCATAGCAACGATTATTTTTGTTATTACAGGGATGACTAGTGCTGAAAAACTTATTCAAAAACGCCCCTATATCATTGTCGCTGCTTTTATTCTTGGTATGTTATTAACACCCCCTGATATCATTTCTCAGGTATTACTTGCTATTCCTATCTGGCTATTATTTGAGTTAGGGGTCTTTTTCTCCCGTTTTATCACTGCTAAACAACCCATCTATCCAGATCAAGAAGTACCATCGACTTCTTCATCTACGCATCCCCCCCAAAAAGATGCACTGGAGTCGTTAGATATTAATACTGATTATCAGCCACTTTCCGAAAAAGAAATGGATGACGAATTAGATCGTCTTGAGGATGATGAAAAATCTACAAAAAAATAATATATTTTATCCAATATGCTATAAAACTAATCGCAAGGATAACCTTAGCTATTAAGCTGCATTGCGAAGGGAAAAGACTGCTTGTACAAAATGACTACTACAAATAAGTATCTTCTCTATCTTCACAATGCGTATATGTCCATTATAATTTAAACGTATCAATGAGCCTATCTGATACAAACCTGCCGGTACGATTAACGTAGCTTCTTTTGCCTCTCTATCACCACTTAAAACAAGCACACTACGGGCATATTCTGACCCTTTTCCTGTTTTTACTGCCTTTGTAGCAACTGCTTTTGCAGCATCTGCTAATTTTGCTACACCCGCCACAACACATTTATTTGCTGCCATGCGTAACCAACGAACAATACCTAACGCATACCCTGTATGCTGATTTTCATATTTATAAGCTATCAACCCTCCTACACGAATTTGATTATAGGTATTCCCTTTAGAAATCATGGATAATCCCCCTTCACATTCATCTCGTTGCTGCCAGGTTTCAGAGGTAAAAATAGAATTTTCTACTAATATAGTCTGTACCGCATCGATAGTTACTTCTTCTACATCATCATACTGGCTATGCATAGCTTGTGATAAATATAAAAATTCCTCATCATTCTTCCTATAATTTTGACCTATACGTAATCCCTCTGCTTCTTTTTCTCTTTGTTGTTGCTCTAATTCTTCAGGTATAAAAGCGGTTTTTCCACTTAGAAAATAATGACAAGCACTTAAACCTACTGCTACATTTAATGATTTTTTCTTAGCTACTCGTTGCCCAATCCGTTTTCCTGTATATTGCAGTATATGGGATAACCGTTCTAACATATCTTTTTGAGAACGTAATAACATCCGCTTTTCTATTTGTTCTGTCCTTAATGTTAATAATTTTTTATTCAATTTATCAATAAATTTACTTGTCATTACAAGAATAGGTTTTACATTGAGTTTACGTTTATATGTTACTTTAGATAAATCCGCTACAAAAAGTAAACCTGGTTGTTTATCTTGCAATAAATCTACACCATAAAAATTATCCAGCTCATCTGGTTTTACCTGTTCTAAGCGACAATAGGCTACAATATCATCTAAAAATTGATATACCTTATCTGCTTCATAAAATTCCATGTGATAAGGATCGGCAATAGTAATCACCACCATACGTTTATATACATGCTCAATAGTGCTTAATGCCTCATTCTCATTATCCCTTTGTGTTGCAATACCTAATTTTTCTGCTAAAAAATATAATTGATTAATATCTTTCCATAATCCAGAAAAAGAAGACAAATAAATTTGATAACGTTCTACTAACAGCAAGGAAAATAAATCCATTATATTATAGATAGCATGGCGTAAAAGAAGCAGCTCTGCACTAGATAATTTAGCCATCATTAGTAAGTCATGCACCACAATTTTATATGCTATTGCCATTTCCAGGAGTAACTGTTGAATTTGTAAAATATTTTTTTCCTGTTTACTCGATAGAGGAAAATACATCTTGGCAGAAACATCTTTGGCTTGTTGATAGAAGGTATTAAAAAAAGGTCTGACAATCTTTAATATTTCTAATCGTACCTGAAAAGAACGCTGTAAATGATTAATGCGTGTTAAGGTAGCGATGAATTTGTCAAGCAAGCTAATATCATTGGGATCGAGTGTTTGTAACCATTTTTCTACCTTTTGTACATCCAATTCATGCTCAATTTTTTCTGCTTTTACTTGTTCTGGAATTTGAATGTCAATACCATGATTTAGCATAATCTTAACTCTATTTAATCTACTTATAATTCAATTTCATGTTGCCATCTTTTTTCTTTTGCTGCAGTGGGACAAGCATGTGGATCCGTTTTACAAATTTCTTGTATTTGTGTACAAAATTGCATCGTATTTTTACGTATCAAACTTTGAGTATGATTATGTATATTATGCCCTTTTAGAATACGTTTTAATTGTTCTTCTACACATTCATTAATATCTCGCTCAGAAAATATAATCGGCTCTAACTTTTCTCCACAGGCAATAAGTACCATAAGCAATGCCATCAGGATATTATATTTTAGTCTCATCATGTCCAATCGTTCTATTTACCATCCTTATTTATAGATATTTTCACTCCGGCAAGTGTAATATAAACCTTAATAACTACAGACTTTTGCACACATTCCCATACACAACTCATTACTATCAGCTTAATATTTAAAGGATCGTTATGTATCACAAACAAAAATGCGATCTTTTAACGACAAATCATCTTTTTTCTCATCACAAGCCGAACACGTTTTGCCAGATGGAAAGAAACGGTCTGCAATCACCACGTCACAATTCCTTAGTGTAGCCTTGTATTCAATCATCTGCCCAGGATAACCGAATCCAGTATTGCTAATGGCTCTGACAAGTTCAGGGTTACGCATCATATTTTTTACTGCTAAATCTTCGATAACAATACGATCAAAGTTTGCAGTCAAATAATCTGATAAATCATGTAATACTGCTTAATGAATCCTTTACATCTTTTTTCTTAAAGGGAGCAACTCGCCTGATACTTCCCATTTTCTGAGAGTATCAGGTTTGCTACCTAATAATTTTGCAGCTTCTCCAATCTTGACTAATTTCTTATCCATAAGAATATATTAGTATAGATTATCACAAATTAAAGCCAACTGTTAATTACCTTGCAAACCTCTAAAGAAAAAACCAATAATTATCTATCGCAATTTTAGAATATAAAGAAACAGGAAAAATAGCCGTTATTAAAGGTAATGGCTATTTTTTTAAGGAAAACGATAATGAACAAGCTACTTTCTCCTCTCGAAGAATATGAAAAAGACCCTCAATTACAAATCAAATATGAAACGGAACAGGAAGATGCTGTATCTATTCATATTATTGAGAGCAGTTTGGAGTTATTCTTCCCAGAAGATTCCACTCCAAACCCCAATCCTCCACGCATTCATTAAATGATTATAATTGTAAAAAGATAATATCATTTTCTACTTTTACTTTATAAACATGCGTGCAACCACTATCTGCCCCAAGTGCTTCGCCGGAAGTTAAATCAATATTCCAGTTGTGCAAAGGGCATGTTACCGTCGTACCATGCACTATCCCTTGTGATAAAGGGCCTGATTTATGTGGACATGCATCGTCAATAGCAAAAATACTATCTGTTGCAGTACGAAATATAGCAATATTGCCTACGTTAGTACTCACAACTCTTGCACCTAGTTGTGGAATATCATTAACATTCCCTACATCTACCCAATCTGTCATTATTAGTCTCTCTTTAAAAATGAAGTTTATCAATAATTCGTTATGATCCTGATACCACTTTTAATGGTGTAAATTCATGTGCATCCACATTATTAGAGGAACGCTCCGTCCAGGGGTCTTGTTGAGATATTTTTTGTGATTCTAAAAATCGAGCATATAATGCCTGACGGTTTTTCACATCATCAACAATTTGTTCTTGTACATAACTTAATCCAACACGTTCTATCCACGGTGCAGTACGTTCTAAATAACGAGCTTGTTCTCTATAAATTTGCATAAAGGCTGCTGCATATTCCAGTACTTCTTCTTCAGTATCAACTTTACACAATAAATCCGTTACTCGTACCTTGATCCCACCATTCCCTCCAACATGCAATTCCCATCCCGAATCAACTGCAACCACACCAAAATCTTTAATAGTCGCTTCAGCACAATTACGTGGACATCCAGACACTGCCATCTTAAATTTATGTGGTGTCCATGAACCCCATGTCATTTTTTCTAGTTTTACGCCCATCGTCGTAGAATCTTGTGTCCCAAAACGGCACCATTGTTGCCCAACACAGGTTTTTACTGTACGCAAGGCTTTACCATAAGCATGTCCTGATACCAAACCTGCATCATTCAAATCTTTCCATATTAAGGGTAACTCTTCTTTCTTTAAACCAAATAAATCGATCCGTTGTCCGCCTGTAATATGCATATCAGCATCAAACTTTTCCGCTGCATCAGCGATTGCACGCAATTCATCAGGGTTTACTACTCCTCCCCATAAACGGGGTACAACAGAATAACTACCGTCTTTTTGAATATTTGCATGTACCCTTTCATTAATAAAACGAGATTGATAATCGTCTTGTGCTTCATTATGCCAGCTACTAATCACATAATAATTTAATGCCGGACGACATTTTGCACAACCATCTGCATTTTTCCACTGTAATCTCTGCATTACTTGTTTCACGCAGGTCAAGTGTTGTTGTACTATTTCTTCTCTTACTTGATCATCAGTATAATCGGTACATCCACATAATGGCTTCAATTCAGGTGCAGTATAATCTCCCCCTAATGTTGATTCCATTAACTGTTCAACCAGCCCGGTGCAAGAACCACAAGATGAAGAGGCTTTAGTATGCGCTCGTACTTCTTCCAGGGTAAATAAACCTTTTGCTGTAATAGCTTTGACAATGTCACCTTTTGTTACGCCATTACAACCACAAATTTCAACACTATCATCCATTGCTGATACGGCATTAGTACCACCGTGTCCAGAATCGCCAATATGTGCCTGTCCAAATAAAATACTCTGGCGCATATCTTTAATACTGATTGCTTCACGCATCAATTGGAAATACCAAGCTCCATCAATCGTATCACCATACAAGACCGCTCCTTGTATTTTATTATCTTTAATCACTAATTTTTTATATACGCCGATACTTTCATCATACATCATGATATTTTCTGTTGTATCATCCCCGATAAAATCTCCGGCAGAGAATAAATCAATACCAGTTACTTTTAATTTCGTTGATGTAACAGAACCTTTATATACACCAATTCCATATTCGGCTAAATGATTTGCACACACTTTTGCCATTTCAAATAAGGGAGCAACCAATCCATACGTTACGCCTCTATGTTGTACACATTCCCCTACCGCATAAATTTTTGGATCAAAGGTTTGTAAGGTATCATTTACTATTATACCTTGTTCACAATGAATACCCGCACTTTGAGCTAGTTCAATATTAGGACGTATACCAACTGCCATCACAATCAAATCAGTAGTCAGTTCTGCACCATCAGCAAACTGTATTCCTGTTACTTCTCCTTGCTCATTTTTGAGAATTTCAGAGCTGGACGTTTGCAACAAAAACTCCATACCCTTTGCTTCTAATGAACGTTTTAACATACCGGCTGCTACTTCATCTAATTGGCGTTCCATCAACCAGTCCATTAAATGTACTACCGTTACCTGCATACCTTGCTTCATTAAGCCATTTGCAGCTTCTAAGCCTAATAAGCCCCCACCAATTACCACAGCATGTTGCTTTGTTTTTGCAGCTTCTAGCATAGTATCTACATCGGCAATATCCCGAAAGCTGATAACCCCTTTCGCATCATGTCCTGGAATAGGTATAACAAAGGGATTTGAACCAGTTGCTAATAATAAACGATCATATTCAACTTCCACCCCATCATCTGTGATCACCATACGTTTTTTTCTATTAATACGTGTAACCTTAGTATTAGTATGTAAAGTGATATGATTATCTGCATACCATTGCAGATCATTTAACATAATATCATCAATGGTTTGTTCTCCTGCTAACACAGGAGATAGTAGAATACGGTTATAATTTCCGTATGGCTCTGCACCAAACACGGTAATATCGTATTTATCTGGTGCAATTTTTAGCAATTCTTCTATAGTACGCATACCTGCCATGCCATTACCTACTAAAACCAACTTTTCTTTCATATTATTCTCCATTGACATATATGATATTGTAAAATACTCATTAATATCCCCATTTTGAAGCAGAATATATGCCAATGCAATCATATCGTATAAAAAGGGCTTATAATCTTTTAGCACTATTTATAAAAAGCACCTATTTAGTGCAAAAAAAAACCTAAGCACCAAATATTAACCTACTTGTTTTTAAAATTCACCCTATACCCTCTAAAAAACAAGGGTTTTTATTTAACTATAATAATTATGGCATCATATTTGCTTTGTGAAATTGCATCGTTTTATTTTTCCCCAAGGAGATATTTATGAGTAGTTCATCCAATCATTTCAATTTATTATCTTTTAAAGATAATATACGTATCTTACATCTCACCTGGTTTGCCTTTTTTCTTTCTTTTATGGTGTGGTTTAATCACGCTCCTTTATTATCCGTTATACAAGAAGCCTTAAATTTAACTACTGCTCAAATTAAAACTTTATTAATTCTTAACGTAGCACTCACTATTCCAGCCCGTATTATTGTCGGTATGCTAGTGGATAAATACGGCCCTAAAATTATGTATTCTTTCTTGTTATGTAGTGCAGGGATATTAAGTTTATTTTTTGCTCTGGCAGATACCTTTCAACAACTGGCACTTGCTCGATTTTTATTAGGCTTTATTGGTGCAGGTTTTGTTATTGGTATTCGTATGATAGGTGAATGGTTTCCGGCAAAACGAGTAGGCGTTGCTGAAGGAATATATGGTGGTTGGGGAAATTTTGGTTCTGCTGCATCGGCAATGATTTTACCTGGTTTGGCACTCTATTTTGGAGGAGAAGACGGCTGGCGTTATGCGATTGCAAGTATCGGTATCATTGCCTTTGTGTATGGTATTATTTATTATCTTACAGTAACAGATACGCCTAAAGGTTCTACTTATTTTAAACCTAAAAAAATGGGTGCTATGGAAGTGACCAGCGTTAAAGATTTTTATTTATATCTATTAATGAATTTACCTATGTATCTTGCTTTGGCGGTATTAACATGGAAATTATCTCCTAGTGGTGTCAGTTTAATTACTGCCAATATGAGCATTCTTTTTTATCTTTTATTAGGAATCATTTATTGCTATCAAACTTATCAAGTCTACCGCATAAATAAGCATATTTTTACAGAACCTGTTCCTGAAATACATCGTTACAAATTTAAACAGGTTGCTATTTTAGATATTTGTTATATGGTGACATTTGGCTCTGAATTAGCGGTTGTCTCTATGTTGCCTCTCTTTTTCCAAAACACCTTTGATTTGTCTATTGTACATGCTGGATTACTTGCTTCTGGTTTTGCTTTTATGAATTTAGTAGCACGTCCTGGAGGGGGATTAATCAGTGATCATTTTGGACGCAAACGCAGTTTAACTATTTTTCTTTTAGGCTTAATGTTAGGCTACTTTTTAATGTCTATGATTGATTCGTCCTGGTCGATTGTGATTGCCGTTATGATCACTATGTTATGTTCCTTTTTTGTCCAGGCGGGTGAAGGAGCAGTATTTGCTATCGTACCATTAGTACAACGCCGTATGACTGGACAGATTGCAGGCATGGCAGGTGCTTATGGTAATATTGGTGCAGTCAGTTTCCTCACGGTTTTTGCTATGGTCTCTTCGACTTCCACCTTTTTCTTAACGATTGCTGGTGCGGCAGTTATTGCCCTTATTGCTGTACAGTTTATGGATGAACCACAAGGTCAAACGGCTGAGGTAATGCCTGATGGTTCAATACAAATGATTGATGTAGGGTAAATATAGGCATTATACTTAACTAGCGAACTCACTAATATGGAAAAAAAATTACACATTCTTCTTGGTCAATGCTCTAGTTCTGGAATAAAATCCATAAATGAAGATTCTTATGGCATATATATTCCTACAGACATTAGTCTAAAAACAAAAGGCATTGTAGCTACTATTGCTGATGGTATGGGAAGCTGTAGCGCAGCAAAAGAAGCCAGTGAACATTGTGTTAAAGCCTTTATCAATGATTATTACAGTACCCCAGATAGTTGGTCTGTAAAACATTCTGGTACGAAAATTTTAACAGCTCTAAATAATTGGCTATATAGTCGAGGTGATCAACAAGCCCGTTTTGGGATGGTTACAACATTAACTAGCTTAGTATTAAAATCAACTACAGGGCATATTTTTCATATTGGTGATTCCCGTATTTACCGTTATCGTAACCAAAAATTAGAACAATTAACCCATGATCACCGTGTTTGGGTTTCACCTGAGAAAAATTATCTTAGCCGTGCAATGGGTATTGATTTACATATTGATATTGATTTTCAAACCATTACATTAGAAAAAGATGATATATTTATCATGACCACCGATGGTGTACATGATTATATCTCTGATCATGAACTGCAACAGCATTTTCAATCGTTACCTTCTGATTTAACAGAACATCACTTAAATACTATTGCATCGCAAATCATTCAACAGGCTTTGGATAAAAAAAGCCATGATAATATCACCTGTCAAATCGTCTACCTCTATTCACTTCCTGATTCTGCTCCTAATGAAGTGTATCAAAAACTCACTCAACTCCCTTTCCCTCCAGAGTTACGAGAAGGCGTTTATATTGATAATTACATAGTATTAAAAGAATTACACGCTAGTGCGACTAGCCAATTATATTTAGTTAAAGATAAAAATACCAAAGCAACACTGGTTATGAAAACCCCTTCTGTTAATTATCAAGATGATCCAGCTTATATCGAGCGTTTTCAGCTAGAAGAATGGGCTGGCACTCGTATTAGTAATCCCCATGTGATGAAAATATATAAGCCACAAAAAAATCGCCAATTTTTATATCTATTAACAGAATATATTGAAGGACAAACACTTAGAGACTGGATACAAGCTCATCCACATCCTGAAATATCTGATGTCATCGCTTTAATAAGACAGATTATCCAAGGCTTACGTGCTTTTCATCGTATGGATATGTTACACCGAGATTTAAAACCAGATAATATTATTGTTACTCCCAGTCAAAATATTAAAATTATTGATTTTGGTTCAGTGAAAATTGCTGGTATTGAAGAAATTACGACCCCTATAGAACGTACCGAATTATTAGGGACTAAAAATTATACGGCTCCTGAATATTTGCTTGGTATGCAAGGCACTTCCCAATCTGATTTATTTTCACTCGGTATTATCTGTTATGAAATGTTAACAGGAGGAAAATTGCCGTATGCCGATCAACTAACACGACAAATAAATTGGCGTACCTTAAATAAAATTCACTATACCCCTGCTATATTATATAACCCAATGATACCCTTATGGTTAGATGGTACATTAAAAAAAGCAACTTCTTTAGACAAGCGTACCCGTTATGAACATTTTTCTGAATTTTTATATGATTTAGAACATCCTAACGAACGTTTTATGCAACAAAATATTCCTTTAATAGAACGCAATCCCCTCAGATTTTGGCAATTTCTGAGTTTAACGTTATTTATATTAAATATCTTACTCTTGGGTTTGGCATTCTAAATCCTCTCTATCGCATAATTTATGCTATGATGCGTTATATACTCTATATCTAGTAAATAACCCCTCATCTATCAACAGCATATTTAATCATCACGTTATATGGAAAAAAAATTACACGTTTCTTTAGGGCAATATTCTTTTACCACTGATCAAGCTATCAATAAAAACTCTTATGGTGTTTATATAGTTCTGAAAACCATAGTATTTTATGGTAGTCATTTAAATTGTTACCAATTTTGGGAACACTACAATGCCCTCTATTTCCTTAGCAAACTTTTCAGTCGCATTGGAAACTACTTTTCTTAAAATTCCTGAATTTCCGTTGAGATCACTATTAATTGTTTTACCTGTAGAAGACTTAAATAAACCTCTCTTAACTCGTTTACCTAAATAAGTAGCTTGTTTCTCAAGTTTTTCATCCGCTAAATAGTCAATTTTGGAAGTATAAGATTCTTCAGTTAAAATAACTTCTATACTTTCTATTTCAGTTTTATAAGTAATC
>JALWRI010000063.1 GCA_026994225.1 Gammaproteobacteria bacterium | reverse complement strand
GTATCAACTAATCAAGCTATTTCAGCGCAGGTTACTGGGCTTGTATCAGTATCTTCTGCTTCCTCTACAACATCTGCTTTATCACAAGCTGCTGTGTCATCAATGCTCAGTAGTCCTAGTGTATCTACCATATCTAGGTTAGCTGAACAGGTTTTTATATCACCTTTTCCTTTTACAATTGGTGAATATGAAATAACAACTACAAGTAATACCACTTCAATAAACTTAGCTAAGGAGTTAATTAATACACTTCAGTCTGGAATTAATGGGTTTCCTATCGCTGCTAATGGTGCACAATTATACTCTGAGTTTCGAATGAAGTTCGCCGTTATTCAATATAATAGTAGTGTTTATTACATAGTTGCCGTTCTCCCAAAAAATTTATATGCAAACTATGCAGCACAAGTCAACTCTGCAGTAAATGGACATAACTTAAAGACTCCATTAACTACAAAAATACGAGCGGCAGAAACTTTTCTTGTACAAACAAAAAGTGTAAGTACTGCTGAATTTTTATTTGTAGTTGACAACTCAGGCTCTATGTCTGGCGAACAAGCTGCTATTGCGCAAGCAGCCGATGATTTCTCCTTAGCTATTGTAAATGCTGGATTGAAATTCAGAGCTGCTATAATTTCTACAGATTATTCTAACTATCAGACAACCTTCAACAATATAGGCATTATTGATAATAATTTAACAGCCTTAAAAAATGAAATAGTTCTTGGTACTAGTGGTTCTAATACCGAAACAGGTATTTATAATGCGCAAGAGGCTCTAGATACAAATGGCACACTAATGCAAAATAATTTTCCATCTACAAACAAACTCTCAATAATCTTTTTTAGTGATGAACCAAGTCAATACAGCGCCGTAAATGGTTCTACATTTGACCCAGCTAATAATCTTTTTGTTCAAAAAGGGTATAAAGTCCATGTAATTGTTGATGAAAATGATGCTAATTTAAGCCAATATGACGAGTTAGCGCAAGCCACAGGTGGTTTTGTTGCAAACATCAATAACAGAAATAGTAGTGGTAACTTAGATTTTAGTAGTATTATGAACTTAATAGCACAGGATGCAAGTGGCAATACAAGTGCATATAAATTACAGCATACAGCAGTTGATGCTGCACAAATCACTGTTACAATCAACGGGAAAAAGGTGGTAAATTCACAAATAGATGGTTATCAGTATAATATCTCTTCAAATGCCATAGTTTTTTATGGCAATGCTATTCCTAATGATGGTGATAGAGTAGAAGTAACTTACACCTATATACAGTAACATCGTAATACTCGTAAGGAGCTGTGAAATTGATTTCTAGAAGCATATATATTTCTAGAAATCAAATCTCCAGCAAAATCACATTTACAAAAGTTCCCGCTTCTAGAAACTTATCATCTTCTCCTGCAACCATAAGTGCGGCATTGTTGAGCATATTGGTCAAAATGGCGGAGCTTCCCACTTTTTTATCCTCGAAATTGACAAAATATTCCCCATCTTCCACCATTACATTACAAGGGGTAAACTCGGTAAAAGGGCTT
>JALWRI010000062.1 GCA_026994225.1 Gammaproteobacteria bacterium | reverse complement strand
CTTAATGCCCAGAAGTGAACGATAGATAAACGATATGAATAAACTGGGCGACCTGCCTGCTTAGGTACAAAGTAGTACATCATTCCTAAGAAAGAGGCGGTTAGGAAGAAACCTACCGCATTATGACCATACCACCATTGCGTCATCGCATCTTGAGCACCCGAGAACAGACTATAAGACTTAGCCGTAGTGAAGCTTAGAGGAACAGCTAGGTTATTGAAGATATGTAGTAGTGCTACAGCCAATATATACGCCATAAAGAACCAGTTAGCAACATAGATATGTGGCTGGTTACGCTTGAGCAGTGTCATTGTATAAATTAAGAAATAAATGACCCAAACAACAGCGATTAAAAGATCAACATACCACTCAGGCTCTGCATATTCACGCCCCTGAGTAATACCCATTAGGTAACCAATACCAGCAACAGCAATCGCTATATTCCAACCATAGAAAGTAATACTCGGTAAAATACCACCCCACAAGCGAGTCTGACAGGTACGCTGTACAATGTAGTAGGATGTCGCAAACAGTGCATTACCACCGAAGCCAAAAATAACACCACTGGTGTGTAAGGGACGCAAGCGTCCAAACGTTATCTGGGCAACATCAAAGTTCAGAAATGGCCAAGCCAACTCCGACGCAATGTATACACCGGTAGTCATACCGGCAACTCCCCAGAAGATTGCCATAATCGCGAACTTCTTCACGATATCATAGTTATATTGCTCTACTGAGCCAGTTGCACTATGAGCCATCTTATGCCCTCATCTAAGTTAAAAAATTAATAAAAGCCAAGAATCTTAAACAAACCCAAGATTCTAGCCCATGGAAATCTCATTACCGACGCAGGATACAGGAAAAAAACAAGGAATAAAATTTTTATACCTACCCACTACTGTGGATTATGCAAGCAAACACACAAAAAGTTACAAAAGAATGATATGCATCAAGTAAACGCAAGTAATTGAAAAATTAAACTAATTACAATTACCTAAAAGTAACATGAGTGATGACCATTTTTAAATAGCTATAAAAGCATATAAACAGCGATAAAACATACAACATAATAGCCCCATGACTATCCCCGTCAGGCTCTCTCAATAGCCAGATCTGCTTTCTTTTTAAGCAAATATTAAGCGACACTCGTATATCCCCCCGTATTCCGCCAAGCTACACGAGTGCTACAGATACTATATTTTTAACTATCAGTTATTAGCCCTTTTCTCTTTCTGCATTTTTTCATCATTCATTTTCATTAGCTGAAATGTTAAATATATTTTTGCAGGTACGGAAATGAGTAAACCTCCCGCAATCAATAAAGCAATTAGCATAATATCACTTGGACTACCTTTTGATACCCTATCTGTAAACACCGCCAAACTCAGACCAAACCCAGCGATAGCTAAACCAACGACGATCAAAAAAGTCATTATTTTACTAAGTTGCTTTTCTGTCATAACAAATCCTAATTTTCAGTCTATTATCTTATTCTGTAACATTTTATTAAGGAACCTCTGATTAAGTCGGATGAAATTTCTTGGT
>JALWRI010000061.1 GCA_026994225.1 Gammaproteobacteria bacterium | reverse complement strand
CTCCTGTTGTTGGTGCAATTTTAATATTTGTGACCAGTTTTATGGTGATGGGGGGATTAAAAACGATTGCCCAATCAACGCCGGATAACAAAATGATTTTCATAATTGGTCTATCTTTTTGCTTTGGTTTAAGCATTGATGTTGTACCAAATCTTTATCAGTATATACCAGGCTGGATCAGGCCATTCTTTTATTCAGAAATTACACTATCAACGACCATGGCAGTATTTTTAAACTTTTTACTTAGACTGGATGAGTTTTATCAACCTTCTCATGAAAGTTAAGTTTTATACTCAATGTCTTTGGGTAAATAACATTAAGTATGGGAGCTTTTTACTGGTACTTTTTCTGGGGAGGGGGCATCGCGGGTATCGAGAGGCCATTGTTGACGTAATCGATGTCCTCCGAGGCTTACTGTATGCGAGACGTCATCTGGAATTTTGAGTCCTGACTTAAATTGTTTAAACATATCCAAAATAAACTCACTCAGTTTATATGGAAGTTGGCTGTGCATTTGTAAGTAATGATTATGACGCGACTCTATATAACTATCACTATGAGCAAGCGCATTTCTTAATGCGATATACTCTACCATTTGTTTACTGAGCCATGGATGTATTTTAACTAAAATTTCGTAGGACTCTAGTTTATTTAATATGGATATTAACTGATTGGTTAAATAAGAGAGTGATAGCAGGAGCTCTACGTCTGTATTAATTAGATTGTAAAGTTCTTCCGGGTGGGTACGGGGTGAAATACCCTCTGCCTTAAGAATATCAATTAGATGCTGTATTCGGGTATTAAATGTCTGGATGAGTTTGCTGACCTCTTGTGTTGTATCATCTGCCGGATCCGATGATTGAGCATAGGCGTTATTAAGATGTGATGATAAATTAGATATTTTCTGAAACATTTGACCCATTCTGCTATTTATAGCTTCCTGTTGCTGCTGCTTTAGTTCTCTGGCATTTATTAATGCTGCTTGTATCAACTCTTGATTATTTTTATGGGCTATCTTAAATAGTTTTTTTATTTTCTTACGTTCTTCTTTCTCAATACCTTCTTTTAATATGTGTAATAATTTATTTTGTTTAATTTGTTTAAATGGTGTAATTCCTTTTAGCATTCTTAACACGTCATCTGATTCATTGCAGTGCTTTAAGGAGGAGCTTATTGTTTTGATTTGTTCAGGCGAGATCAGATCTTCATTCGACACAAATGTTGTTTCTACAGGCCCCGTGATTTTTATGTCTGCCGTATCGCGTATTGTCTGCCACATGTATTGAGGCCATTCGGGGTTAATGGTATCTCTGTTTTGCGAAAAAACGTCGGTTTTTTTTACCATTTCTTCTATTACGAATTCGGCAAGCTTTGTGCATTCAGCATAAACTTCTGTTAATCGTGGTATATCTCCTTCCAAACACTCGAGTGTGCCATGTTCTAAATCTTCAATATGGGATAAGGCATTTCTAATGCTAATAAGTACCTCTGGAGCTATGTAAGTTACCTTTTTTTTGTCTTCAGGTAAGATTGCGCGGTTTGAAACAAGCTCTC
>JALWRI010000060.1 GCA_026994225.1 Gammaproteobacteria bacterium | reverse complement strand
CTACACCAGAATCATACCTATCTTGTATGCCTCTAAATAACTCTATATGGGTATCCATATTTTCTTCTGCAAGTATTAATAACTCACGCTGCCTATCTGCATTTAAATAAGCTTTAACCGCAAGTAGGGCGGTATTATCCAATTCATCAATTAATTGCCATTTGGCTGCCGCAATACGCGCAATGGTTTGTAGGTTTTGATTGGTTGTTTCATACCCGTCATAAAGGTTTTGTACTGCAACCAATTCGATTTGTGAGGCTGTGTAGTCTTTACGTGGGGTGATTATTGGGGTTTTATCTGAATGAAGCCCTGTTGATGCGGTTAAATCTACCGTAGGGTATTTATAACCAAGTGCTATTTGGTGTTCTTGCACGTCTTGACGGTAAATATGTAATTGCAACCGAACCTTTGGATGCACTAATAATGTGTCATGAACATACTCCTCTAAAGAGAGAGCATGAGAAGATAAACTACTAGTTAAAAAAACGACCGACACTAACAAGCGATGTAATAATGGGTATTTCATTCTTTTTTTTCTAATTTGAGTATTTTAATGCAGGTAGTTGATTGCATAATAATGTTTCACTAATACGATTAATGTAAGCCACATTACATTAAAACAACAATAATAAAGTTAAGCTCACTAAATATTTACGTCAAGTCTAACATAGCCAGATAATAAAACAATTTAAAAACAATAGCTTGCATTATTTATCTAAACTATTTTATACTATTGTACTTTGGTACTAGGCAAATACCAGAATAAAAATAGAAAAAACTTTTTATTACCATTGGAATATTAATAAAAACATGAATTTATTTTCACCTTTTTTAACACTACTACTGATGATTTTTTTATCTTCATGTGCAACGCACACAAAAACATTAACAGAGATAGAGCCTAGTATCCAAGAAAATAAGCGTATTTATGATCATAAAGACCGCGATTTTGATGGCGTACTCGATGAAAAAGATCAATGCCCTAATACCCCTAAAGATGTCAAGGTAGATAAAATTGGTTGCCCAATGGATTTAGATAAAGATTTAGTGTTTGACTATCAAGACAGTTGCCCTAATACCGTATCTGGCAGTTTAGTTGATAGCAAAGGCTGTGCTTTAGATAGTGATAAAGATGGCGTTATTAACTTGCTAGACTCATGTGCAAACACACCTGCTGGCATTGCTACTGATGATAGTGGTTGCCCGCTTGATGACGATAACGACCTAGTTTACAACGAAATTGACCAATGCAAAAACACACCAGAGGTTGTATTAGTAGACAATACTGGTTGTTCTTTAGATTTAGATTTAGATGGCATAATTAACTACAACGACTTATGCCCCAACACACCTAAAGATGCAGAAGTCGACACCAAAGGTTGCCCTATAGATAGCGACGAAGATGGAATATACGACTATCAAGACCAATGTCCAACTAAAGGAAACGGTTATATAATTGATGATAAAGGTTGCCCACAAGTAGAAAAAATCATTAAAAATATCAACCTTAATATTAACTTTGATAGTACCAGCGACAAAATTAAACCTGAGTTTATACCTAAAATTAAAAAA
>JALWRI010000059.1 GCA_026994225.1 Gammaproteobacteria bacterium | reverse complement strand
GCTTAAAAGTTATCAAAAGAATGCTATTATAGCTAAACAAAGGCAACAACGCGAAGTAGTACGAATTATTAGTGCTGCTATTGAACATGCTACAAAAACACAAGACAAACGCGATGCTTTGTATAAAGCAACATTGGATACGCGAACAAAACTGATTATAGTAGAACAACGAAAAGATCCAGCATTTACTCCAAAACCGTTGTTTGTTGCAATGGGTAGGTCAATCTATCATGAATTACGTAAAATACTTAGTGGTACCGGGTGGCGTAATAGTACTAGTGGTTTACTGATTGATAAATACAAATATATCCAGTGGAGAGTAACACATCGTGATCCGCGGGTATTTGTAACAGAGGATAATGCCGCACCGGGTATTGAAATATCAATGGTGCTGGATTTATCGGGATCTATGACATATATTATAGAACCAGTATTGGATATTGCGTCGATGATTTATACAGCAGCTAATCTATCAGAATCTATTGATTTGCATGTCGTAGGTTTTAGTACTGGATCGGTAACAAAACTATACGTACCTAAAGACATTAATGCATTAATGGCGTTTAGTGATCTAAGTAATGAAGGTACTAATATCTTACCAGCATTACGATATGGCATTAATCAATTCAAAACTGATAAGAAGAAACTATTAATCGTTATTACTGATGGAGAAACCAAAGGTATAACAAAACAGATTGTTAATGTTATTCGTGGTGCTAAACGTCGTGGAATTAAGGTTATTGGTTATTATTTGACACGTGATGATGATATAGATGTGTTACGGAGTGATCAATTAATTCCCGATGATTTTTATTATCCCCGTCAATTTGTTACCTTTTTTGGCAAAAATGGGTATCTGTTAAACTATAAAAAATCACCATTAGTAATTAAGAATTTAATCATAAAAACATTACAAGAAGTGATGCGATAATGCAAATACCGTAATATTACACAGTTATAGGTGTTTTTATAAATGTTGGTTGTATATTACTATAATTCTGAAAAGTTGTGGCTTTTTGGAATAGTATTGTTTGAGGCAGTTCAAACAATATTACAACCATAAAAAAAGGTGATCAAATCGTGATAGTAGAAAAACCAATCCGAAAAAGTGATCCGTCGATTGTAAAACTTCCTAAAGGCTATATGAATGCTCTGCGGGATCAGTTCCCGTCATTAAAAGTCATTTGGAAAATACAAACCCATGATGATCTGACAGTAATTATCAAACCATTACCAGAAAAGATGAAAAAAACATGAAAAATAGGTGATTGATTATGTCGTCGAGTACACATTTGGAAAAAAGATTTATGCAATTGGTAGAAAATTTAAAAGCAAAAGGATATTCTGAAGATGATATAAAAGATGAGTTCGAAAGAATACTTAAATCGGATTTTATGAATGATCCGCAATTTACTAATGAAGAACAACGAATGGAGTTTGCCATATCAATTGTTCTTGCACGAATGTTTAAGAGCCCTCCTACACAAGTATATAATATTCTATTTCTTGGTGTCTATCCACCTATTTATTTGCGTGATGGTGGGTTTAAAGCCGAAGCTTACGGTATTCATGATAAAAAATT
>JALWRI010000058.1 GCA_026994225.1 Gammaproteobacteria bacterium | reverse complement strand
ACATATAGTTGGTCAGTAAATGCCAGTTTCACAGGTGTGCCAGAAACCGTTGTGCATTATGCAGAGCAGCCTTCTGCCCCTTACTCATTAATGAACTATAAAACCGCAAACTTTACATTAAGTAATAACCTAATGGTGACTAATAATTTAATGTTTGCCATAAAAGACCTGGCACCTGATGTGCATGTTATAAAATTAGGCACAATGGGAGAATATGGAACACCCAATATCGATATAGAAGAAGGATGGCTTGAAATAGAACACAAAGGTAGAAAAGATAAATTCCTATTTCCCCGTCAAGCTGGGTCGCTTTATCACACCACAAAAATAATGGACACCGACCTTTTTTGGTTCGGTGTACGTATGTGGGGCTTGAAAGTAACCGACTTAATGCAAGGGCCTGTGTATGGTATGGAAACCGAAGAATCGAAAGTAGATGAACGATTAAAAACCATTTTTAATTATGATGAGCTGTTCGGAACCATAGTAAACCGCTTTATAACACAAGCAATTGTTGGCTACCCCTTAACCGTTTATGGTAAAGGTGGTCAGACTCGAGGCTACCTGAATATAAAAGATACACTTCAATGTGTTTATATAGCCGTGCAAAATACGCCAGAAAAAGGAGAAATGAAAATATACAATCAAATCATGGAGACCTTTACAGTGAATGAATTGGCTAGTTTGACTCAAAAGGTAGGAAGCCAACTGGGCTATAATGTAGAAATAAAAAGCATAGAAAACCCAAGAGTAGAGTTAGAAGAACATTATTACAACCCAACCTATCAAGGCTTAATTGAGTTAGGAGTCAAGCCGCACTTGTTAACGGAAGAAGAAATGAAGGGGATGTTTAAAGTAGTAGCAGAGCATAGAGGTAATATTCGGAAAGGTGTTATCTTTAGTGGGGTTAAATGGTAGTTAAAGTCAGTGCTGAAAAATTTGTCTTGGACGGTAGTTGGAGAACTAGTTAATAAAGCCACGCTGTTTTTTGTCACAATGTACTTCGCTAGAGTGTTTAGTGCTGAAAACTTTGGCGTTTTTTCACTGTTTCAATCCGTGGCTATGTACATTGTTATGCTAATCGAAATTAGCCCAACAATGTATGGAATTAGAGAAATTGCTAAATGTAATACAAAAAAAAAGGTGGTGCAAAAAGCTGAAGAGATATATGGGTTAAGGTTTTATGCGGGGCTGATTGTTAGTTTGCTCTATGTGTTTTTTATTTTAGTATTTTTGTCAGAAAAACCTAATCTACTCACTGGTTTGTCTTTTTCACTTTATATTTTTGCCTATGGTACCTTTTCAGATTGGCTGCATAAAGGTCTAGAAAACTTTAAAGGTGTCGCACTAGCTAGTTTAACCCAGTCGGTTGTTATTATTCCATTGATTGTTGGGTTTATATCAAATGATGAATATATTGAGTTAGCAGCTTTAATCTGGTCGGTCTCTTTTGTGGTTTTTTCTTTGGTTTTATATGTATTGCAAAAGAAAATTGTAGGGGAGTTTATTTACCCAAATATTAAAATTGATAAGTGGTGGGGTATTATAAAAGACTCGTATCATTTTCCGCTTAATGGCCTTTTGGGTATGGCTTATCAATATATTCCTATATTCTTGTTGTCGTACTTTTCAACAATGAAGGAGGTAGGGAGCTTTGCGTTAATGAATAAACTGGCTTTTGCATTTTGTGGAGTTGCTTATTATGTTCCTTCGGTTTTATACCCGAGGCTTTCGAGAGCATTTAATGAGGAAAAAAATCAATTCAAAAAATTACAATTTAATTTGCTACTAGTTATGGTGGTGGCTTCTGCAGTATTTTTGATTGTGGCTTATCTAGGGAGGAGTTATTTTTTATCTTATTTCGGAAGTGTTAAATATCCTGGACTGGACAAGGTTTATAGTATATTTAGTTTGTTAGTTGTTACTTATTTAATACGGTTTTCATTTAATATTCCTCTTTTGGCTATGGGTATGCAGAGTACTATATCAAGGCAAATGAGCTATGCGTCTATTATAACAATAATTTGCGGTCTTCCTTTAGTTTATTCTAGTGCTGTTGTTGGTGCTGGATATGCTATTTTGATGGGAGGGGTATTTATTATGCTTCACTCTATATTTTCTTTTATAAGGATCCAGAAGGGTATTGACGGAAAAGTTGAGGGGGCAAAGGTGTGAGTAATTTGATAAGGTTAAGTAAGTCATTTGAATATATATTGAGTTCATCAATTTTTTATTTATTTTTAGGCAACTTAACTTTAATCGGGGTTGGCTTAATTATTAACCAATCTTATTTTTCTTTCCTTTGTTTAGTATTAGGCTTAGTGAGTTTCAGCTTGGGGTGGTTTATATCTCAAGTGATGGGTTTTAAAATTAGAACTGGATTGATGCTGGAATATGTAAATCATAGAGGTTATAAGCAGGTGATGTTTTTAATCATGCTGATTATAACCTTTCTTTTTGTTTATATATATTTAAATTATGGGATTCCGATGCTTGCTGAGGATAAGACAATATCTAGGCTTAAGCAGAGAAGTTATCCTCTAATATTATTAAGTATACAGTACTTGATACCGTTGCTTTTGTTTTTTGGGTATATTTTTACGGTTAATAATAAGTCTAAACTAATGTTTTATGTGGCATTGTTATTTTGTGCTGGGGCATCCTTTCTTCTAGCAATAAGGTATGTATTTTCTGAGTCAATTTTACTGTTGATTATTTATATTTTGCAAAACCAATCAGAATCGATAAAAAAAAGAATATTTAAACTATCTATCTATGTAACTCTGTTTGCGGTTTTTTTTGCTATGGTGCAACAATTCAGAATTGATGAGAGTTCAGGAATTTCTCTTTCAGAACGTCTGGTAAATAGATTGTTTTTTGTTAATTCGGATATATTCGAATTATCATTTAAAGACTGGCATTTTTCTCATGTGACTTACATAAATTCTATACTTAGAGGGATTGGGGAAGGCGGATATAATATTGGTTTTGAGCTATATGATAGGTTGGGTTATGAGCAAAGGGTTCAAGGTTATGCTCCACCTTCTTTGATTGGAGAGGCAATTATTAATTTTAATAATAGTGCCATATCATATCTGCTTTTAATTATAGTGGGGATACTATACGGTATTTATACATATACATTATCTAGATTGTTGCCTGAGCAAGTAAAAACAATATTTTACTCTTTTGTTTGTTTGGAGATGTTTAGATTATATGCTCATACACTTGTCGGGTCTTTAATGGCAATAGCTATATTTTATCTCTTTTTAAGAGTTTTTTTTGTAAGAAAAAGGAGATATCTTTGTGCTCAGGTTATTAGTTATTAATGATAATCATTTCGTTAAAGAAAATGATTTATATATATTTAAAGGGAGTAAATTTCATCTTTTCTTAAAAGGTTTTGAAAAGAGTGATGTGGTTTTAAGTTCACCAACAATTATCCGTAACGCGCCACGAGAAATAATAATTGATCATGTGAAAGTATTAACTCGTAAAGGATATGGAAGTGCAATTGGGTTCTATAAAAACATATTTTTTTCGTTTATTAAACATTACCAGGATTTGAAGCGTCATATCAAGACAGCTGATGTAGTCCTTCTAGTTGCACCTGCGTGTAGTTTGCCTATTTCTTATTTTATTTGTCGTGTTTTAAAAAAACAATTAGCGTTATATATCGTTGGAGATGTGGTAGAGGTTATAAAGCAGGATAGGAAATCGCCATTTATTTTACGTATGCTTAAATTAATTGCTTCCAAGTGGGAGTGGGGTATAACGAAATATATAGCTAAACGTCATACGACTTTTGTCTTGGGTAGTTCACTTTATAATAAATTAGAGCCATTAGCATTAGATCTCAAGTTTGCGATGACATCATTGGTATCCAAAAAAATGGTAGTCTCTCCACTGAGAAAACCATTACAAAAACCAATTCGAATATTAACAGTATCTCGGTTATCTACAGAAAAGGGTATTCATATCGCTATAGATGCAATATCTAGGCTTGTTGGGGTATATTCTATTGAATATATTATTGTAGGTGATGGCGAGAAAAGAATAGAGTTGGAAAGTCAAGTCAAGGATATGAAATTGGAAAAAGTAATTAGTTTTACTGGTTATCTTGATCAAAAAGCAATCAGAAGGCAGTATTTAGATGCAGATATATTTATGCTTCCTTCTTTTTCTGAAGGTATACCAAAAGTAATACTGGATGCTATGGCTACAGATACGCCTATAATATCGACAGATGTGGGGGGCATACCTGATTTACTGTCATTGGATCAAAAGAGGGGCTGGTTAGTCCCTCCAGGAAATATTGAAAGGCTCGTGGATGCTTTGCATGAATGTATTGATAAGCCACATAAGCGGCAAGAAAAGACCTATTTAGCACATCAGTATATTAAAAAGCATACGTTGGAAGAAGAAGCGGGAAGGATAGAGTCTGCATTGTTGCAGATTGTTGCAGATTGTTGCAGAGGAGTATAGATGATTCTTGTTTTTATCATGTCATTGTTATTTTTAGTAGCAATTTGGTTTGTGTATCCTTTTGGAATACTTATTTTAAATAAAATTACTATCAAAAATTATACTAATAATGAACAAGGTCTTGAGTTGAGGAATAATATAAATGTATCTGTCATTATTGCTGCTCACAATGAAGCCAATAATTTAGTAAAACGATGCAAAAATATATTATCACAAAATTACTCGGGTCAGATCGAAATTATTATTGCTTCAGATGGGTCAACAGATAATACAAAAGAGGTTGTTGAGGGGCTAAAAGGAGAATTTGATAATATAAAATTTATTGATATACAGCCACAAAATGGTCGCTCAAATGCTCATAATATAGCCTGTAAGCAGGCTTCTTATGAACTTCTGATTTTTACAGATGCTGAAACTGTATTTGAAGACGACTGTATTTCTAACCTCGTGTCCCCTTTTTCATCTTCAGAGGTTGGATTTGTTTCAGGAGTGCTAAAATATTTTAATCAGAATGACAGTAAAGTTACTGAATCAGTTGGCTTATACTGGAAATTTGAAATGTTTTTGCGTAAAGCAGAATCTGCATTAGGTCTGTATGCGACAGGAACGGGTGCTTGCTGTGCAGTTAAAAAATCTTTATATAAAACGATACCAGCAACAGGTGATGTCGATTTTATTACACCGTTAGATGTCGTGCTAGCAGGAAAAAAATGTATACATTCGGAAAAGGCAGTAGCATGGGATAAGCTGCCTGATAGCCCCAAAAAAGAATTTGCTGCACGAGTTAGAATGACATCGAAAAATATTACAGGAACATTTAAGCGGTGGGGTATTTCAGGTATTTACAAGCATCCTATCTACAGTTTATCTCTTTTTTTTCATAAAATAGGGAGATGGTTAACTCCAATATTTTTGATTTTACTTTTTTTTAGTAACATATTCTTAATTGATCAGGGTTGGGGTTACTTCGCTCTTATGGCAGGACAATTAGCATTTTATATGCTTGGTTTTCTTGGTTTTTTGGGTGTGCAAATACTTTACTCTTCTCAAGTTTATAGCTTTTTATTAGCAAATCTTGGTTTTTTGTTTGGTTTGATTAAAGCTATAACAGGGAATGTCCCTTATCTATATAAGCCTGTCGGTCAGCAAAAGTGAGCGAGCTAGGTAATTCTTTTTTACCCTTTGCTTTGCCCGATATAGGTGAAGAAGAAATAAGTGAGGTGGTTGAATCTTTGCGTTCTGGTTGGGTCACTACCGGGCCTAAAACAAAACAATTTGAGTCTGATTTTTCAGCATTTGTTGGTGATGATGTTGAAGCAATAGCCGTTAATTCAGCAACAGCAGGTCTACACTTGGCTTTAGAGGCTTTAGGTGTAGGTGCTGGAGATGAAGTGATAACTACGACTTATACCTTTACGGCAACAGCGGAGGTTATTCGCTATCTTGGTGCTCATCCAGTTTTTATAGATATTGATGCCGACACGCTTAATATTGATGTGTCAAAGATAGAGCAAGCGATTACATCTAAAACAAAAGTGATTATGCCCGTGCATTTTGCTGGTTTGGCCTGCGATATGGGAGAGATTTTAACAATTGCAAAACGCCATGGTTTGAAAGTGGTTGAGGATGCGGCTCATGCCTTGCCGGCCACTTATTGTGGGCAAAGAATTGGCTCACTGGATTCAGATGCAACGGTTTATAGTTTTTATGCAACCAAAACAATAACTACTGGTGAAGGAGGAATGGTTGTTACAAAGTATAAATCGGTTTCTGACAGGATAAAGATAATGAGGCTGCATGGTATAAGTCGTGATGCTTTTGATCGCTATCAGTCCAAGAAACCATCTTGGCACTATGAGGTGGTGGCGCCTGGATATAAATACAATCTCACTGATATTGCTTCTTCTATTGGTATTCATCAACTAGAAAAGGCTGTCCATTTCAGAAATCGTAGAGAGGAGATTGCCCGTTTATATGATCAATTTTTTTGTGACTTGCCGCTAAAATTGCCTGCACATGCTCCAGAAAATGAACAACATTCATGGCACTTATATGTAATACGGTTGAATGAAAATATTGACATGACCAGAGATGAATTTATTCAAAATATGTCTGATGCAGGGATAGG
>JALWRI010000057.1 GCA_026994225.1 Gammaproteobacteria bacterium | reverse complement strand
GGTACAGGAAAAAAAACTAGAAGAATATATAAAAAATATTATCATATATTTAATCAAAAACGGAAAGATAAATCACCTATGATTAAAATATATTCTTTTATTAATAATTATACATATAAAAATAAAATTAATACAATCATAAATAATAAGGTTACAACTATATATCAAGAAGATATATTGAAAAATTTCAATATTTTCAACATAAATAATATAAATGATATGTATAAAAATGATTTACGTAAAGAAAAAATAAAAAGATTACTTAAAAAATATGAATGATTTTCTTAAACTTGCTTCTGATGCTGTAAACTATTTTTTGAAGGAAGGTCCTTCAAAGGCAATGAGTGAGTTTAACGGTAGAAGCGTAATTGCCAAAGATTAAAAGGAGGTACCCATGGAGAAAGTACTAACACTTATTGCGTGGCTTGTTCCACTAGCTGGTGTACTTGGGCTTATCATTGCGGGTTTTCTTTATTTCTGGCTGAAAAAGCAAAGTCCAGGTAACGAAAGAATGCAAGAAATTGCTGAAATGATCCATGAAGGCGCGCAAGCGTTTCTTAGGAGAGAATATGTTGTGCTCTCTGGTTTTGTTATCATTGTTTTTGTTGCTCTCTGGTTTGGAATTGCTCCTCAAACTGCTGTAGCATTTATTTTTGGTGCTCTTAGCTCGGTTCTCGCAGGTTATTTTGGAATGCAGGCGGCAACACATGCTAATGTTAGAACTTCTGAAGCAGCAAGAAGTGGTGGTCAGGATAAAGCTCTATTTGTTGCTTTTATTGGTGGTTCTGTTATGGGATTATCTGTGGCCAGTTTGGGGTTGTTGGGTGCAGGGATTTTTTATATCCTTTTTAAGGACCCCTCTCAGGCAGTATACATAAATGGATATGCAATGGGTGCTTCATCTATAGCGCTTTTTGCCAGAGTGGGTGGTGGTATCTATACAAAGGCTGCTGATGTTGGAGCCGATCTAGTTGGTAAGGTTGAAGCAGGAATTCCTGAAGATGATCCCAGACACCCTGGTGTTATAGCTGATAATGTTGGAGATGATGTTGGTGATACAGCAGGAATGGGTGCAGATATTTTTGAATCTTATGTTGGTTCTATGATCGCTACCATTGCTCTTGCAGCTACTCTTAAAAGTTCTGCGATTATTAAATTGATAGGTCATAGTGATCAAATTCATAGAGAGATACTGATGCTGATGCCTCTTTTTATGGCATTTCTTGGTATTATTTCTTCTTGGATTGGTATTGCTACAATGACTGTTTTTAGAAAATTAAATCCACAGGCTGCTCTTAGATATGCAACAATTCTGGCTGCTGTGATATTTCTAATCATAGCATATTTTGGTATTGTTTATTTTAAAGTGAGCGTAGGTGTTTACTGGTCAATCCTTTCTGGTACGATCACGGGAGTTTTGATTGGTTTGATCACAGAGTATTATACTTCTGCAGCTCCTATCTTCCGTATTACAGAGGCCAGTAAGACCGGTCATGCAACTAATATTATTCAGGGTTTAGCAGTTGGTATGGAAAGCACGGCAGTTCCCGTACTTGTGATTGCTGCTGCAATATATGTGGCTTATGTAAATGCAGGACTCTACGG
>JALWRI010000056.1 GCA_026994225.1 Gammaproteobacteria bacterium | reverse complement strand
AAGTATAAATGCCCATCGAACTGAAGGATTCCACTGAGCACGAATACAACTATTAATTTTATTACTTTTCATATTTAGAGCTAGATTATTAAATATCTCTGTTGTATTTGGAGTTTTAATTACCACTATCATTAGTAGTATTATTAATGGCATCCCCAGATTCCAATTAGCAATACCATTATTAAACATTCCATAAGAAATAATCGCATGATTCAATAAAAAAGAGTCATTGCTAATATGTTTATCCAAAATAGTAGGAATTGAGATACCATTAAAACCTAACATCGCTTTATAGATTTCTATTGCTGAACTCATAGAATCCGCACGAAAAACAACCCATGAAAAGACTATTGCAATAAATGTTAAAAACCAAGCCAAGAAAAGATAATATCTATTATTTATACCATTTGGAGTATATTTATTACTCCATGCCCTCCACCCATGATTCACTACAAGATACAAGCCATGCAGCCCGCCCCATATGATAAATGTCCAACCTGCACCGTGCCATAAGCCCCCCGCCAACATAGTTATCATAAGATTTTGATACCGTCGGAATTTACCTTTTCTATTACCTCCTAACGGTATATAAACATAATCTTTTAAAAACTGTGAAAGTGTAATGTGCCACCGTGACCAAAAATCAATAATACTTGTTGATTTGTATGGCGATAAAAAATTTATTGGTAGACGAACACCAAAAAGCATCCCTAGACCTAAAGCCATATCCGAATAACCAGAAAAATCAAAATATAACTGCAAGGTATATGCTAGCGAACCAGCCCATGCTTCAAATATAGTTAGTGCAACACCTACTGATGCTGCATCAAAAACAGGATCGACATATACAGCAACACCATCCGCTAACACCACTTTCTTGAATAAACCTACAATAAAAATACTTATACCGATAGCTATATTCTTATAAATATCTCTTGCTTCATTTGAGGAAAACTGAGGAGTAATAGTGTTATGGTGTACGATGGGCCCTGCAATTAGCTGTGGGAAAAAGCTTACAAACAAGGCATACTGAAAAAAATTACTTCCAGAAGCACAGGACCTATATTTATCAACTAAGTAGGCTATTTGTTGAAATGTAAAAAAAGATATCCCTAAAGGTAGAACAACATTTTCAAAGTGATAATTAGATTCATAAATGGCATTGATATTATCAATAAAAAAGTTTGCATACTTATAATACGCAATAAGGATTAGATTAAAGCTTACCCCTATAAGCATCACCAACTTTTTATATTTTACTGATTTTTCTATTTGCACCCCAAAGTAGTAATTAATACCTATTGATACAAGTATTAATAATAAATATGATGGATTCCACCAAGCGTAAAAGAATAATGAAGATACTGTTAGCCACAGCACAGAGTGAGATGAAAATTTTTTCCCACCTAAGAGGTAAAACCCTAAAAGAGTTATTGGTAGAAAAACAAATATAAATATATATGAGTTAAAAAGCACAACATTCCCAATATCTAAATCATATCATTTTTTAATTCTTGAATAATTCTTTGCATACATTTACCATCAAAAGGAGATAAATATTTGGCTTTTTCCACATGCCCTAGCTCTAAAGATTCATAGTAGTTACCATC
>JALWRI010000055.1 GCA_026994225.1 Gammaproteobacteria bacterium | reverse complement strand
ATGCCATCTTGTCCGTTTGTTTATCCTTTTTGGTTTATATAAGTAATCGGGTCAACGGACGGATGATGTACTCAAATTTATTTTTTATATCGGAGATGTAACAACATGAAACAACAAATGCAAAAAGGTTTTACCCTTATCGAATTAATGATCGTAGTCGCGATTATTGGTATTCTGGCCGCAGTGGCTATTCCGGCTTATCAGGATTACACACAACGAGCTCAAATTGGCGAAGCTTTCACAATGGTGGAGGGTGCTAAAACAGCGATAGGTGAATTTGCTCAATCTAATGGCGCTTATCCTGCAGCAGCTGATATTGTTGCTCTTGATTTAGAAACCGGTGATTTTGTCGGAAAATATAGTGATGCCGTTGTTACTGCTGATACAGGTGTCATAACAATAACTATGAAAGCAGCTGGTATTGTTGGTGCTGGAATTGCTGGAACAACGGTTACTTTCACACCCCCAAACAACCTGGCTAATGTAACCGGTTCATTTTCTTGGGTTTGTACTTCTACAGCTAAACAAAAATTCTTACCTAAATCCTGTACTGGTGTTTAGTCAAACTATTTATGTTATGTAAAATTATGATGACGGCATAAGCCGTCATCATAATTGCCAGTGATATCCTTTTCTCTTTTATGGAAATCTTAAGTAAATACACTGTTTTCAAAGTTAGGGTTGTACTATGACAAAAACATCAGATGGATTTACACTCATTGAATTAATGATAGTAGTAGCCATAATAGGAATTTTAGCTGCTGTTGCGATACCTGCTTATCAAGACTATACTCAAAGAGCCCAGATTTCAGAAGCTTTTACCATCACTCAAAGTGCTAAAGCTTATATTTCTGAGTTTGGACAAACTAATGGCACATATCCCTCTGCTGCAGATTTGACAGCCTTTAACATCAACAACATAGCAGGTAAATATGGTACATTGACTTCTACGGCAGATACCGGAGTTTTAATATACACTGTTAATGCTACAGGTGTTGGGGCACAGATAGCTAGCACAACCGTAACAATATCCCCACCTGTTCTAGCAAATCAAAATGGAGCCTTTACATGGAACTGCACCTCTACAGCCAAACAAAAGTTTTTACCAAAGACCTGTAGTGGGCAGTAATTTTATCTAAACTTAAATTACGTCCTTTTAATTCAAAAATTATCAACCTATCTAGTTTTGGTCTATACTTTCTATTACATTGTAAATAATTATAAATACAAATAAAGTATGGCCAGTAGTAAAACAATAGCACTCAGCGGATTAGCCCGTCAATTAGTCCAGGCAGGTTTATTAGATGAAGAAACCGCGCTTGAAGCCTATAAAACCGCTAAAGAAGAAAAAATACCTTTAGTTCGTCATCTTGTGACCAATGCACTGGTAGAAGCCAAAGCTATTTCTACCATTGCCTCTCACGAATTCGGCGTACCCGTTTTTGATTTAAACGGCTTTGACGAAAGTAATATCCCTTTAGATTCCGTTTCACCTGATCTGATAAAAAAACATCATGCACTTCCCCTGTTTAGAAGAGGAAATCGTTTATTTATAGCCGTCTCAGACCCTACCAATACTACAGCCCTGGAAGAAATTCGTTTTAATACCGGTATTACTAC
>JALWRI010000054.1 GCA_026994225.1 Gammaproteobacteria bacterium | reverse complement strand
TTATTGTTGTGACCCATGATGAAAAAATCATCCCAACTTTTAAACGGATGTACCATATTAGAGATGGGCATACTCATGAAGAAAAGGGTGAAGGAAAACCTTTTTAATAGAATAAAAAGTAGATTTATGCTATATCTATGTGTCACTTCAAGTTGTTCATCGCTTAGTGGGTGCTGTATTGGCAGTTGTAGATTAATAACGATCAAGTTATGAATGTTTTTGAGAATGTTGATGATGTTGAAACAAAAAAAAGAGTTGAAAAAACTAGAAGAGTCTGAAATTGATCCTAAGAATCTGATGGCGATTGAACGTGCCACTACCGCCTTGATTGGGACATCTATTTCATTAATTATTCTTGGGTTTGTAATTGAAAAATTTGAACTGTTTCTAAACCTGATTAATGTAAAAACGCCAATACAAAAAACAGCTGTTGTTCAACAAAACTTGCCCATTTCATTTTATAATACTATGGGGCTGGTGATTGTAGGCGCTGGGATTATATTAGCTCTTTACACCTACCGCTATTATACTAACTGGATAAAACACCTTGAAAACAACACTATCGATACGGATAAACAGATCTATTTTGTTTTATCTGTTTTTGTTGCGTTAATAGGTGTTGCTCTATTTGTTAGCATGCTGCTTTTACCCTGAAAAATGATTCCAGGTATCATGGGTATATTGTAACGAAGAGTTGGAACATGTTAGTGACAATCTGAATAATTACCTTGGGGCACCTCTATTAATTGATTATGCCCTCTGCGTGAACTGAAGCATGTAGCTGTAAGGCGCGAGCCGCAGCATAATGGTTATTCCCTTATCAAGGTTCGCAACGTAGCAGATGCATGCTTCAGATAGCGCCCTTCGGGGCTTAACAGCCTATCCAGACTCTGTGTTATGTTTTCTCACCAGGTAATGAGCATGCTTTCAAAAACAAGCCTGGATTCTGAACAGGCTGTTAAGCCAGAGGGTACAATCAATTAATAGAGGTGCCCCTTGTATTAATGTTTTTGTAAAATGGACTCTTGTTGTAAATACCATTGACGGAGTTTATTCTGTTGTCGGTAGGTATTCATCATTGAGCGAACTGTTGAAGTATGAAAAATAACCCTGGATATAATTTGCCAGTGCTCGTTATAAAAGAAAAGCCATAGCGGTTCAATCGATGTGGTTCCCCTGGAATGGATTTTAGTAATGGCTACTGCCCATCTTCCTGACTGCATATAATTTTCAATTTGGATTGAGAGGTTTCCTGTACGATATAAATCCTGCGTTTGTTTAAAATGTTTGTAAAGCCTCTCCTGGTTTCGCCAATGTAATGGAATAAAATAGAGAGCCTCAAATTGCTTTTTATCGCCTGAAGATAATACCTTAAGGTAGTTGTCAAGTGTGGTATCTACATCTGGAATTTTTATTTCGGATTTATTACAGGCAGTTAAAATAAGTAATGACAACGAAAGTATTATAGATTTTAATATTTTCATTATAAATTGCTCTTTTCTTTTGCTTTAGACTTATGAAAAAATATATTTATTCTGAGTGAGTTTGTAATAACAATAAATGAGCTTAGAGACATTCCTAGTGCGGCCCCCCAGGGTGGTAACCAGCTAATTATTGCCAATGGAAT
>JALWRI010000053.1 GCA_026994225.1 Gammaproteobacteria bacterium | reverse complement strand
GCAGACAACCCAGACTCTGCACCATACTGATCTTTAATTTGTTCGAAATTATCTATTTCAATAATGAGAATAGAAAACGCTCTCGGCTTTGAAAGATTATCTAAATTAAGGTTAGACTTATCAATAAATTGTTCTCTTGAAAATAAAGTCTTTGTTTTGCCTGAAACAGATAATCTTTTGACCTCTTCCTGTAACCGTGACTGACGCAGGGCAATCATACAATGAAAAACAATATTTTTTGCAAGCTGGGTTTCATATTCATTAAACAATGAAGCTGAGCGGAAGATACTGATAATACCCAAAAGATTATTATTAGAACGAACAGGTATATCCATTCGATATAAATCAATATTTTTATTTTCAGAACCTAAATGTTTCTGCTGCCCTAAAGCAGCATTTGTCTGATTTTTGAGCTCATTTATTCGAGCTGATGTCCAGTCTATAACACTGCTATGCAATAAGTTTTCAGGCCCTAATTCTGCAATCTTGTTAATAGATTTATCTTGGATCATGCCAACAACAGCAGCATCATATTCAATAATTTTATGTAAATACTGCAATGTTTTATTAAACATTAGATCGACATCGGGTACAGATTTTAATACATCATATAAGTTTTGTATTAACTCGCCCCAATCCTGCTGATTATTTTTCTCATTAACCTGCAGTAAAGAAATAACCGGCTTGGCTTCTTCAATCTCATTATTAATAAATGAGTCAACGGAATTAACTCGCTGTTCTAGCGGCTTAGTGCTGGCTATAGCATTCAGCATATTAAGAACATATGCCGCCAAAGCTAATGACATACCCCCTGCTATTGCATAGTAAGCAATTAATGTATTGCTCGCCATTGCAAGATATTTCAACACTAGCACAAGCGTAATCAACAGGATAAATGAAACGATCAAGTTCCATTTAGATAAAACACCGTGCCATATCAAGAGGATTGCACAGGCGAGTAAAATAATTTGATCCAGCTGGTTTGCACTTAGAAATTGCTGGTATCCCCATAAACCAAATACCATGGAAAACGCTAAACCCAGATAAATTTTAGAGCTTATTTGGATTTCAATGAGTTTGAATAAAAGTGCTACCGATATGGCCGCTAATACAGGTGAAAAATTGATAATTAAATCTAGGCGGTCATTATCCACAGAAAAATAACGAGCGAATGCCACGACCATTGAAAGAACAATTAATACGAGAAAAGCCTGAAATGGCTTGATATAGTTTTTACTTAAATCTTTCACAACGCTAGGCATTTGTATTCTCAATACTTTTACAGATTGAATCATGTAAGCATTGGTAAACTGAATATAAATACGTCAATTCATTGCTTCCTTACACAAAAAAGCAGGGTGCGTAAAACCCTGCTATTTTTTAACCGTTATCTTGTTGGCGATATTGTTCAATACGGCTTAACAAATTAGCAGGCTGCTGCTTTGTAAACAGTTTTCCATAATTAGCCTGCATCCACAATGCTAAGGATTGAGCATCTTGCTGCCCCATTAAATTAGCCAGTGCTTCGATATTCTCACCACCACCGGCAGCAGCATCACGGCGAATAGCATCATAACGTTTGTCGATAAAGTTGTTCAGCGTAATATCAGGAGTGGCGGCATCAAGTG
>JALWRI010000052.1 GCA_026994225.1 Gammaproteobacteria bacterium | reverse complement strand
CTTTATGAGTATAGAATATTTTTCTCTAAGTGTATTAGGAATAATTATGGTAAAGAAAACTTTAATCGGCAGATGATCAATGGTTTCGATATCCAAACCTTTATTGATTATTAAGACCGCTGCTCTTGGATTGCTTATATCCATATGTGCTCGGGGTAGTGCGATACCGTTTCCAATACAGGTATTGCCGAGCTTTTCTCGTGCAATTAGGGCGTCAAATATAGCGTTTTTGCTGACTTCATTTTGACCTTTTTCAAGCATATCGGTGATAAGATCAAAAACGCATTTTTTACTTTCTATTTTATCAATTATTTTAATGCGGTCAGAGGTAATATGAGGGGGAGGGCTGGTGTTCATTGTTTAGTTGGATACCTTATTAATAAAATTATTATAAGGTATCCAACCAAGAGTTGAGAATAAAATATTAAGCTTTCACATGCTTAAGTGTATAAGTTATTGATGTTTAGGCAATTTGACTCATTGCTATGTTTCTATGATTGCCTTCATTTCTGTGGTGACTTCGAATTCTTTCTTTATGTTTCAGGATTTGCCGATCCAGTTTATCAGCGAGAGCGTCAATGGCTGCATACATATCGTGTCCTTCACCTGTTGCAAAAATATGATTACCGCTGACAAAGATAGAAGCTTCTGCTTTATTTTTTTGCTTTTGAACTTCTAATATGACGTGGATATTGAGTACTTGATCAAAATGACGTTTTAGTCTTGTAACCTTGTCTTTAATATAATTATCGATTAATGGGGTTACTTCGATGTGATGACCAGTAATATCTAATTGCATATTATTTACTCCTGTTTTAGTTTTTGTGGTTAGTACTCCAACAATATTGTATTGATGTATTCACCAATACAATATTGTTGGAGTACTCGTTTTGAATATCAAAAATAACCACGATATAAAGGCATTACAATTTATGTTGCTCCATCTCTGTTTATGCAAAAACTTTTCGATCATGAGATGAGGGAATTGCTAACGCCTCACGGTATTTCGCGACAGTGCGTCGCGCTACTTTGATTCCTCGCTCTTTGAGCAAGTTTGTCAATTTATTATCACTTAATGGCTTGCCAGGATCTTCCTCAGAAATTAATTTTTTGATCATGGCTCTTATCGCTGTTGCAGAGCATTCGCCACCCGTATCTGTATTAACATGGCTTGAAAAGAAATATTTAAACTCATAAATACCACGTGGGGTGTGCATGTATTTACGCGTTGTTACGCGTGAAATGGTTGATTCATGTAGACCTAGCTGCTCAGCAAGGTCTCTTAAAATCATGGGTTTCATCGCTTCATCACCATATTGCAAGAAAGCCAGCTGTCTTTCAATGATTGCATGGGCAACATTCACAATGGTTGAGTTTCTATTTTCTAAACTTTTTATAAACCAACGTGCTTGTTGTAAATTTTCTTTTATGTAATTGGTTGTTTCTTTTTTCTGTTGGGCTGGTTTGTGCGCTGTATCAGTTTTGCTTTGTTTGCTGCTATCCTTTTTGTTATCGACTAACATTTTAGTGTAGTAGTCATTAATCTGAAGGTTGGGTTGTGTCTCGCCATTGAGTGTGATTTTCCATTTTCCTTTTACTTTTTTAACGTAAATATCTGGCGTAATATAATCTGTTTCCT
>JALWRI010000051.1 GCA_026994225.1 Gammaproteobacteria bacterium | reverse complement strand
TAATTATAAGGGGCAAAGGGATATTAAATTTTCTGTAGTGCGTTATGGAAATGTAATGGGCAGCCGCGGGTCTGTTATTCCGTATTTTTTCAAAATGAAAGAAACTGGAGTTATTCCAATTACAGATAAAAGGATGACCAGATTTAATATTACGCTTCAAAGAGGAGTTGATTTTGTTTGTGATGAGATTGATTAGAAAACTCAGGGAAAGAGAAAAGTTGGTTATTATGCTTTATTATTTTGAGCGGTTGCCGTTTAGGGTTATTGGAGAAATTTTGGGGGTAACAGAGTCGCGAGCCTGGCAAATTCATAATGAAGTTATACAAAGGTTAAAAATAGAAGCCAAAAGAGAAAAAATAGAATATATGGGACCTTAAAATAAGGTCCTTTTTATTTTATAATCCGCATTAGAGCGGAGGATATTGCGGCCAGGCCAAAATACCACCACCATGAGTGTAATCCCGCTAACAGTCCCGTAATGATGATAAGAAAGAGAAATGCCCGGCCGAGATTATGAGCTATTTCATGGGATATGATATATTCATCTATATTTTTCCCTTGAGTTTGGGCGCGATGATAATAAGTACTAATAAAAGGGATATGGTTAGCAGTCTCTGCTAGTTTATGAAGGCTAGAAAGAAAAAAGAATTGTAGAGGAGTTTTAATAAAATTTAGTAGCAGCCAAGCAAAGCCGTGAATGACAGAAGTATAAGGGAGTAGTTTTTTACTTCCTTTCTTATCATTAAACCAGCCAACCAGATAAGTAAATATTAAGGTGATAATTAGGGAAAGGGAAGTTATTAGTCCAATAGTGTCAAATTTTTTAATGGTAAAATAGATAAATAAAGGAAAAATAAAAATTACAGTTCCATACTCTATTCCTTCAAAAAAGAAAGCCAAGCTTGTTTTGAAATTTTCTTTGGTGAATAGTTTTTGAAAACTTTCTTTATAGCTATAGGAGTAGTGTTCGTATACTTCAGGAGAAAAGAAAAGAGGGAGAGCGGAAATGAATAGCAATAAAGCAGATGAGATAAATAGAGCATTAAACCCCCAAATAGTGATAATTATTCCTCCTATAAAAGGAGCAATGGTTTTGCTGAGGGCAACGATAATCTGTTGTAGGCTTATTTGCTGGCCGCGTTTATGTGATTGGCTAAATTTAGCAAAATCAATATGGCGGGGCGGCCAATAGAGAACAAGATATAGTATTTTACAAACAATAGCTAACCCTAAGAGATAGATTAAAGTTGAGACATTTTCAGAATAGCGGCTAGCTATTGAAAGTAGGATAAAATAAAAGCCCAGGAAAGGCATTCCGATTGCCATCATTTTCTTCAGTCCCCAGCTATCTAATAGTTTAGCCGTAAGCGGCACTAAAGTTACTTGTCCGATTAACTGGATAAGGTAGAAGGTGAATGTCAAAAGGAGCGAATATCCTAGGAGTTTATAGATAAAAATGACACCAAACATAGTGATCATGCCGGTGGCAAAGTTGCGCAGCGCAATGGAGAGGTAAAGTTCATTTATTTCTTGATGGAGAGAATATTCCATTTGTTGGGTAAAGCGTTCGTGTGATGGCATGCTTGTAGGTTAAGAGATGATTATGTTATATAGTATATAGTGTTTATTGGCAGTGGTAAATAATTTATATGTTGGGCAATAT
>JALWRI010000050.1 GCA_026994225.1 Gammaproteobacteria bacterium | reverse complement strand
TTTAATAGCTGTGCACTACAATAACGTGTAAAATACCGCTAAAAACAAGCATGATAAATAAAGGTAAATGCAAAAAATGCCACAAAGAAAATAATCCTTCAAATATTCTAAAACCATACATTTCATATAGACCGTTTATATAAGGCTGAACCTCATTATTGGCATCCTTGCTTAATGAACGCACCATACCTTTATCCCAGCCTCTTTCAGTAGCAAGATGCTGATAAGTTTTATAAATCACCTTGCTGACAGATCTTTTTAATATTTCAGTTTTAATAAAAATGAATGGCCATAATAATACTGAAACGAATATATTTCTATTACGCAATAAGAGCCTCTCAGCAGCTTTGATCTTCTCAACAACATTTTTAGTTAATGAATGATGAGCTCCAAGCTTACCTCTTGATTCCTTCAAAGACTCTCGTAATTCCTTTAAACTTGCTTTCCGTCCATATAAACCATGATGAATCTTTGCATATAAATAGCGTCCGACAAGACCGCTCGTAGCAACAACAACCATAGAAAAAAAGGCAACATTACTATTTGTAGAGCCTAACGAAAAATTTGCATGAAATAAAATGGCTACTGGTCCAAGTACGCCGAAAAGCATATGTAACTTAAACCAGTATTTGATTTTTCCAAACAAGTCAAAAAAACGAATTTTTTTTCGTAAGGGATAAAGAAGGAGAAGTAACATTAAGCTGCCCCCTATGATACCTAGCCAATAACCAGCACCAGACTCCGGGGTAAGATTGCTAAACTCTCTGTTTTTCCAGCCGAAATAGATTAAAGTAAAAATACTCAAGTAAAATATTTTACTTGAGCTTTTAATTGTAAATCGAATGATAGACATCACAGCAGAAGGATTGCTACTAGATTTATCGATAATCGCTTCATTATTCATATCTGGCCTATACAACAACGCATATAAACCTAATAATAAAGTTATAAAGGGGTTGGACGTTGTGATTTTATTCACAACTTAAGAAAGTATTTAATCAAATTTGTTCTTATATAAAATGAATTTCCTGAATTTCATCACTGGAATTTACAACCACACTTTCAATATGCGGCGCTTTACTTAAAATATAAGCAGACATCATCGTTGCCATATTTTTATTCTCGTTTTCAATGGCTGTTACCAGTTTATCTGCAGCAATTTGACAGCGCTGTTCGCCATTCGGGTTTTCAACCCAGAACCGTCCCATTTGATACCCTTTATCTAAATCTGAATCGACTTTCGCAAAAAAGTCCCGAGCTTCAGACAACATAGAATCCGGTACATTGATATCAACATTTTGACCGTCTATAGCAACATTTAATAACATTTTAATTCCTTCAAACCATGAGGTTTTTGCTTAATATATAAGGTATTATTATACATCACTGTTCGAATTAGGTAATCATTTATGCTCATTACAATCCCCAATATTCTTGATAAAGAACGACTCCACTTTATCTCTCAGGTATTAGATAAAGCTCAGTTTATAGATGGTACGCTCTCTGCCGGAATGGCTGCCAAGCGTGTAAAAAATAACGAAGAACTTGCTGCAGATGATAAGCAAATGCAACAACTTAATAATATCGTAATGGGCAGCTTGGTTCAGCATAATGAATTCAAAGCTGCTGCCATTCCTTTACGGGTTGCTGCGCCCTACTACGCACGTTATACCAAGGGTATGGCGTATGG
>JALWRI010000049.1 GCA_026994225.1 Gammaproteobacteria bacterium | reverse complement strand
CTCCAACCATGTTTTGCACAAAACAATATAATATTCATAAAGGTACTGTCAACCAAGTTTTGCACAAAACAGGGATATTTCAAATATTTTTGAAATTTAGCGATCCAACCTCAGATTGCAAATAGCCAAACTATTTTAAACAAACATGATGAATTTGTGTCATATCAGTAACGTCCTGTAATGCCTTTATCTACAATAAAATCTCGCAAACTTCCTATTATTTTTTCTCCATTTTGCAAAAATAATATAATACGTTCACCACTGTGTACCGTATTTTCAGGGGCAGTTAAACACAAAGGAGGCTGAGGATAATTAATTGTTTTTAGGGTTATCATACTATCTCTTATAAGACGTTGTTTATGATCTCCCTATTGTAGCATTTTGAGCCATCGCTAAAAATAGGGCTTTTTGCCCACTATCACTATCAAGTATTTTCCATAAACTACTATTCCCATCTGTACTGCTCATTATGCGCAAGAGATAGTGAAAAAATGCTCTGTCTCATTAGTAATATCACCTCAAACACGTTATACTTTCAAACATACAAGTACAAAAATTATCTATATATAATTGGGAGCTATCTTTTGAAAAAACTTACCTTTCTTATTATTTCTTTTATTATTATCTTATCTGGTTTTTTAGTTATTTGGTTCGGGGTGTTTAATGTTTCTGCTAAAGAAAAGCATTGGGATATAACAACAAAAATGCTTGAAATTATTAGAGAACGTTCCATTGAAGTGCGTGCTTATGATCTTCAAATTCCCAATTTATCTGACCCGACCATGATCTCAAATGGGGCAAAAAATTTTGATGCTATGTGCGTTCAATGTCACTTATCCCCTCTTACGAAACCAACAGAATTAAATCTTGGCTTATACCCTCAACCTCCTATCTTTTATAAAGAAAAGCATTCTAGGCATAATGATAAAAATATATTCTGGACGATAAAAAATGGGCTTAAATTAACAGGAATGCCTGCATGGGGTGATTTTCATACCGATGAACAAATATGGGAAATGGTTGCCTTTTTGAAACAAATTAATGGCATTTCAAAATCTGAATATCGTCAATTAGTTGGTAAAGGTGGTCATACTCATAAAGCAGGTTTTGAACATAATAATGATAATAAAGCGCATCGTCATGATAGTGATCACAATGATTCACATGGTAAACATAAACATTAGTATCATTAATTATAAAAAAATATATAGTAGATTGCAGTGATTAGCTTTACTATTTGACCACCTTATTAATGCTTATTTTAAGAGATAATTATTCAGTTTCTGTTCAGCTATTTTTACTTATACTGGTTACAAGATAAAAAAGTAGTCGTAACTTCATATTTAGGAGATAGCACCATGAAACCCGCATTTATTTTATTTCTTAGCCTTAGTCTTAGTACTATTAGCCCTTTATCTCAAGCAGCCGATCTCCATGATATTATTGGTGCCGGGTTGGGGTTATTTGTACTAGATTCTATTGTCCATGATGTACGTCAAGATCACGGTTATTATAACTATTCCTATCACGAACATAGCACCTATAGACCTCCTCATCATTCCCATCATTATTATCGCCCTCACCATGTTCACACTCGCTATTGTGAACATCACCACAGTTATAGTTATGATGATTATGATAATGATTACTATGATATTGATATTCACTATGAAAGATGAACAACCTGTACGCTTTTTTGCTGAACATCCTCCCCAATCTAAAAGATGGGGGGAAGATTTACAACAAAATACTTAGACTTGATTTTGATAAAGAAGAAGGATTTGTTACACTACCTTTTTGTATCACTCATGACACTATCAAAGTAGTATTGCTTCCCTACGAAAACGGTCAAAAATATCTTTATGAAATGCCCCCAATGTAATTACAATCAACGTAGAAAACGACAGGGAATAAAATGTATTCAATGTGGTTATGTATTTGTCTTTGATCCTTTACGTAATGATCCAGTATTAGATTACCGTATGGCTAACATGATAAAAAAAGCCAGTAGTAATGATACACAGTATTTTACACCTGATATGTTATACGGGCTTTTTCTCCGTTATAGAAAACATGATCATCTTTTCTATACGGCTGTCGTGTTGTTAATTATTTCTGCTATTTCGGGTATTATGTCCTTTAATGTTGATACGGCTAATGCCAAATCTTATACTATTATTAGTCTATTTTTTTTTATTCCTTCGATATTGTATTATATTTCTTACCGCTATAAAAAAGTACATAATTATCTTTCCCGCAAAGATTTTGATAAAGCACTACAAAAATGGCAAAAAAACTCTATTTTAAGCAGTTATAAACTTATCGAAACACCTGGACTACGCCCTCCTCCTGATTGGAAAGAAAAAGATATTTTCTCTTATGGAGTAGAGAAAATTATTATTTTAGATAATAACTTAAGTGTTGACTTAATGATTAAAAATAATGAGCATGTTAATGCTAAAGCCTTAATTATATCCTCGACTGGTTATCCTAAATATTTAAAACCGATATTAAAGAAAATACTTGCAGAGCAAACAGATATTCCTATTGTGTTACTACATGGCAGTAGTCGCCAGGCACACACTGTCGTACAACAGTTTAAAAATAAAACAGGCATTGATCTCAATAACTATACATTACAAATACCTGGTTATACCGCAGAACAACTAAAAGAGATCAAATATTTACAAAATTACCCCCCTGAAGTAAGACATAAACTCTCATTAGATATGCTCCCTTATGCTGCAACAATAGGACTATTTAGTCTTTCGGCTGCATTACTAGCAGAAGAATTCAATAAATCATCAGCTTTGGCATACATTATTGAAGATGATGATTTTGAATAAACAATCCTTCTAAATTTTTCCTTTACTATGGATGCTATTTTTGGCTATATCGGTTTACATGCTCCCCCTTTATGTCAGAGCATGTATGCACAATTACAACATCGTGGTAGTGATTATCATTTTATAGAACAGGATCATTATGCCTTTGGATTTATTCAAACACCGTTATCTTGGCAACAAGCACAACATCATGGTTTATATGAAGATGCTAATCTGATTATTGCTATTGCTGGTTTTTTTACTCACACTCAAACAACGATGACACCAGCACAGATAGCCCATTTATATAAAAAACACGGTATTGAAGCCCTTACACAACTTTCTGGCGCATTTGTACTGAGTATTTATGATAAACAACGTAAACATCTTTGCTTAATGCGTGATGGTGCTGGACAACGTACCTTGTACTACAGTATTTGGAATAAACGTATTTATTTTGCTGTTGAACCTAAAGCTATACATCAATTACCTGGATTTAGCCGTCGTTTACGCCCTGCTTCTCTTGCTCAATATTTTAGTTTTAGTTTTATACCTGAACAATATACAATGTTGGAAAATATCTATGAATTACGTCCTGGATATTATTTTTCCTGGAATTTAAGCACTCAACAACAACAATTACAACGCTATTTTTTCTTTGAAAAAGATGCCAGTAATACCACCGCACCCCATAGCTGGCAACAAGCCTTTTTACATTTATTCCATGAAACAGTTGCTGACAGATTACCACATCAAAAAGAAGTGGGTGTCTTTTTATCTGGTGGACTAGATTCTAGTATCGTTACGGCTGAATTAACTCAACATCAAGCCGCTCATACCATTCATACCTTTACCTTGCATTTTGGTAAAAAATATTACCATGAACTTGATTATGCACGGATGTTAGCAAAACATTGTGGTACACAACACCATGAATTATTATTAAATCCTAAAAATTTTTTACAACGTATCCAGGATATTATCTGGCGACTTGATGATCCGATAGGCGATCCCATTACTGTCCCTAATTATGAACTCGCTGCTTTTGCTACACAACATGTAGATTGGATATTCAATGGTGAAGGGGGTGATCCCTGTTTTGGAGGACCTAAAAATTTTGGTATGTTGTTACAGCATTGGTATGGTGGTTTACACCGTTCTAAAGATTTTCGTGAACATGCATACTTAACATCATTTAAAAAGGCTTATGATGATTTGCCCTTATTACTTTCTCCTGCCATGCAAGCTGCTTATTCCAGACAACATGATTTAATCGCTTTACTAACACCTTATTTTAATACTTCTCAAGCAGAAAATTTTTTAGATAAACTGATGGCAATGAATATTCACCTTAAAGGTGCACACCTTATTCTTCCCAAAGTGGAACGTATGTTAGCAAGCCATCATTTACCTGCTCTGTCTCCTTTGTTTGATGATCGTATGGTGGTATTTAGCCAATGCTTACCTAGCCAACTAAAATTATCTCATGGCCAAGAAAAACACATTTTAAAACAATGTTTTGCTAATAAAATTCCCCAAGCTATTATTGATCGTCCCAAAAATGGAATGCGTGTACCAGTTCATTTTTGGTTTAAAGGAGAAATGCGCCGATACGCTAAACATATATTAAGTCCCAAAGAAATTAATAAAGCCGGTATCTTTCAGGCAGAGCGAGTCAAACAATTATTACAATATGATGTAGCTGAAAGAAATAAACGCTATGGTTTAAAATTATGGATGCTATTAACCTTTGAAATATGGCGACGACAAGTTATTGAAAAAGAATAAGGTACAAATAAGAAACTATTGTTTACCATCAATAAATATTTTTAATATTTTCCAAAAATTGCGTATATTGCTTATCTTTCATCAAAAAACTTTGCCTGTTCCAATCTTGATAATCTTCTTCTAATTGTTCTTTCGATATACCTAGTGCAACTAAGGTTTGATTAAATAGATCGCTACCAACATATTTTTGTAACGCTTTATATTCTGTTACATCTGTCATTAATAAGAGTTGTTGAAATAATTTTTTTAGACATTCATTCGATAATAAACTCACCCCTATACCCACTTCAAATGAACCTGTCATACGTATATTTTCATTTAGACGCTGTAAACTTTCTGATTTTTTTGCTGCAATCGCTTTTTCCAAACCTAAGATAATCTGTTCATCCGTATCACTGCTTTTCATTCTACCTGAAAAGCGAATTTGACTATATTCAAATATTACCATTTTTTCATCTATATAACGCAAACATCCAATATTTCCTGATACCATATCCCAAATTTCAGATATTAAATGTACTAATGTAATGTCTTTAGATAAAGCAATATCTTTTAATAGATGATTATAAGCCCATTTGAGATGCACTGTTTCTAATTGCTGTAAGAAACAATGATAATAAAGACTCTCTAATTTTCCTTTTACTGGATAACTCACCTCACCTGACCAAAAATTATTTTTACTTGCAGACTCGCTTGCAACATTTTCATTAGATTTAGAGACAGGTTTAATCATTACTTCTTTTCTGCGCAATGCAACCTTACTCGACAGTGATTGCATTCTTTTTTCTACTTCATTCCAACTTTGTTTGCGCCAATCAGTGCTATCTGTCGTGTGTGCTTGATAACTATTTTGTAACAAGGCTACACTACGCTGCAATTCGCCATTCACCTGTACTAATACTTCCCCCCCTAATGAATTAAATACCACTCTATCTTCACTCATAGGCAGCGACTCCTCAATAATTGCAACAGGAAAATACCACTATCATGTCATTAATAGTACAATATACGCCTTAGAAACTAATACTAGACATTGTCTATAATCTACCAATATGGCGTAAAATCGCTTACCAGGTGACATCAGTTAGAAATATAGCAGTTATCCATGAAATTACCACTTTTACCTTATTCTATGAAAATATTATTAATACAGTCTCTCTTTTTTATTCTTTACAGTAGCTATTTGGGTTTATACTCAACATCTCTATTTGCGACAGAAAACACCTATAGCACAACTAGCTATCGTGTATCACTACATCACTCTCCTTCTCCCAAAAATTCACTTATTCAACTACAAGGTACATTGCAAATCCCTGAGCAAAAAATAAATGGCTATGCCTTTAATGAATTATCTGGACTAGCATGGGATGAAGATGAACAACTGCTTTATGCTATCAATGATAAAGGGATATTATTTCACTTACGGGTATTTTTTTCAGCCCACGGTGATTTACAAGATATTGAGATTATCCGCGCCTATCCTATTAATCCTATCCATAAAGTACATGCTTACCAAGATACTGAAGGACTCACTTTATTAAAAGGTCATAATGGTATTACTGGAGATAGTCAATTACTTGTTTCCTTTGAACGGCAACCACATATATCTCGTATCAATACGCAAGGCATTTTATTAGAAACCTATATTTTACCCCCAGAATTACGTTTTATTAAACATTATCACAGCCCTAATAAAGCGCTTGAAGCTGTCGCTTACCATCCTCAATATGGGATTATTACTAGCCCTGAATGGCCACTAAAGAAAGAGAAAAATATCATTATTTATTCTTTACAAGGCAAACTCTGGTCATTACCTCGCTATCCTAAAAAGAAAAGTGCAGTGGTTGCATTAGAAGTGCTCGCTGATCAATCCTTACTTATCATGGAACGGGTATACAATGGCATTTATAAACCTTTAATTATTAGTATTCGGCGTTTTTGTTTATCCCAATGGAAGTGCGCAAAACATATACCACAACCCCCTTTTATGCAACAAATTGCGCTTTTTAATAGTTATAAAGGCTGGATTGTTGATAATTTTGAGGGATTAACCGCATATAATAAACAACATTTTTTTATCATTAGTGATAATAACCATAGTTATTTACAAAAAACCCTACTCACTTATTTTTCTATCGTGCCAACTATCCCTGTTATAAAATAATTTTTTTTCTTGACATTATAGCTATATGACATAATATGTCATACAAGTTCTGGCATCCTCTATTTTAAATCTCAAACAAAAGGAATTTCTTGTGCAAGATGTGCTAAATAAAGTGACTGAAATGACTACCCATTACACAACTGAAGGGGGATTGCACTTTTATAGTGAGCTTATTGATGGTGAAACACCCTTAGTAAAAGTTACCATTGAAGATCGAGATGAATTTCCCATTTATGTAACGGCTAGTAGCGATCAAATGTTATGCGTGATTTATCTTTTTGATGAAGCACAAATTATTGCTGATAAAATCCATGAAATGAATGAAGCAATGTTGCGTTTAAGCCTACCTATGCCATTGTCTTCTTTTGCTAAGGTAGGAAATCAATATGTTGTATTTGGTGCATTATCGAGCGATTCACAAGACAGTGTTATATTGTATGAACTAGAAACACTCAGTGATAATGCTTTAGATGCCATTGAAGCATTAGAGCAATTTTTAAAATCTGAATAACTAAATAAAAGAGTATACTGATATGGGATTATTAAATAAATTACTGACAGCAGTACGGGGTGTAGCACATGAAGCAGGAGAAGCTATCGTTGATGAGCAAGGAGTCCGTATTTTAGAACAAGAAATTCGTGATTCAAAAGAAAATATGAATAAAGCTAAAACTTCTTTAACTGCTGTGATGGCTGAATCTATGGCAGCAAACCGAAAAGTAACAGCATTAGAAAATGAAATCAAAGAATACGAAGGATATGTTGCAGCAGCCCTTAATAAAGGCGATGAAGGCCTGGCAATGGAAGCGGCTGAAAAATTAGCCGAACTAGAAACTGAATTTAATACCCAAAAAACCGTTGCAGAAAGTTTTTCCTCACAAGTTACACAACTCAAATCCACTATTAAAGAAACAGAAAAACAAATAGAAGCAATGGAACGACAAGTAAATGTAGTTAAAACCACTGAATCGGTACAAAAAGCAGCAGAAGCTACAGCAAGTAGTTTTAGTGGTACGACTTCTTCATTAAATAATGCTGCCAGTTCGTTAGAACGTATCAAGGCACGCCAACAAAAACGTCAAGATCAAATGGCAGCCGCTTCTGAATTAGCAAAAGATTCCTCTGGCGAAGATTTAAAATCACGTCTGGCGAGTGCAGGTATTACCCAAAGTTCAAATAGTGCTAGTTCTGTCCTAGAGCGTATTCGTAAACAACAACAAGGAGAATAATCAGTGGGATTATTTGATCGCTTATTCGGGGAAAAAAATGAACCGGTTGCACGCAATTTAGAACATCCCCGTGATCTACAAGAAAAGGATATTATTACTTTTTCTTTTACTCCCTGGGATGAATTTAGCCACCAGCGTTTTGTTGTACAAGCTGTTAATAATTATAATGATCCCAATAATTACAGCTATCTACGTAGAGTCTGTGTTTTAGAAGGTGAAGAAAATCCCCTACCCCTTTATCTTGCGGTAACGAAAGAACGGGGTATCGATCAAATTGAAATATTTCAAGCTATTACTGCAGATATTACTGAAACACTCTTTAATATGGAACAATTAATTGCCATTTTAGAGGGCGAAGAGGATGCCGGTTTTTTAGAATGTTATCAACATCAAGATAACCTCCTCGATAAATGGACAGCCCCCTCTTATAGCCAAGAGATTGCAGCTAAATATTTAACCTTAGAGGGTGAACCCCTCAATTATTATCGTTTATTAAGTGATGATAGCCAGTATATTTTGGAAATCAATGTGTTTGAGCAGGGAAAAACGGATGTCTATTTAGGTGTACGTATCCCATTAAATAAAATTGAAGAATTATGGCCAGCATAAAAATTCCTGAAAAATGGACAAAGTCCGAGAAACAAATTCAAACGACACAAATATCATTTGAATTTGATCAAATGATAGAACGACAATTAAAACAAGAAGCACTAGAAAGTGATCATAGCCCGTCCACACAATTACGTATTATATTAGGGCTACCTGTTGGTACACCCATAAGACGCCGGATCAGTGTCTCTCTCTCTGCAGAAGATAAAAAAATCCTCTCTCAACGCTATAATATTGATATTAATGATAACGATATTATGCGTGCTATTATTCGCAAAGAAATTACCAAATATTTTGCCCAAAAATGGGAAAATACCCATGAAGAACTGGATGAAAAGTCAGATGAGTAAGCAAAATATTGCCTTAATAGTCCTTGCAATTATTGCATCTATTATCGTTTTTAAAATCATTAGTTGGCTCTTTATGAAAGTGATTTTATTACTCATTATTGCTATCATTGCCTATTTTGTTTACAAAAAATTTATCGCTAAAACTTGACAAATAATCCTTAGTAAACAACACTGACAACGTATATACTCACTTTTATAATAATATTATCCATTCAATTATTTATCGGCTAAAACCATGTTAAAAAAAGCCTTACTTCTTACCTTACAAGATAATTATAAAAAAATCCTTGCTTTTACTGTATTAGCAATCATTACCCTGTTTATGCTTAATGGTTGTCAGGATGAATATTCCGCTCAAGCCATTAAAATGATACCACAGGTTGATAGACAACTTGAAAAATTAAAGCTCACATTAAATCGCGGTGTAATAGATAAAACGCCTACCCAATACTACCGTGATGATAAAACACTTACTAATGCCGCACTTATCCGTTATTATGCTGATCAGTTAATTAAATTAAAACCCGATCTCAAATCGGTAGCACTTATACTAAAAGAAGAAAGCACCGCAAAAGGTTCTGCTTATCAATATTTAAAGAAACGTTTTGCCGTTGTCAATAAAAACCCTGATTCAAAAGAAGAGGGTAAAAAAGCACTGGTTGAACTCACTGCGATCAGTACGGCTAGTGATGAAAATAATTTTAATGATTCCCTGCTCGATACAGTCAATGTGTTAGCCGATTTATCTGATGGTCAATTACCTCGAATAGGTTCTCCTGCTAATCAGGATGAAAGTTATGCCAAACATTATGGTATCGGCTCACAATATATAGGTAATCCTGCTTACGGTCATTGGACGCAGGATAATCAGGGTAATAGTTTTTGGGAATGGTATGGAAAATACGCTGTATTTAGTAGCTTGTTTAATAGCCCATCTTACTACGGACATTATGGTTCTTCCTTCTATGGCGGTGGAGCAATTTCTTATAATAATTGGCATCGTAATCGTGGTTATAGTTATTACAATGACATTGGTCGAGGTGCTTATGGCTCGGCACGAGATAAAGCCTATTATGCAACACAAAGTAAAAAATATGGAAAGGTAAACCGTTATAATAGCGTCTTAATTGCACGAAACCAGAAGAAAACAGCACATCGTATTAATAGTAAAACTTTTTCTAAAGCACAAAAAAGTGCTGATCATGTGTCCAAACCTCGTTATCGTAGTGCATTAAGTTCTCGTGTCAAAGCAGCTAAAACAGGAAACTTTACCAAAGCACATTCCACTTATGCCTCTCGTTCTGGTAGTCGCTTTTCTAGTAATATCCGTTCTAGCACCTCCCGAACCAGTCGAACCAGTGGCGGATTTCGTGGAAAATAAAATATATTTATTATTTAAACAGAGATAAAATCATGGACAATCTTCACTACTTTACCTTACTATCCTTATCTGATCTACTTATTGCTATAGCCTTTATCACTGCACTTAAATGGTTTTCTGGACTAATAGGCAATACCAGTGCAAAAGATGAACTGAGCCAAAAAGATAATCCTGCTTTTGGTATCTCCCTGGCAGGCTCTATTTTAGCTCTTTCCGTTATTCTTACTGGTGCGGTATCAGGAGAATTTGGTGCATTCACTAAAGCAAGTTTTTTTTCTTCCCTTTTAGATGAAATAACATTACTTATTGCCTATGGGCTATTTGGTATTGTTTTAATGGGTATTACCCGGATTTTATTTGATCACATATCACTCCCTAATATTTCTATCCATGATTTAATTATGCAAAAAAATATTGCTGCCGGAATTGTCGATGCAGGTAATATGCTTGCTACGGCATTGATTATCAGTGCTATTATGAGCTGGGTAGAAAGCATTACCTTATATGGCTTATGGCCGGTTTTTTTATGCTTTATTTTTTCACAAATTTTATTATTATTACTGACTAAATACCGTGTCTATATTTATCGTCGTACACATCAGCGAGGATCACTAGAAGAACAAATACAACAAGGTAATACTGCATTGGCATTACGTTTTACTGGTCAACGTATAGGTACTGCTTTTGCAGTAACTGCGACAAGTAGTTTAGTCCCTTATATCCTCGATGAACTCTATTTACAACTTGGAATATGGTTTGCTACCGCATTAGCCTTATCTATTATGCTCACCATTTTAGAAGCTACAGCTCGGCGTATTATCTTAAAAGGTATCAATACTGCGGATGAAATTGATAAGCAACAAAATATTGCTATTGGTGCTATTCAGTTTACTCTCTACCTTGCCATTGGCTTAATTATGACAGCCGTACTAGGATGAAACATTGTTGATATAAATTGCCTATGACAGCTTTATCAACAAAAGAAAAACTTGCTTGGTATAATGACTTTCTTATTTTTCTCATTATTGCTGTATTGGCAGGCTGTGGTTTGGTTTACGAATACCTCTTATCACATTATGCCGGACGTATACTCGGTGCATTAGAAAGTACTATTTATGCGATTATAGGGATTATGATCGTCGCAATGGGAATCGGTGCATTACTTGCACGTAAGATTACCGATCCCTTTACTGGCTTTGCCTGGTTAGAAAGTGTTATCGCTTTATTTGGTTCATCCTCCGTGTTACTTATTGCTTTTGCAAATGCTTACACCTCTATTTTACCTCATATTATTGCCCAACATTATGATCTTCCTGGAGATATTTCTCCTAGCGGTGGCTGGATTAATACGTTACAAAATACCGTTACCTATCTCCCTTTTTTCTTTGCACTATTGCTTGGGCTTGCTATTGGTATGGAGATCCCCTTAATGGCACGTATTCGTGCAACACTTTATCAAAAATACCTAGAACATAATCCTGGAGATATTTACGGAGTAGATTATATTGGTGCAGGGATCGGTGCTGCTTGCTGGGTTTTATTTATGCTCAAATTGGATATCCATCTCTCTGCTGCATTCACTGCTAGTGCTAATTTAGCCATTGGATTATTATTTATTTATCTATTTTATAAAAAAATCCGCTATCTTCCTCTACTATTAATCCTGCATAGTTTTATTGCTATCTTACTGTATTTCATTTTTCAGTATGGGCAAAACTGGGTCTACAGTATGGAAGACATGCTCTATCGAGATCATGTGATTTATAGTTTAAATACCCCTTATCAACATATTACTGTCACTGAACGTATTATTGCTCGTAATAAACCTGCTGAAATTGCTTTTTTTATTAATGGTCGGACACAATTTACCAGTAGCGATGAAAAAATTTACCATAGTATGCTAGTCTACCCTGCTATGCTTGCATCTGCTCGCCATGATAATATTTTAGTAATAGGAGGAGGAGACGGGTTAGCAGTACGTGAAATATTGCGTTGGAATCCCAAAAAAGTAACCCTATTAGATTTAGATAAAGATATTATTGATTTTTTCAGTTATCCTAAAACTTATCATGGCGATATTATCAACCAACGTTTATTAAATCTCAATCAACATTCACTCACAGATCCCCGTGTCCAAATCTCTATTGGAGATGCCTTTATTAATGTGGATCAACTATTAGAAGAAAATAAACACTTTGATACGATTATTGTCGATCTCCCCGATCCAGGACACCCTGATCTCAATAAACTCTATAGCTCCCAATTTTATGCTAAATTAAAACATCTCTTATATGCTGATGGTGCGATGGTAGTACAATCTACTTCTCCTTATCATGCAAAAAATGCCTTTTTATCCATAGGAAAAACGTTACTACATGCCCAACTTTCTCATGTACAACAATATCATTATAATGTACCTTCCTTTGGAGAATGGGGATGGAGTCTTGCCACCAAAAATGCACCTTCAGCTAAAGCACGTATTCAAGCATTTACTGAATTACCTATTAGTGATCATTGGATAACTCAGGGGATCATATTGGCTGCCTTTGAATTTAGTCAACATTATTTTGATGTACTCCCCCACATCAAAATAAATCGCTTGGGGAGCTATACGATTTATAATTACCATCATAAAGCATGGAAAGAAGAACAAATAGAATATTAAAATGATTATACACAACTCAAGATGGGATATTTAGCAACTATATATGCAGATAGAGATATCCTGTGTTAAAATTAACTATTATGCGCTATTGTTTATTTCTCTTTTTATTCTTTTTCTATACGCTCTGTGTTGCTGACGCTTATCAATATGTGGACAAAAAAGGACACACCCATTTAACCAGCTATCCTATGGGTAAAGGCTATAAATTAGTACGTAAAATTAAAACCTCAAGAAAAACTGCTCGACATAATACAAAATGGCGGCGTAACAAAGCAAAATATAATCATTTAGTGCATAAGTATGCTTTGAAATATAAATTAGATCCTCAACTCTTACATGCGATTATTCAAGTAGAATCTGCTTATAATCCTGCTGCAATATCCTCTAAAGGTGCAATAGGTTTAATGCAATTAATGCCTGACACGGCAAAACGCTATGGGATAAAAAATCGCCTTGATCCAAAGCAAAATATTCATGCTGGCGCACATTATTTACATGATTTACTTAAATTATTTAATAATAATCTAAAACTTGCTGTGGCCTCTTATAATGCGGGCGAAAATGCTGTTAAACGCTATGGAAAAATTCCCCCTTATAAAGAAACGCAACAATACGTTAAAAAAGTATTTAAACTATACAAATCATAGCATCACTTACCTATAAGGAACATGACAAAGCAATCAAAACAGTCTAGTATATACTACAGAGCGTAAGGAAATAATGGCTATAATTAACCTCAAACCTTTACTTTGTGCTTTTTACATCATTCCTAAAATAAGAATAACTGACATATGTATCAAAGTTTAGTACCAGCAAAAATATTAATTGTTGATGATAACGCCTTTAACCTTATTGCTTTAAGAAAAATTCTGAATAAATTAGATGCGACTATTATTGAAGCCGAATCTGGCGAACAAAGCCTTAAATTATGTTTAGAACATCAATTTGCAGTCATCTTATTAGATGTACAAATGCCTAAAATGAGTGGTTATGAAGTCGCAACATTATTAGCCCAACATCAAAAAACTCGCCGTATACCTATTATTTTTATCACTGCCGTGTATGATGATGAAAATCATCAGATGAAAGCCTATGAATCCGGTGCGGTAGATTATATACAAAAACCGATAAACAGCACTATTTTATTATCTAAAGTCACCTTATTTTTAGAATTACATCAACAAACATTACAACTACAATTAGAAATTAAACGAAGAAAGGAAGCAGAACTACAATTACGTCATCAACATGATCATTTGCAGGAACTAGTTAATGAACAGACTCAAAGTTTAAAAAATGCCAAAGAAGCCGCTGAAAAAAGTAATGCCTTAAAAAGTTTATTTTTAGCTGCCATGAGCCATGAAATACGCACTCCTATTGGGGGTATAATTGGCTTATTGCAATTATTAATGAAAACGAATATTGATAAAAAACAACATAAATACCTACAAACACTAATCAAATCCAGTAATTCTCTCTTAAATATCATCAATGATATTTTAGATTTTTCTAAAATATCTGCTGGAAAACTATCCTTGAATTATCAGGAATTTAATCTTCGTGAATCTTTACGACATACTATTGATCTCCTCTATCATCCTGAAGATAATCATATTGTTGCTGTTAATTTAATCTATCCAGATAACACTATTGAAAATATTTATGCTGATCCGGTTCGAGTAAACCAGGTTATTACCAATTTTTTAGGCAATGCCTTAAAATTCACAGAAGCTGGGCATATTGATGTCATTGTTGAGAGTCGGCAAGTACAGGATAAAGTACATATATCAATACACGTTAAAGATACAGGGATAGGAATACCAGAAGATCAGTTAGGTGATATCTTTCATATTTATACCCAAATACAAAATAAATCTCAGAAAAAACATAAAGGTACTGGATTAGGGCTATCTATTTGTAGTGCTATTGCAAAATTAATGAATGGCTCTGTCAGTGTATCAAGCCAATTACATCAAGGCTCTACCTTTAGTTTTCATTTTACCGTACCAATCACCGGAAAAAACCCTGCTCCAGATACGCCAAAATTGGAATATATAGCCCCTGTAGAAGATCAAAATACTCTCCCTCCAGTAGCAACTTCACGTATATTGATTGCAGAAGATAATGAAATTAATACTATGATATTACAAGAATTTTTCTTACAACGTAAATTTCAGGTTGATATTGCAGTAAATGGCCGCCTTGCAGCAGAAAAAGCCATGCACACCCCTTATCAGTTAATATTAATGGATATTGAAATGCCCGAAATGAACGGCTTGGATAGCACTAAAGTTATTCGGAATCAAAGTCAGGTGAATGCACAAACCCCCATTATTGCCATTACCGCAAACTCTATTACCATCAATAAAGAGATGTGTTTATCGAATGGAATGAATGATTATTATTTAAAACCTATGCGTCCTCAAGAATTATGGGAACGTTTACAGCATTATTTACTCCCCATTAATACCGCAAACAATACAGATAAACGACAAGAAACTATCCAAAAAAAAACATCATCCAATAAACAAATTTTTAATTTTCAAACTGCTTTACAAACTACTGACGGCAATTTACATTGGTTAAAACAAATATTGGAAATATCTATTACTACTTTTCCTAGAATACTGAGTCAGTTAATCAATACTACAGAACAAAAAAATATGTTACATTTGCAACGCCTTGCCCATGCCTTAAAAGGCGATGCTTCACATGTTGCTGCACAAGAAATTTACGAAATTGCATTAACATTAGAAAAATATGCAACCTGTAAAGAAACACCTAATAAGGACGACTTACAATACATACACCAATTATTAAAAGAATTAGAAACAGCAATGCAAAAATTTAAAGAAGAAATCAAACAATTAGAATGTTTTAACCTTTAATATACAAAAGATAGTTATCTATCCGCTCCATTCCCATATTCTATATCTAAAATTTGATTGTGGTAGTAATATTAATTGGCTATAATTATATCCCTTTGGTATTAGTAGAAATAGAAGCAACCTTGCCAATATTACCTGCTATCAGTGCAAAAAAAGACCGTAGGGGATGATTTGGGATTAAACAGATTCTAATAGTAGATAGGCGCAAGGTAAACAACATGGGAGTGTCATATATAAAGCGCACTCACCCACACTACAAATATAATAATGATGGTAAATACTCTATGAATAATAAACTACTCCAATCTATCGTACTTTCTTCTGCCTTTGTAATTGCTCCAGCATATTCTTGGGATAATGGCGATTTTATTATCCGTATGGATATGGCAAATATTTCGGACAGTAATGATAATAATTCTATTACTAATATGGAAGCATTTGGCATTAGCAATGCCAGTACATCTGTTGAAGGAGATACTAAAGTTGCTATATCTATGAACTATATGATAAGTGATGATATTGGTCTACAATTTTTAGGCTCTTTCCCCTTTAAACACAAGATACAAGGTGCTGATGGTCTCGATGATGTCACCATCGCAACCACTAAGCATATCCCTTCCATTTTTACTGCTCAATGGCATTTTATGAATAGCAATAACCGTTTCCAGGCCTACGTTGGTGCAGGTTTTAACTACACTGTCTTTTTTTCTGGACATGTTGATTCACAAATTGAAGACACATTAGGAAATATTGCAAAAATTCCACGCAATAATATGAGTTTAACTGTCAATGATTCGTTGGGAGTAGTCGGAGAAGCCGGTATAGATTTTAAAATTACCGACAATATTATTATCAATGCCACTGCCATGTATGTAGATATCAGTACCGATGGGAATATTCGCAGTAGCAAACTAGGCACTAAACATAAATTTGATATTAATATTGATCCTTGGCTAATGATGGTAGGAGTTGGTTATCGCTTCTAATTAATCTCTGGCTGTTTAACACAACACGCCTCTAAAGAATTGCCCAAATATGGGCAAGGGGTATATCCACCATTACTAATGGCAACAGCGGACGTTATAACTTTTTTAGTTTGTTAAACAGCTTTTTCATTTGTGTTAATTCCTTCTCTTGTAAGTTATACTGCTTATTAGTATATTTACGTAAATCTTCATAAAATGTTTGTAAATTTAATTGCATACTGTCTAAACGTCCTTTAAAATCTCGTAACCGTATTTTTCTATATTCCCATAATACTAAATAAATAATAACAAATAGTATCGGGGATAATAATAAGACAATCAGCAAAAAATCGAGGAAAAAACTGATAATTTGTGATACTAATAATAAGATCGCTAATATCGCTACCCCAATAACGACAGCCTTCATTTTAAATGGAAAAGGTTTTATCATATTTTTAAATGCAATCAGTCCTTTTTGTGGCGCATTACTCATAAAATCCACTATTTGCTCAGAAGTTATTTTTCCTGCTAACGGATTAAAATTAAATAATGTTTCCACTTGTTGTATCATTTCCTGATTTAAGGTATCAATTTTTTGCGTAAACCGTTGTTTCACATCCTTGATCTGTAAATCACTAATAAACTCATGGCAACGTTCCATTTTTTCATCAATTGTATCTAATTCACCCAGTAAAAACGTTGCCGTATCAGTTAAATTAGTTAATTCTTTAGTTACCTCATATTTTTTTTCTAAATTACTAACCGGCAAAATATAGCGTTTTTCCTCTACTATAGCCGGCATTCCTTGATATATTTCTTGCACTTTATCTTCTGCTTCTTGTATTGCATTTAAATATATATCTAAAATATCCCGACGTTTCTTATAGACTTGATCAATAATAGTAATAATTAATTGAAATGCATCAATAATAGATTGTTTTTTAGTATGATACGAGCCACTTTCATCAAAATCTCTTTCTAAATGCTGACGAATTTCAGCAAATCCGCTTTCTTCACTATTTTCACCCGCTGAGGTAAGAAAAACAACCGGCTCACTAATACCATGCTCTATGGCATTGCTCCGAATTAAATCCAGATGTTGCTCTATTATTGTCGCATTAGGAAATTCATCCCCATGTGTCAAGACAAAAAATATTCGCCGTTGCCATTCTTCTTGAATAAAATCAATAAATTCCCATGTTGTTTGTTGATTAATATGCATTCTATGCAAAATAAAAAAAACAATGTCTACCTCAGGAATAATAGCTTTTGCAATTTTTTCATGCTCATCATTAATGACATTAATACCCGGTGTATCTAAAATAGCTACCCCTTTTAGCATATGTATATCACGTCCTATTTGACGTAAATTTTCAGTATTAAATTCACTTTCTTCTTCTGCATAAGTAATTTGTTCAATTTGATGTGTACATACATCAAAATCTGTCTTACACACATTCGTACGCAATAGACGATTAATAAAGGTACTTTTTCCCGCTTTTACTTCTCCCACTACAGCAATAAACAACATTTTTTTTAGACGGGATTGTTGTGCTTGAATTGCTTCTTTTATTTGTTCATTGCATAGGTATTCTTTTAAATATTTAATTTTTTCTAATACATTTTGCGACTGTTCAATAAACCCTTCAATATCTTGTTTGATGACTTTTTTCATAATTATCGGCTTAATTTGTTATCTAACAATATTTTCCAAAGCATACATAAAACGTTTATTTTCTGTTTCTGTTCCAACCGTTACTCGTAAACAATTATGCAATAATCCTCCTGCCGGATGTAAATTTTTAATTAAAATCCCTTCTGCTTTTAAGGCATCAAATACTGCATTGGCATTATCTACTCTAAATAAAATAAAATTTGCTTCTGAGGGAAATACTTTTAAACCCACTATATTTCTTAAATCATCATATAATACTTGGCGATTTCGGCAAATGCGTTTAGCCTGTTTAGCTAATATTTCATGCTGACGTAATAAAAAAAGTGCCGTTTTTTGCGTTAAAATATTGATATTATAAGGCATACGTACTTTATCAATCTCATCTAATAAAGGCGCATTGCCTGCAAGCAGACCTAATCGTAACCCTGCTAGACCTATCTTGGATACGGTACGCATTACCAATAAATTATTATATTTACCCAACAAAGGCATAAAACTATTGCTGGCAAAAGCATAATAGGCTTCATCCACAACGACTAAGGCATTACTACTACAGAGAATTTCCTCTACTTCTGCTGATGCAAATAAGTTACCGGTTGGATTGTTCGGATACGCTAAAAAAATAATGGCAGGTTGATATGTTTTAATCGCATTTAGCATTGCTAGATAGTCTAGTTGAAAATCTTTTTGCAAAGGAACGCCTATATACCGCATTTTTGTAAATTTCGCTATCATATCATACATAACAAAACTGGGCGTAGGTGAGAGAATAACCCGATCTGGCTGTGCTACCGCTATACATAACATTTGAATTAACTCATCTGATCCATTTCCTAACAAAATAGCTTCTGAGTCAGGCACTGCCATCACGTTACGTAACTGTGTTTTTAATTCCCCGGCTTGCGGACTAGGATAACGGTTTAAAGCAGATGAACGTATAAAATCCAGCCATTCTTGCACCACCTCCTCTGGTAAGGGGTAAGGATTTTCCATTGCATCCAACTTAATATAATTTTGTGCATCAGCTACATGATATGCTTGTAATTGCTGTATTTCTGGACGTATCCAATCTAAAACATTCTGCTCCATTACACTTTATCCGACTTTATTCGATATTCTGCTGACATCGCATGTGCTGTTAAGCTTTCTCCTCGAGCCAACACGGATGCCGTTTTTCCTAATTGCGAAGCACCTTCTGCAGAACACATAATGAGGCTACTACGTTTTTGAAAATCATAGACCCCTAACGGTGAACTAAAACGAGCGGTACGGGAAGTGGGTAAAACATGATTAGGTCCTGCACAATAATCACCTAGTGCTTCAGCCGTATATGACCCCATAAAAATTGCTCCGGCATGACGTACTTTTTTTGCCCATAATTGTGGCGATTGTACTGATAATTCTAAATGTTCAGGAGCAATAAAATTTGCTACAGTTATTGCTTGTTCTAAATTTTCTACTTGTATCAATGCTCCCCTTGTTTGTAACGATTGAGCAATTATCGCTTTTCTCTCCATTTGAGGTAGTTGACGCTGAATAGATGCTTCTACTGCATCTAAAAATGCGTTATCCGTAGCAACTAAAATAGCCTGTGCATCCTCATCATGTTCAGCCTGAGAAAATAAATCCATTGCAATCCAATCTGGATGAGTCGAACCATCACAAATCACTAATATTTCTGAAGGCCCTGCAATCATATCGATCCCTACTTGCCCAAATACCATCCCTTTTGCTGTTGCTACATAAATATTCCCAGGCCCTACAATTTTATCCACTTGCGGAATAGTTTCTGTACCATAGGCCAATGCAGCAATAGCTTGCGCTCCACCAATAGTAAAAATTTTATCTACTCCTGCTACTTTTGCCGCAGCAAGCACTAAGTTATTTATCACACCATCAGGGGTTGGCACTACCATAATTAACTCATCTACCCCCGCTACTTTTGCCGGAATAGCATTCATCAACACAGAAGACGGATATGCAGCCAGTCCTCCTGGTACATAAAGACCTACCCTATCTAGTGCCGTTACTTGTTGTCCTAATAATGTGCCATCTTCTTCCGTATATTGCCAAGAGACTTGTTTTTGACGTACATGATATTGTTCTATCCGTTTTGCTGCTTGTTGTAATGCCTGTTGTTGCGAAACATCCAATTGTTCCCATGCCTGATCGACACGCTCAGGTGCTATCACTAATTCATCCAGATGGCTTGCCTGCATACGATCAAAACGGTTAGTTAATACCAATACTGCCTGATCACCCTGGCTACGTACTTGTTGTAAAATATCTCGTACTGTTTCATGTACTTGTTGATCCGTACTACTATCCCACGCTAATACTGCTTTTAAATCATCCCAAAAGGTATCTTGCTGATTGTTTAATCTACGTATATTTATCATCTACCTTATACCGCTTCTGCTATTTTTTTAATTAAAGACTGAATTTGTGCATGTTTCATTTTCATAGATGCCTTATTGACAATCAGTCGAGAACTAATATCGGCTATATGTTCTTTCGGCTCTAAACCATTTGCCTTTAACGTATTCCCTGTATCTACCACATCCACAATTAAATCTGATAGCCCTACCAGCGGTGCTAATTCCATAGAACCATATAATTTAATAATTTCTACGTGTTGTCCTTTATCTGCAAAAAATTGCTTACTGGTATTGACATATTTTGTTGCAATACGCAATTTTTGATGTGCCGTAGGGCTAAAATCACAGGCTCCTGCTGTCATTAAACGACAACGAGCAATAGCGAGATCTAAAGGTTCATATAACCCATCCCCTCCATGTTCCATCAATACATCTTTCCCTGCAACCCCCATATCTGCTGCTGCATATTGCACGTATGTCGGAACATCCGTAGCACGGATAATAACTAATTTAATCGCATCATGGTTAGTATCCAATATTAACTTTCGACTGGTTTCTGGATCATCTAATGGAATAATCCCCGCATGTTCAAGTAAAGGCAGGGTTTCTTTAAAGATACGCCCTTTAGATAAGGCTATTTTTAACAAAATAATGTCTCCTGTTACAGCAATACGGTATTATCCTGGAATCCTACGAATAGATGCACCGAGTTGTTTTAATTTTTCCTCTATCCGTTCATAGCCTCTATCAATATGATAAATTCTGTCTACCATCGTTTCTCCTTTTGCCACCAATGCCGCTAATACTAAACTTGCAGAGGCTCGTAAATCAGTTGCCATAACAGGTGCTGCCGTTAGATGATCAACATGTGTCAAAACAACCGTATTACCATGTACCCGAATATTTGCCCCCATACGCTGTAATTCTTGAATATGCATAAAGCGATTTTCAAAAATCGTTTCCGTTACGGTGGCACTACCTTTTGCGACACTATTTAAAGCACAAAATTGTGCCTGCATGTCCGTAGGAAAAGCGGGATAAGGAGCTGTAGCAATATCTACTGCTTGTAATTCCCTATTACGCATATCTACCGTTATCCAATCTTCACCAGTCGTAACTTTAGCACCTGCTTCTATTAATTTTAGCAATACCGCATCAAGGTAACTCGCATTAGTAGCCCGTGTTGTGACACAGCCATGCGTCATTGCAGCCGCCAATAAATACGTTCCGGTTTCAATTCTATCGGGTAGTACCCGATATGCAACACCTTGTAAACGTTCAACCCCTTCAATCTCTATTGTGGCACACCCAGCCCCTGATATTTTAGCCCCCATTCTATTTAAAAAGTTAGCTAAATCAATTACTTCTGGTTCTCTTGCAGCATTTTCAATAATGGTAGTGCCTTGTGCTAAACAAGCGGCCATCAATAAATTCTCAGTACCGGTAACCGTTACTGTATCCATCACTAATTTAGCCCCTTTTAAACGGGCTGCCTTTGCTACAATATAGCCATTGCTAATATCTATCTCTGCCCCCATTGCACGTAAACCTTGAATATGCAAATTAACAGGACGAGAACCAATAGCACACCCACCGGGTAAAGATACTTCTGCACGACCAAAACGGGCTAATAAAGGACCTAATACTAATATTGAGGCACGCATAGTTTTCACTAATTCGTATGGCGCACGGTAAGCATTCACATCACGGGCATTAATTTCTACCTGCATCTTTTCATATAAGGTTACATCCGCACCCAAACGCCCTAGTAAATCTAACGTCGTCGTTACGTCATGCAAATGGGGTATATTACCTATACGTGCAGGAGAATCTGCCAATAATGTTGCCATTAATATCGGCAGTGCTGCATTTTTTGCACCGGAGATATGTACTTCACCGTGTAAGGGTTGCCCTCCGGCAATTAAAAGTTTATCCATAAAGACCCTTAGGAAACCTGTAATTTACTCGCTTGTTGCCATTCATCTTTGGTATATGTCTTAATAGATAAAGCATGTAATTCACCATTAGTAATTTTATCATTCACTGTGGCATAAACCATCTGCTGTTTTTTTACCCGATTCTTTCCTTCAAATTCATCCGATATAACAGTTGCCTCAAAATGACTTCCATCACCATGAACAATCACCTCAGCATGATCAAAACCCTTTTCTATTAATGTTTTTACTACCTCTGTTTCCATTTTTTCTCCACTTATTCGCTATCAATCATTATTTTTCTTCTGGCAACCATTTAGCTATACCGCTAACTTTTGCCAAATTACACATTTGCTCTGGAATATTTCGTAGCAATAGCTGTTTTTGTAACTGATTGAACCATTGCATTAACTCTATTAACAAGCTCAGTGCCGCACTATCAGAGCTTGTTACTGCTGCTAAATCCAAAATAATAATAGATGACTCTTCATGAAAAAAAATACCTGCTTGATATTTTTTTTGTATGTCATCCCATATCTTAGGTACAGTATCAAAACTTAACGCTCCAGATATTTTATACAGCCCAGACTTATCATATTGAATCATAACGATACCAATGATTATTCTTCTACTTTATTAAACATAAATTGTCCAATCAATTTTTCAAGTACCATCGCAGGGTTAGTGCGATGAATGTTACTGCCATCTATTAAAAAATCCTCTTCAATACCTGCCTCTAAACCTACATAACGCTCACCCAAAATCCCAGCAGTATAGATACCTGCCATACTATCTATAGGGATAGTAGCAATATTACTTGCAATACTCATACGTACCAGAACATCCAGTGATTCAGGATCCAGTTCAATAGTTTCTACCTGCCCTATACGAACTCCTGCTAACATCACAGGAGAACGCACTTTTAAACCACTCACATTTTCAAAACGTGCAGTAACATAATACACGCCATCTCCGGCATGGGTTTTCAAATTACTCACATTCAGTGCTAACATCAACAATGCAAGCACCCCTACTGCCACAAAGATCCCTACCCATAAATCTAATTTTGTATTATTAAGCATCTAGTGCTCTCCGAACATTAATGCAGTTAAAATAAAATCTAAAGCTAATACCGATAATGCACTATACACAACTGTACGTGTTGTCGCTCTACTCACACCTTCTGAAGTAGGCACAGTATCATAGCCTTCAAATACGGCAATCCACGTCGTGATTAAACCAAAAAAGATACTTTTTACTATACCATTGAGTATATCATTATAAATATCAACACTTGATTGCATCTGTGACCAATATGCACCACTGTCTACCCCTAATACGGCTACGCCAACAAATTCACCTCCTAAAATACCTACTGCACTAAAAATAGCCGCTAATAATGGCAATACAAAAATACCTGCTAACAAGCGAGGAACTAATACTTGTTTAACCGGATCGACTGCCATCATTTCCATACTGGCTAATTGTTCTGTTACCTTCATTAAACCAATTTCAGCCGTTAATGCTGAACCGGCTCTCCCTGCAAATAATAATGCCGTAATCACCGGTCCTAACTCACGGACAATAGATAATGCAACCACTACCCCTAATGATGATTCTGCTCCAAATTTTGCTAATGTATGATAACCTTGAAACCCCATCACCATGCCAACAAAAAAACCAGCGATAAGGATTAACAAAAAGGAAAACACACCTAAAAAATAAACCTGCTGTATAAATAAATGAAAACGTCGAAAGATACTTGGTATCCCCCACACCATATAAGCAAATAAAATATATGCCCGCCCCAAGCGTTCAAGCCATGCTCTACTCGCTTTACCTAATATTATTAATTGCTGTAATATCATTATGGTGTTTTCTCAAAGCTAAATACGTCTTGATAATACTCTACTGCCGGATAATCAAAATGTACCGGTCCATCAGGCATACCATGAATAAATTGCTGCACCCATTGTGATGGATTTTTTTGTAAATTTTCTGGTGTCCCTTCACCCACCACCTTTCCCTGCGACAAAATATAAATATAATCGGCAATCGCTAATGTTTCGTGAATATCATGAGAAACAATAATACTGGTTAAGTGCAAGGTATCATTTAAAGAACGTATTAACTTCACTAACACCCCCATAGAAATAGGGTCTTGTCCAGTAAACGGTTCATCATACATAATCATCATCGGATCAAGGGCTATTGCTCGAGCAAGTGCCACTCGTCTTGCCATACCTCCTGATAATTCTGCTGGCATCAATGTTCTTGCACCCCGTAAACCTACCGCTTGCAATTTCATTAATACTAAATGTCGAATCATGCGTTCATTTAAAGCGGTATTTTCTCGCAATGGAAAAGCAACATTATCAAAAACATTCATATCGGTGAGTAATGCACCGCTTTGAAACAACATGCCCATACGTCGACGTAAAAGATACCACTGTTTACGAGAAAAACGTCCTACATCTTGACCATCAATATGAATACTACCGGATAATGGGGGTAATTGACCACCTAATAAACGTAATAAGGTTGTTTTACCTGTACCACTAGGCCCCATAATGGCAGTAATTTTACCTTTTGGAATCTCTATGTTTGTACCATCGAAAATAATCTGTTCTCCACGATGAAAAACTAAGTCCTTAATGGAAATAAGAGAGGTATTCGAATCATTCAAAAGCTATTTCTACCCATTGTATTAACGTAATAACAAGAAGCTGATAATTATAGCATGTCTTGCTCACTAAATAACCCCCATACTATGACCTCACGTTTTAATCATATTCCTTATCTTTCCAAGATCGTAAGATAGCAAAAACAGCCGCATTGTTTTCTAATTTACCTTGTGCATATTTTTCAGCCCTTTGTTTTACCGTTTCTTGGGCAGTGCGTAAAAAAGGATTTATCAATTTTTCCTCTTTTAATTGTGTCGGAATACTGGCACGATCTTCTACACGTAACTGTTGCACTTTTTTCTGATACGCCAATATATCCACATTATCTGGCTCCACCCATAATGCAAAACCTAAATTATCTAGCGTATATTCATGGGCGCAATAGATATGAGTGGTATCGGGTAAAGCTCCTATCATCTCTAAAGAAGATTGCATTTGTTCCGCTGTACCTTCAAATAATCGTCCACAGCCTGCAGAAAATAAGGTATCCCCACAAAACAATGCCTCTTGCTCCTCCAGATAATAAGCAATATGCCCTTTAGTATGCCCTGGCACATCAAGTACCTTACATGTTAGTCCCAATTCATCAATAATAATATGCTGTGATATATCATCTACTAAGGGATGAGTTAAGTGAGGGATATTTTCTTTTGCAGGGCCAAACACTTTACATGCAGGATAACTATTTAATAATGCTTCTATACCTCCTGTATGATCAAAATGATGATGTGTGATGAGTATAGCAACTAATTCTAACTGCTGTGATTGTAATACTTTCTTAACTGCCTTATCCTCACCCGGATCTATCACCACAGCAAAACCATTATTATCTAATAACCAGATATAATTATCTGAAAATGCCCGAATTTCTTGAATGGTAATAGCCATATATTACTGTCCCAACGATAATAGTAAAAATATTGATCCCGTTTTTGTACCAATATATACTAAAAATCCATAATAGTGATAGCTAAAAGTATAGAACCATTCTTTTTTGTTATTTACATTCCAAATATTTCTGAGCAATCTTATGACTAATGTGATAGCATTTAAAAAACCTAAACGATCCCAACAACATAAGGGTAAATTCCTCTGTCAACAAGGACATCACCGATGGAAAGTAGATCAACAACAACATTTTCATAGTAAACAAGGAAAACTCCTGACACTTTACCGTTGCCAACGTTGTGGAATAACAAAAACCAAAGCATTATAGAGCCAATCTTATGCCATATTCTTCTTTTACCCTGCGTCTTTACATTACCCCTTTATTATTACTGCTATTATTGTTACCAAGTAGTTATAATTATGCCTCTGATGTCATTGCTGATCCACTTGAACCTATCAACCGGGTTATTTATACGTTTAATGATAAACTTGATATTTGGCTACTAAAGCCCATTGCTATAACCTATAACAAAGTATTACCTAAACCAATCAATACCGGTATCAGTAACTTTTTTTCCAACTTAAATGATATTAGTGTCATTATTAATGATCTATTGCAATTAAAATTAAAACAAGCGGGTAAAGACAGTGGTCGATTATTACTCAATAGTACCTTTGGCATACTTGGCTTGATAGATGTTGCCAGCGATATATCCTTACCCAAACACCATGAAGATTTTGGTCAAACATTAGGACATTGGGGCATAGGTTCGGGCTGGTATTTAGTATTACCCGTATTTGGACCTAGTAATATCCGTGATGGCATAGGCCTGGTCGTTAATGGCTTTAGCAATCCTATGGCTTATATAGAAGATGATACCACTCGTAACTCCCTTGCTATTCTCAGTGCTATTGATCTACGGGCAGAATTACTAACAAGCAGCGATTTACGTGATGATTTATCATTAGATCCCTATGCCTTCACTCGTGATTCTTACCAACAATTTCGTAAAAACCTGATTTATGATGGCAATCCCCCTTTAGATCATCCCGTTTTTGATGATGCAGAATTAGATGATTTAGAATAATTTGCGTCAAGATACTATTAACGCTATTCTGTAGTCTTTTTCTCAACACAGGTTTCTATTGCATGTTAGTCTCATCACTCGCTATTTTCGCCGGGTTTATCTTCCTTACTTTTGGGGCAGATCGCTTTGTTATTGGTGCATCAGGCATTGCCCGTAATATGGGTGTTTCACCTTTAATTATTGGACTCACTATTGTTGGTTTTGCGACCTCTGCACCAGAAATGATGGTATCGGCATTGGCCGCCTGGAATAATAACCCTGGGTTAGCTGTCGGTAATGCCTTAGGATCAAATATTACCAATATAGCATTAGTATTAGGCATCACTGCAATCGTTACACCTATGATGGTTGCATCAAAAACCCTTAAACGGGAATACCCTATGATGTTTTTATTCCTCTTGTTAGCACTCTTATTATTATCAGATAATTACTTAGGTTTTGTAGATGGTGTCATTCTTTTATTTGCTTTAGTTATTATGTTAGGGCTTATGGTACATTTTGCCTTATTAGATAAAAAAAAGCAGCCTGATGATCCCCTTTTAACCGAAGTAGAAGCAGAAATCCCCCCTGCAATCAGTAATCTAAAGGCCATACTTTGGCTAATTGTCGGATTAGCCATCTTAATAGCCAGTTCTCGCTTATTAATTTGGGGTGCAGTCAATATCGCTCAAGCATTTGGTGTCAGTGATTTAGTAATAGGATTAACGATTGTAGCTTTAGGTACAAGTTTACCTGAATTAGCCGCATCAGTGATCAGTGCTTTAAAGAATGAACACGAAATTGCACTGGGTAATGTGCTAGGTTCCAATATGTTTAATATTCTTGCGGTATTAGGTATTCCAGGTATTATTCAACCACATCATATTGATGCCGCTGTATTAACACGGGATTTTCCTATTATGTTAGGGCTTAGTATGCTCTTATTTATATTTGCCTACGGCTTTAAAGGATCGGTAGGGAAAATTAACCGTTTTGAAGGTATACTGTTATTAACCGTTTATATCGCATATATGTATTTGCTTTATTATCAATCAACCCATTAAATAGATAACTATTATGCAAGCGCAAGAATGTATTCAAATTGGGCTGGAGGTTTTACAACTTGAAGCCAATGCACTATTACATTTACAACAACAATTAGACATCACATTTTACCAGGCCTGTGAACTCTTGTGTCACTGTGAGGGACGAGTCATTGTCATAGGTATGGGTAAATCAGGACATATTGGGGGAAAGATTGCAGCAACTTTGGCAAGTACCGGTACACCTGCCTTTTTTGTCCATCCTGGAGAAGCGAGCCATGGTGATTTAGGTATGATTACCGATAAAGATGTCGTCCTGGCGTTATCTAATTCGGGAGAAACAGAAGAAATACTGACTTTATTACCTATTATCCAACGTCTTCCCGTACCTTTAATCAGTATCACTAATAATACCGCTTCCCGTTTAGCGCAAGCCTCTAATGTCAACTTATATATTGATGTAGAAAAAGAGGCTTGTCCCTTAAATCTTGCTCCTACAACCAGTACCACAGTTAGCTTGGCATTAGGGGATGCACTCGCTACCGCCTTATTAAAATGGCGAGGCTTTACTGCTGATGATTTTGCTCGTTCTCATCCTGGAGGACGTTTAGGACGACGATTATTATTATCTATTAATGAAGTTATGCATTCAGGAAAACAACTTCCCCTCGTCAATGCCGATGCGTTATTAAGTACCGCCTTGATCGAAATGAGTGCTAAAGGACTGGGAATGGTCAATATTATTGATGAGCAAGGGCATTTACTCGGTATCTTCACTGATGGAGATTTACGCCGTACATTAGATCATGGTTATGTAGACATCCAACAGACTCCCATTCAAAACGTGATGACTTCCCCCTGTTTAAGTATTTCTCCTGATGCCTTAGCGATTAAAGCCATAGAATTAATGGAACAGCATAAAATTAATGCCTTACCGGTTATAGATAAAGAAAAAAAATTAGTCGGTAGTTTAAATATGCATGATTTATTGCGTGCAGGTATCGTATAATCAACTATCCCTTAAAAAAATGAGATTTTTTTAATGAACTTAACTAATATGCAGTCATTATACACCCGTAGCCAAAAAATTAAACTGGTCATTTTTGATGTAGACGGTGTTTTAACCGATGGACGTTTGTATTTTGGGGATGATGGGCAAGAATATAAAACATTCCATTCCCGTGATGGACATGGTATGAAAATGTTAATGCAACATCATATTGAAATTGGCATTATTACGGGTAGAACCTCCAATGTCGTAATACACCGTATGAATAACTTAGGTGTACAACATATTTATCAGGGACAATTAGACAAACGCCCCGCTTATATTGCTCTGCGGGATAAATTACAACTCACTGATGAGCAAATTGCTTATGTTGGTGATGATGTTGTAGATTTACCCATTATGACGCAAGTAGGGTTGGCTATTGCTGTCGCTGATGCCCATACCTTAGTGCAACAACATGCACACTGGATTACTCCACATAATGGCGGTATGGGGGCTGCTCGAGATGTATGTGAACTCATCTTACAAGCATACGGGTATTATGAAAAACATATGGCAAGCTATCTGCAAGCCTAGCAATCACTAACTATGTATTTATTATTGAATAAACATACCTTACATTCTCTTTTCTGGCAGATTGTTTGTGTATGGCCTTTATTCTTATTGTTATTCCTTACTCTAGGAAGTTTCTGGTTTATCCAACAAGAACGACAGACTAACACTTTCAACTCCGTTAAGGTCACCGAACAACCTGATGGCTTTATCAAAAATGCTACCATTCACAGTATGGATAAAAATGGCAAGCTGCAATATTATCTACAATCTGAACATGCTTATTATAATTTACAACAACATGCTACCTGGCTAGAGCATCCCCATATTTTACTCTATCCCAAACAAGGAAGTCCCTGGAAAATTCAAGCTGATAAAGGGTGGGTGAATAAAAATGCCGAAAAAATTTTATTCCAGGGAGAAACCCATATCAAACGTGATCAAAGCACTCAAAATCAAGCCGTACATATTGCTACCTCCGATTTACTGATTATGCCTAAAATCCAAATTGCCGAGACAAGCAAAGCCATTACTTTAACCACAGCACAAATTCAAGCGCAAAGTATTGGTATGCAAGCTAATCTTAAAACCAGTCAATACCATTTATTATCTCACACTCGGAGTCGTTATGTATTTACGCAACCTTAATAGAGTCCTCTTTTTATTACTTCTGCTATCCTTTATTAATCCCGTTTTTGCCCTTAATCAAGATAAAAAAGCCCCTATACAACTCGATGCCGATAAAGCGAGTATTGATGAAAAAAAAGGACGTAGTATTTATAGTGGCAATGTAGTGCTTACTCAAGGTTCCAAGATAATCCGGGCTGATCGCTTGGTAGTGAGTCATCCTAAACAAAAAATAGAAAAAATTACTGCCGAAGGCAATCCAGCACATTTTGAACAAACACCAGAAGGAAAAGGTGAAAAAGTACATGCCAGTGCATTAAAAATGATTTGGTATGAACAAAAAGAAGAAGTCCATTTACTTAATGAAGCCCAATTACAACGAGGAAAGAACACCTTTACCGGACATAAAATTATCTACAACATAAAAAAAGAAACTGTCGAAGCAAAAAGTACCAAAGATAAAAAACAACGTATTCATTTTACTATCTATCCGGATAAAAAATCGCAAAAATGACTGTTTTAATTGCTAAACAACTCGCTAAAAGTTATAAAGGAATGCAGGTAGTAAAAAATGTTACTCTGCATGTTAATACTGGAGAAACAGTAGGTCTTTTAGGCTCTAATGGTGCAGGAAAAAGTACCAGTTTTTATATGATAGTGGGGTTAGAACGAGCAGATAAAGGTAAAATACTGCTCGATAATACTGATATTTCTCATTATCCTATTCATAAACGTGCCCGTTTAGGTATTGGCTATTTACCTCAAGAACCTTCTATATTCCGCAAACTCACCGTAGAACAAAATATTCTAGCAGTATTACAAAATCGTCCGGCATTACACCCTTTAGAATATGATGATAAAGTGAATAGTTTACTACGCCATCTCAATATTACGGGTATCCGTCGATCATTAGGTTTAAGTTTATCCGGTGGCGAACGGCGACGGGTTGAAATCGCACGGGCATTAGCACTTGAACCGCAGTTTATCTTGTTGGATGAACCTTTTGCAGGTGTCGATCCGCTTGCCATAGATGATATAAAAAGTATTATATTACAATTACAACAACACAATATTGGTATTTTAATTACGGATCATAATGTCAGAGAAACCCTCGATATTTGTAATCGTGCTTATATTATGAATGATGGCAATGTGATTGCAGAAGGAACACCCGATGCCTTGCTACAAAATGAACAAGTTAGAAATGTATATCTTGGAGATAATTTTAGAATTTAACAGGGAATATAAGGGAAGCAGATGATGATAAATATCCTAAAATATAGTGTTATAACAGTTCTAATAATTAGCTTTCATTCTGCTTATGGCAAAAATATCTCTCCTCCTGCATCAAAAAAGCCACAATTAGCCTATGTTTTACCAGATAGTCATATTCCATTTTGGAATATTATGGCAAAAGGTATCAAAAAAACAGCATCCCAGTTAGGCTATGAAATCACTGTCTATGATGCAAAAAATACCGCTAAATTAGAAATTCAATTCACCGCAAAAGCACTTAGAGACAAGGTATCAGGATTAATTATTTCGCCAAGTAATTCTTCTGCCTGTGTCACACTGTTAAAATTAGCAAAACAAGCAAATATTCCCGTTGTTATCTCTGATGTTGGTACAGATGGTGGTCAATATGTTAGCTATATTTCATCCAATAATGAAAAAGGGTCTTATTTAATAGGGCAATTATTAGCTAAACATCTTCTACAACGAGGATGGAAAGATGGCAGTGTAGGTATTATTGCTATACCACAAAAAAGACAAAATGGACAACTGAGAACCATCGGTTTTATGCGTGCTATTGATCAATTAGGAATAAAAAATACCAATATTAAACAGTTAGTAACCTGGACAACTGAAGAAACCTATCAATACACCCAAGAGATGTTACAACAAGATCCGCATCTGCGTGCTATTTGGCTACAAACCTCTAATATTTACAAAGGGGCATTACAAGCCATTATCGATAGTGGGAAACAAGATCAAGTACTCCTCTTTGCTTTTGATGCAGAACCAGAGTTTTTACAACTTATACCTCAAGGCGTGATTGTTGCCTCTGGAATGCAGCAACCTTATTTAATGGGTCAAACCGCTGTACAAGCAATGGATAATTATTTACATGGCATTATTCCTGAGAAAAATATCACCATTCCCATTTTAATTGTATCAGCAAAAACTATTGCTGCCCAATGGCTTCTGATACAAAAAAGGGTGCTGGGTTTTGAAAACTAACACAACGCCATTATCTCTATATGTTACGCTTGGTCTGACTATCCTCCTCACCGTTATGATTATTATGTTAAGCCATGCCACTTACACCTATATTATCACTAAGCAAAATATCATCCAGGATATGAAAAAAACCTCTGCACTTAATATCCGTTCATTAGAAAAAGGACTCAGTTACCTTATCCGTGCTTATGCTATTAACGAATATGACAAGTTAGTGCAAATAGAAATGGAACGACACCATAATCTTGCGATTATCATAGATGATTATTATATGGGTAAAGCAATCGGGAAAGAGGTATATATTAGTGGTAAGATACGTGATATTCAAGGTAATATCGTAGATTATAACCCTGATGATAAGGCGCAAAATTTACGTTTAAAACACTGCTATTATACTGATCAGTATACTATTTTCTCCTCTAATAAAAAACCACTGGGTACTATTCATATCTATATTTCAGATGATTTTATGCAAACTGCGTTACATAAAATTATTCTCAACACCACCATCAATGCGCTTATTCTTTCTTTATTGCTCATTATCAGCTTATTTATCAGTATTCACTTTTTTATTTTAAAACCCCTTGCTGATATGATGTCTATTATCCATAAGCATAATAATGGTCTCCCCTTATACCCTATTCCTGCTAAAGGACCTAAAGAAATAGCGGCACTTACCAATACCATTAATAATATGATACAAGCTATAACAAGATCCCGTAATACCCTGGAGAAACAAGCAAAAGTCTTACAACATCAAGCCTATTATGATGCCCTAACAGGATTAACAAATCGTCACTTATTTTTTGATAGATTAGTGCATGGTATTGAACAATCTAAACGCAATCAAGTGCAAATGGCATTACTTTTTATTGATCTGGATAATTTCAAAGAAATCAATGATTCGCTTGGACACAGTGTCGGTGATAAAGTCTTGAAAGTCATTGCCGAAAGATTGAGTAAAGTAATTCGTAAAGAGGATACACTCGCTCGCTTGGGGGGTGATGAATTTACCATTTTAATTAGTAATATCAATCAAGCACAACATGCCTCTATTTTAGCCAACAAAGTGATTGAAGTCATATCTCAAAGCATTGTTATTGATAATCAACGCTTACATGTTGGTAGCAGTATTGGCATCAGTCTTTATCCCAATGACGGAGAGTCTGCACAAGATTTACTTAAAAATGCAGATGCTGCTATGTACAAAGCCAAACATGAAGGAAAAAATAACTATCAATATTATAATGCCACAATGACTGCCTTAGCACTTGAACGAGTAACGATGGAAACCCATCTAAGAACAGCAATACAAAATGAAGACTTTATTGTTTACTACCAACCCCAAATTAATGCCAAATATAAGCAACATATTGGTATGGAAGCATTAGTTCGATGGATACACCCCACTATGGGCTTTATTTCACCCGCTAAATTTATTCCTTTAGCTGAAAGCACCGGACTTATTATTGAGTTAGATCAATATATTATGAAAACAGCCATGCAACAAATAGTCCGTTGGCATGAACAAGGCTTACAGCCTGGGCATTTATCCTTAAATCTGGCAATTAAACAATTACAACAAAAAAACTTTATTTATATAATAAAAAAATTATTAACTGAAACCCACTGCCAACCCCAATGGGTTGAACTAGAGATCACCGAAAGCCAGATTATGACGCATCCTGAAGATGCAATAAAAATGTTAATTAATCTTAGTCAATTAGGCATAAAATTATCCATTGATGACTTTGGTACAGGCTATTCTTCCCTTTCCTATTTGAAAAAGCTCCCCATTCATAAATTAAAAATTGATCAATCTTTTGTACGGGATTTGCCTTTTAACGAAGAAGATGCTGCAATCACTAAAGCCGTGATTGCCTTAGCAAAAAGTCTAAAACTACAAATTATTGCTGAAGGGGTTGAAACCAAAGAGCAAAAAACATTTTTACTCCAAAATGGTTGCCATAATATTCAAGGATACTACTATAGTAAACCTCTATCTGCAAAAGATCTCGAAGACTATTTACTACAACGGGTAAAAATATCTTAAGTATTATTTTTTCTCTATTTTCGCCCATGTATCACGTAATGTTACCGTACGATTAAAAACCGGTGTATTCTGATCATCCTTATCCCGACAAAAATAACCTTCTCGTTCAAATTGAAAATGTTCACCTGACTGACTGTTGAGTAGACTTTTTTCTGCTACACAGGTTGTTAAAATGTGTAGTGAATCAGGATTTAAACGAGAGCGATAAAGATTATCATCATCGCTATCATCGGGACTAGGATGCGTAAACAAGCGATCATACAAACGCACTGTTATATCGACACAGTGCGTTGCACAAACCCAATGAATAACCCCTCTTACCTTACGCCCTTGTGGATTTTTTCCTAATGTATCCGGATCATAACTACAATGTAATGCTACTATCTCCCCTTGTTCATCTTTTATCACGGTATCACAACGGATCACATACGCATTACGTAAACGCACTTCTCCCCCGGTAATTAAACGTTTATATTTTTTATTTGCTTGCTCTCTAAAATCACTGCGATCAATATAAAGCACTTTAGAAAAATAAATTTCTCGCTTCCCCATTGCTTCATTTTGCGGATGATTAGCCGCCTGAAGTTGCTCAGTTTTATCTTCAGGATAATTACTAATAATTACTTTCAAAGGATCAAGGACGACCATACGCCGCATCGCATTGCTATTTAAATCATCTCGTACAGCGCTTTCTAACATTTCAATTTCAACACTGTTTTCCACTTTTGTTATCCCAATACGATGACAAAATTCACGAATTGCTGCGGGCGTATACCCTCTGCGCCGCAATCCGGCTATGGTTGGCATACGGGGATCATCCCACCCATCTACTACTTTCTCTTCAACTAATTTGGTTAATTTTCGTTTACTCACCACTGTATATTGTAAATTTAAACGAGAAAACTCAATTTGTTGTGGATGACAAGCAATACTAATATTATCTAATATCCAATCATATAATGGTCTGTGATCGGCAAATTCCAAGGTACATAATGAATGGCTGATATTTTCCAATGCATCCGATATTGGATGGGTAAAATCATACATAGGATAAATACACCAGCTTATTCCAGTTTGATGATGCACCACACCATGACGAATACGGTATAAGGTCGGATCACGCATATTCATATTAGAAGATGCCATATCAATTTTAGCACGTAAAACCCGTTCTCCATCGGCAAATTCACCTTTTCGCATACGCTGAAATAAATCCAGATTTTCGTCTATACTACGTTGCCGATAAGGGCTTTCTTTGCCTGGCTCAGTTAATGTACCTCGATATAATCGGGTCTGTTCTGCATCCAGATCACAGACATACGCTTTACCTTTTTCAATTAGTTCTACTGCAAACTGATATAATTTTTCAAAATAATCAGAAGCAAAATACAAGCGTTCTCCCCAGTCATACCCTAACCAATGCACATCTTCTTTAATGGCATCCACAAATTCACTATTTTCTTTATGTGGATTGGTATCATCAAAGCGTAAATTACACGTTCCCTGATAATCTTGTGCCAAACCAAAATTTAAGACGATAGATTTTGCATGACCAATATGTAAATAACCATTCGGTTCGGGAGGGAAACGGGTTGCTACCCGACCAGCATTTTTATTATTCGATATATCTTCATCAATAATATGCCGAATAAAATTATTTTTTACGGAAGTCTTATCAAGGCTCATAGAGGTATCCTATCCAATAACAATATAGGCGCATAATTATAACCGAACTACACTACTACGGATAACACAATTTAATATTCTGTGCTCCAAATACTGGTTCTAGTGCTTCGATCAAGGCTACAGAAGGTATGATATTCCACTTTTCTGCAAACCGTAGTTGTGCTTTTGCTCCAGAGGTATAAAAATCAACTAAAATAGGACAGTCCCCTTGATAATTAGGTAAAAGATGCTGTAATTGTTGTATTTGTTGCATACTAAACTGCCCATCTTTGACCGTCAGTTGTAAATATTGAGCAAACCTTGCCCGTGCCATGTCAAAATTATACCCATGCTGCACAGTAAGACTATAACCACCTGAATATTCATCACTTTTTATTTCACCGCTTAATATGACTAATTGATCTTTCACTAATAAATGTTGTAATGTCTCTAATACCTCTGAAAAAAATACAGCATCAATACGTCCGTTTTGATCATCTAAGCTAACAATCGCTATTTTATTTCCTCGACGTGTTTTTTTCATACGAATAGCTATAATAAATCCAGCAATCGTTTTATTTTGTCCTGTTTTTACCTGTGCTAATGAAAAAGAAATAAAATGCGCTAACTCTGCTTTATATTGATCAATAGGATGCCCTGTTAAATAAATACCCAATGTTTCTTTTTCACCTTGCAAGCGAATATTATCTTTCCATTCAGGCACATTAGGTACTTCTACATGCGTATGTGCAGCTAACGATCCACCAAATAAATCAGTTTGCCCTTGTAAGGTATCTCGTGTCTGTTGCTCTGCCATTTTTATGGCAATTGGTAAACTTTGCATCACCGAAGCGCGGTTCATTTTTAAACAATCAAAAGCACCACAGCGAATAAGGCTTTCTAATACCCGTTTATTAACTTTACGCAAATCCACCCTATGACAAAAATCAAAAATATCTTGATAACTTCCATATTGTTGTCTATTTTCAACAATATTGTCTATTGCCCCCTTTCCGATTCCCTTAATAGCACCTAAACCATACACAATGACTTTTTCTGCTGTAACAGTAAAATAATATTCTGAATCGTTGACACTCGGTGGAATCACTTTACAATGCATTTCCCGACATTCTTCTATTAATGTTACTACTTTATCTGTATTATCCATATCTGCCGATAAGGTTGCTGCCATAAACGCATGAGGATAATGGCTCTTTAGCCACATAGTTTGAAAAGATACCAACGCATACGCTGCAGAATGTGATTTATTAAACCCATATCCAGCAAATTTTTCCATTAAATCAAAAATATATAATGCCGTTTTTTCATCTACCCCCCGTTCTGTTGCACCATCTAAAAATATCTGCCCCTGTTTTGCCATTTCTTCCGGCTTTTTCTTCCCCATGGCTCGCCGTAACATATCTGCACCACCTAGCGTATAACCTGCTAATACTTGAGCAATTTGCATTACCTGTTCTTGATATAAAATAATGCCATACGTGGGTGCTAAAATAGGTGCCAGATCAGGATGGGGATATTCTACTTTTGCTCGTCCATGTTTCCGGTTAATAAAATCATCAACCATTCCTGATTGCAAAGGCCCTGGACGAAATAAAGCAACTAATGCAATAATATCTTCAAAACAATCAGGTTGTAAACGGGCAATTAAATCTTTCATGCCCCGTGATTCCAACTGAAATACTGCCGTTGTTTTAGCGGCTTTTAATAAATCAAAACTCGCTACATCTGCAAGATCAATATTCGCAATATCAATCTGTTCTGTTTGCTGCATATTGACCATTTTTAATGCCCAATCAATAATGGTCAAGGTTTTTAATCCTAAAAAATCAAACTTGACTAATCCTACTGCTTCCACATCATCTTTATCAAATTGTGTCACAATGCTATCAGAATCTTGTTCACAATATACAGGAGCAAAATCTGTCAAGACTGAAGGGGAAATAACAACCCCTCCGGCATGTTTTCCCGCATTACGGGTGATCCCTTCTAAAGCACGCGCCATATCCACTAACTCATGGACTTCTTCATCTTCTTGATAACGTTGTTGAAATGCCTCTTCTTGTGTCAGTGCTTTATCCAGAGTAATACCTAAATCCATCGGGATCATTTTAGCAATACTGTCTACAAACCCATAACCATATCCTTGTACTCGACCTACATCCCGAATAGCTGCTTTAGCTGCCATAGAACCATAGGTAATAATCTGAGAAACTTTATCCCGTCCGTATTGTTGAGCAACATAATCTATCACTCTATCCCGTCCTTCCATACAAAAATCAATATCAAAGTCTGGCATAGATACCCGTTCAGGATTTAAAAACCGTTCAAACAGTAAATCATATTCGAGTGGATCTAAATCGGTAATGGTCAATGCGTATGCTACCAATGATCCTGCCCCTGATCCCCGTCCAGGTCCAACAGGAATACCCTGATTTTTAGCCCATTGAATAAAATCAGCAACAATTAAAAAATATCCAGAAAAACCCATTCCTACGATCACATCTAACTCAATTTGCAATCGTTCATCATAAGGTTTGCGCTTTGCTACAAAATCTCTAGCGTGAGTATCAAATAAAAAAGCTAAACGTTTTTCCAAGCCCTCTCGGGAGAGCTGGATAAAATAACTTTCTTCCGTCATATTCTCAGGAACAGGACAATGAGGCAAAAAGTTTTTGCCTAATTGCAACTGTAGATTACAACGTTTTGCAATTTCTACACTGTTTTCTATTGCTTCAGGAAAATCTGCAAATAAGGACTGCATAGTCTCTATAGAGCGTAAATATTGTTGTTCTGTATAACGTCTGGGACGATTTGGATCGGCAATTACTCTCCCTTCGTTAATACAGACTCTAGCATCATGAGCGGCAAAATCTTCTTTTTTAAGAAAATGTACCGAATTGCTTGCAACCAGTGGTAAATCGTATTGTATTGCTAAATGACTCACTTTTTGAATAAACAATTCTTCTTGCTTATTACCAATACGTTGTATTTCCAAGTAAAAACATTGTGGAAAGACAGGTAACCAAAAATCCATTAATTCTGCTACCATGTCATCACGCTCTTGTAACAACATCGTACCAATATCGCTATGTATGCCTGCTAAAGCAATCAATCCTGCTGATTTTTCTACTATCCATTCTGAATCAACCAAAGGTTTACCCCGATACTGTCCTTCTAAATAACTTTTGGAAATAATTTCTTTTAAATGCGTGTAGCCTTGATTATTTTTACACAATAAAATTAAACGAAAAGGCTGCTCTAAGTGTTGTTTATTTTTGATCCACAGATCACAGCCAATAATAGGTTTAATTCCAGCGTTAATGCAAGCTCGATAATGCTTTACCAAAGCAAATAAATTACTTTGATCAGTAATTGCCACCGCTGGCATTTTTTCTTCTTTTATCGCATTCACTAATGATTTGATACGCACAATACCATCAACTAAAGAATATTCTGAATGGACATGGAGATGAACAAAGGAGGTTTGCATAAATTATGCCTAAATAAAAAATAAACGCTATTAGAAAATTATGTATATTTACGTTAAAATATCCACGCTATCAAAGCAAGCTCGTTAGTACGTCATTATATATGTTTATAACTCTGGATTAAAATATGCGACCTATTTATCATAAATTAAATATTTTTTTATTTATACTATTGTGTGCAAGCATCATTGCTGCCGATGATAACTATTATCCTAAAATAAAAATTGAGACTAATAAAGGTAACATGATGTTAGAATTATATCCTGACAAAGCCCCTAAAACTGTGGCTAATTTTTTACGATACGTAGATAATGGTTTTTATGATAATACACTCATCCATCGTATTATTCCTGGTTTTGTTATCCAAGGAGGTGGATTTACGCCTGATTATAAACGTAAAGAGACAGATCAGCCGGTACAAAATGAAGCAGATAATGGGCTAAAAAATATACGTGGCAGCATTTCTATGGCAAGAACCCATAACCCCCATTCAGCCAGCAGCCAATTTTTTATCAACCTAAAGGATAATAAAGCCCTTGATCATAGAGATAAAAGTCTACGTGGTTGGGGTTATTGTGTTTTTGGACAGGTTATTACCGGTATGCAGGTTGCAGATACGATTGCTAAAGTTCCAACACAACAAAAACCAATGCCTGATTCTCCCATTGATGCAGTTATTATTACGCATATTAGCCGACAAACTCCCAACTCCAAACCTAAAATAAAGTAAGATGTTACGTTATATAACAACAGGATCAACAGGTACAACTATTTACAGGATTTTTTATGATTCAAATACACACAAATTACGGTATGATTACTCTTCAACTCGATGAAGATAAAGCCCCTAAAACTTGTGAAAATTTTAAACAATATGTTAACGATGGCTTTTATGATGGAACAATTTTCCATCGTGTCATTAATAATTTTATGATTCAAGGGGGAGGGATGCAGCCTGGTCTACAAGAAAAAACCACCCGTGATCCTGTTGCTAATGAAGCAAACAATCGTTTAAGTAATAAATCTGGTACTATTGCTATGGCAAGAACCAATGATCCCCATTCTGCTACGGCACAATTTTTTATCAATGTTAAAGATAATGATTTTTTAGATCATCAAAATCAAACGGCTCAAGGCTGGGGTTACTGTGTGTTTGGTAAAGTGGTAGATGGGATGGAAGTCGTCGATGCTATTAAAGTAGTAAAAACCGGTAATAGTGGCTATCATCAGGATGTACCAGTAGAAGATGTCATTATTGAAAAAATGCTCATCATTGATGATCCAGAATAGGTAATACCATGCCCACTGCATTTATCTCCGATCTACATTTAACACCTGAGCGTCCTGCAATCATTCAAACATTCTTGTCTTTTTTGCAGACTATGGCACAAGCCCATGAGGATACTCGTATTGATGCCTTATATATTTTAGGTGATCTATTTGAAGCCTGGATTGGAGATGATGCATCAATACCTTTATATCAACCCATATTAACGCAATTAGCACAATTTACCCAAATCATCCCCACTTACTTTATGCACGGTAACAGAGATTTTCTCATCGGTAAATTATTTTCCCAATCTACCGGTATCACATTACTTGAGGATCCCTGTATTATTCACTTATATGATAAAAAAATATTACTCAGTCATGGGGATATATTCTGTAGTGATGACAGGGAATATCAACAATTTAGAACGATGGTACGCAATACCACCTGGCAACAGCAATTTTTACAAAAACCTATAGCAGAACGTCTAGCAATCGCACAATCTTTGCGTCAGGAAAGCCATCAACAAAAACAACAAAAAAGCACTGAAATAATGGACGTGAATACCCAAACTGTTGCCCAATATATGACACAATATCAAGTTCAAAGATTAATTCATGGACATACACATAGACCCGCTGATCACAATGAAAAGGATTATCAACGCCTGGTACTTGGCGAATGGTACAAACAAGGTAATTACTTGCTATTTTCTGCAAACACTCATCAACGTATTGAAATTTGTTAATCAATACTTATTTTATGGATCACATTAACACCCGTAATAATAGCAAAAAGGACAAAGGATATGACAGAAAAAAATAAAAGCACCAAAAAAACTGCTGCGGAAGAAAAAAAAATACGCCAGGAAATGACTGCACAGCGTTTACAAACAATGGGGCTGGGTTTAGCTAATAAACCAACGATTAAAAATCATAAAGTCAAGGAAGAAACGTCTAATTCAGGATTAGGCAAAATGTTTTTACTACTCATCGCGCTGGTTGCAGGGTATATCGCTTATCAACAATTTGTCAATCAACAACCCTGGCTTGTTACCATCAATGCGATACAAACTACAGCAGTAGAAAAATATAATTCTTTTAAAAAAGCGATTGCCTGGGATAATAAAAGTCAGCTGACTGAAGCAGAATCTCAAGTTATTAATCAAGAGATTTCAGCAATGCCAGCATCCATATCCAGTGAGCTAAATCCGCAACCTTCCTCCATTCCTCTCAAGCAATCAGTAAGCACCGATACACCAAAAGCAACACTCCCTCAAACCATCATTCCCGGCAATACCTCAACGCAAAATATCATCAGCAAACCAGTAAAACATATTACTCATTTTAATGAAACTATGACGAGCAAAGTGCTTGCCAATCAAAAGAAGAAACAGGCCACAACCCAGCATCCCCCTACTTCCACAAAAAAAGCCGCTACCTATTATCCTTACACTTATGCACGACCACATTATTATCCTTATGCTCGTCATCCTGCCTATCAAGTACCACTACAACCACCAGTAACACCTGTTTATCCTTCTAATCCCTACCGTATGCCTGCTAATCGTTATTATCCTTATTATCCGCAACGTTAACTATACCTAAAAATACGGTTAATTATCAAAACGCCCCATCCTTCAGGTTGGGAAGCGTGTTGACAAGCTTGTTAAAATAGCAGGCCACTCTTGCTCCCAACCATGATTGTGGTCTATTTTATCTAGTCTTTTTATTACTGCATTAGGTTGTTTATCAACAAAATGTTTAATCCATCGCCAATCTATGTTTTTATCTTTTACCCCAATATAATGATATTGCACTATTGAAGCTGGCAAACGTATTATGTCTATTGGATTTAATGATCCCGATAACCGGCTATAAGCATGAAAATCTGCCCACGCATGAATATCCAAATTCGCCGCTAAAGTAACAACTGCCCGCACACGAGGTAACTGTGCAGCTATTAATACCGCTAATGTCCCCCCTCCACTATGTCCAAACAAGATGACTTCTTGATAATGTCGGGAATATTGTTTAATCACTTGTAAGATACTTTGCCGCACTGTTTCCGCATAACGTTTATGTGTCCACCAAATAGCTGAACAAGGGGCTTTTTTAGGATTAAAATAACAGGGGCGACCAACATAAATACTAGATTGCGTATCTAATTGCATCAAATGTAACATTAATAATTGCCTAGAAGTCGGATCAGTTGCCACCCTATTATGGCTTTTCCAGGGTCGCCCATCCCCTTCTATATATACATGCAAACGCTTTTTCTGGGGTTTTTGTTGATCAATGACTGCATGTTGGAATAATCCTCCCTTAACCCAAATTAACGTTTGTTTATTTCCTTGACAAGCTATAATAACAACACAGACTACTATTACGATAAATTTAACTCCATGCATTGAATAGGTTTATCCTCTCTATATAAACGTTTATAATCTCTTTTATAAGATGAATACGAGCAACATAAATATGGAAATAAACGAAACTCAACAAGGAAACGTTATTATCCTAAAACCAGAAGGACGCTTAGACTCTGCGGCTGTCCCCTTTTTAAGCCAAAAATTACAACAATTAATTAACGATAAAAAAATAGAGATTGCTATTGATTTTTCCGCAGTAGAGCAACTTAATAGTGATGGTTTACGCATCTTGCTGATGGCTGATAAGCGGATCAAGGCAGTACATGGTTCATTAATGTTGTGTGCATTAAGTGATGAATTGATTAGCGTATTAAAAATTAGTGGTTTTATAGAGACGTTTACCTTATACCAGCGTATTGATGATATTTTTGAAAAAACCACTACTCAAATCTCTAAAGTCAAGCAAGTTCCTACAATGGAAAATAGTCAGCTTTTATCCAAACTGACACAACTCCCTCGTTATTTATATCAGGATAATATTTTTCCCTTACGTAACAACACCTTTTCACAACATGCTCTAGCACAAGAACCCCTATTCCCTTTTCATCGTACACCTAGCATACTACAACCTGCTAGTTCACACCGTGAACCAATCACTTATAATAATGCTATACAAGAACTCAGTTGTCTACTTCTACAACATCGACAAGCCAGACATCGTATTCATATCTATGTGGTTGCCCAATTAGATTATTTAGCTATGTTTGCCATCCAGGAAGTTTTCCGCCTATTAGGGGTAAGACATATTCATAGCAATACGCAATTAGGCGCACAAGCCCAAGCATATAGTCATACTCTAGTAACTGGACAAGAAACGCCCTATTTAACGGTTGAAAAAAGCATCCCTGGTGAACATCGCTTATTTATTCTAAGTGGCTGGAATGGCATTATTACCAATCCCGATATTTTTCATCAGATCCAAAATAAAAATAACTATGCTTACTTAATTGATGTGCTACAAACCGAAACCGCAGATAGTATAATGGAGCAATTTGGCGCACAATCTATCGTATTATTAAAATCCGGCACAGACCCTTTATTTGCTTTATCCATCGCACATGAAATATTACAACATCATCCCGATGCAATTAATACAGACTTTCTCAACCATTATGCAGATACTAAAAGCCTCCGTGAATATATTCATCTAATATCCCAAGATAACTATCAAGCCATTCACATTGCCCCCCAGATTGCCGCTGATGAGAGTTATCAAGATAATATTACTACCGCTATTTCTCAGATAGCACGATTATTAGCACAACCTGAGATAATACCTATCCATATCCCCTCTATGGGATTAGCACAAAGTTCAGGTATGCAAGCCTATGCTTTATGGGATAACCTGTTCGCTTTAGTAGGGAAATTGGGTTTACATGCTGATGGTAGTGTAGCAGGTGGTAGCTTACGCATTACTGGTCAGAGCAATACGCAAGGTGCTATTCAAGCTCTTGCTCCAGACAGTTTTTTTGCCCGTATCCCTATCAATGAAATGACTGCATCCGATGTAAGCCAACGCTTAGGTTTACCCGAAGAAAGTTATCGGGCATTATTATCTCAACCAGCATTAAGCCTGCATGAAGACTTACAAACACAAGCTACAGATATTAAAAAAGAATTATTTATCTTCTTTGGCACTCAATTTGAGGCAAATTTACCCCATCGGCAGCAATGGTTACAGCGTTTACAAAATAAAAATAGCACCTTCATCGTTATTGATCCTATCCCCGATCCTTTTAGTATTGAACATGCTTACCTGCTTATCCCCTCTAATCCAGATTGTGCCAGCAGTAAAGTGCTATTAAATGGTGATAATTCCTTTTCATTACAAATGCCAGAACGTATCGCTGGAGCAGAAACCCGTACTGATCTCACCATTATTTATGATCTGATGGCAAATATTACTGAGCAATTAAATGATACAACGATAGCAAGCGCACATCCAGATTTATCTCGCTTACATCAATTAGGCTATTTGCAAGCACGATTTGTTGCCCCTAATAAAAATTTGGCACATCATGCATTAACAATTGGTCGTTCTCCTAAAAGTGATATTACTTTAACACATCCTACTATTTCTTGGGAACATGCCTCTATCCATTGTGTAGATAAAGAAAAACCCCTATTTAAAATAAAAGATCTGGGCAGTTCTAATGGTACTTTTAAAAATAATAAACGCATCAATAAAACCACCTTTACACCCGAAGATACCATTACTGTCGGTGCGGTAACCTTAGTAGAATCTGATTATTCCCTGTTATTAGCAGATCATGATCATAATGTCGGCTTATTACGCCAGGAGAATGAGGTCAATCGCCCACAAATATGGCAACGTATTTTGGATTACACGCAAACAAACCCTCCCCTGTATTGCCTACCTCAACATGCCGATAAGACTCCTATCCAATGGCAAGAATTATTATTACGCAAAACGATACCTAGTCAACAAACAAATCATGCCCGACTTACTTACTCACTGTTAGATTTTCCTTTTCGTGATAAATATCAAAAAGCCTATCTTTTACATTTTTTTATCCCAGCACCTCCTCTTTACGATACCTCTTTAGCAAATAAGACGCTTCTTATTACCGGACGAGCAGCCATTTCAAAAGATCCTGCCCGCACCTTTTTTGCTCAAACCAGTTTTAATTCTGGTAAAACCAGCAATTATCAATATATGCCCCAAGAACATCCTTTGTATGTATCTCCTGCATTAGCTACTATACACCAATTAGCAACAGGAGATACCGTACAAATTACTTTAGAACATAATAAAACACGACTACTCCCCATTGTTATCAGTGATCGTTTACATGGTAATATCGCTTATATGAGTTTTCATAAGAGCTTGGCACAAATAGAGCAAGGACATTATTGTAATGATTTACTGTATGATGTAGCAGCTTACTGTCCATACACAGATATTCCCACCATCAAAAAAAGCTATCTACAATTTACCCCTGTTGGTACGTTAAGCGAGGATAAGAAACAAGCACTATTACATATTAGTGATCCTGTTGCATCCCCATATCCCCCCATACGTGTGCCAGAAGAACGCTTATTAGCTTTTAATGCAGCCAAACAACAACTACAAGAGATTTTGCCTGGCTCAAATATTCATAATACTAGCCCTAAAGTGGAAGAAAATAATAAAGAAACATTATTAGCTAATAAAAAATGCCCCTCTTTTTCAAAAATAGATACCCAAATGCAAGAATACTGTTTACAATTAGAAAGCGAGAAGAAAAAATTAGAACAAAAAATAAAACAATTACAGGCGCAACTGAATGAAAATCAACAAATAAGTATTACTAAACAAGCACAACAACCAGAAAAACAGCAAATAAGTGTATTACAACAACAAATTAATACCTTGCAACAACAATTACAACAAGCAGAAAAAAGGTATACCTATTTAAAACAACAAATCAGCACACTGATACAAGAAAATTAGGAGAACTTCTATGCAATTAGATCAAAATAAAAATAAAGGTACTGAAGATGTACTACTTGTTTTATGTAATTCTATTGCCAAAATAATGCAGGTTACGACTCAATCAGATATTTCCTTTTCTCCTATGATACAAAAAATTACACAAACCTGCTTAAAACCAGATATTGGCTGCTTTGTGTTATTTGAAGGGGGATTTTCAGGGCTCGTTATTATTAATTTTTCTAAAGAAGCCGCAATAGAAATTTATCAAAAATATATGATGAATATGGGCATGCCAAAAGAAGAACTCGCAAATATTCACACTTCTGATGACGTTGGGGATATTTTAGCTGAATTAACGAATCAAATTGTAGGAGATTTTCAGGTAACGCTTGAAAATCAATTACAAGTTTCGGTCAATCAAAGTCAACCTAAAATGCTAGCCATTAACAATGAATTGATTATTTCTATTAATACTCGAATTGATGAACCTGAATCCCGTAAAGTAGCCTTTCAAACCTCTAACCGTAATCGTTTTTATTTAGAAATGTCGATGGAAAAAACAGAGTTTATTCAAATGCTACCCTTTGATAATGAAAAACCCAATGATCTAGATACCATTCTTGAAAATAATCGTCATACTCCCCCCACAACAGAGAGCAAATCAGATGATGTTGCTGATGATGATTTTTTAAATGAGCTGGGTATTTAAAGCAAAGAAATATCAGATCACTGCTTTTGCAGTGTTCTTACTTGCTCCTCTAAGAGAGCGATACGTTGTTCTTTTTCATCCAATTCCTGTCGCAGATCAGACAAGGTCGTGATCGTTTCAAAAACCTTTGCCATATCACGGGCTAATACATTCAATAAACGATCTGCCCCTTCAATTTCATTTTTTCCCATTAAACCAACAATGACATCTTGACATTTTTTCATATTAATCGGCATCACAATATATTGATTAATATGTAATACTCTATCTATCGGTTTATTGGTAAATAAACTTTTCAACATTTCCTTAAATTCTTCCGTTTCACTTAAACCATTAGAAAAACGCCCAAGCCCAATTTTTATAACAATGCGTCCTTCTTGAAAACGTACCAAGAAAACATCTGGCGTATCTAAAAAACGGCTAATATGATGTAACGTTTCACGCAAAAACGGTTCAATTTCATTACTGGTATAATAGGCAATCTTCAATTTGAAAAAACTATCCACCATCCCTTCCAGGATATTTACCATCTCTTTTACTTTTTCTTCCAAATTCCAACGCATAGATAAGGAATCGGCAAGTTGTAATACTTCCTCTTCATCAAAAGGTTTCTTTAAATATAATAACCTATCTGTAAAACCTACTTGCCTCACAATTTCAGATACGGGTGCGTCTGAATAGGCTGTTACAATAATAATTTCAACTTCCGCATCTATTTCTCGAATTTTTTTTGCTGTCATCACGCCATCCCATCCAGGTGGCATCCGCATATCAGTAAAGATGACACTATAAGGACGGTTTTCTTCTAGTGCTTTTTGTACTAAAGCAAAACCCACTTCACCTTGCGATGCAGTATCTACTTCAAAATTTCTTCGTGAAAGCGTATTAACTTCGGTACTATCATCAAGTAAATCCATTAACGCATCAATACTCGATGACTGTTCCTCTTTTTTTGCACCTTGTTGCATTAATATCATGCTAAAAACAGATAAGATAGATGGATCATCATCTATCACTAAAATACGATTATTATATGCTGCCATACTTATTCCACTAAAATGGTTACTCATTGCAGACACTCAGCCTAATTATTATACATCTTGCATCAAAGGTAAAACAATAATAAATTCAGCACCTTTCCCTATTCCATCGCTTTGAGCATAAATATTCCCCCCTATGCTTTGTATAAAATAGCAGCAAAAATGCAATCCAAATCCTGATCCACTTTCCTTAGAGGTGTATCCAAAATCAAAAAATCCTTGCTCAGTACCTTTTTCAAATCCTATCCCTGAATCCCTTATTTTTATCTCTATTTGCTGATCATCACATTCTCTTGCTGTAATGATAATGACTTTTTCACTACTTGGATACATATCAATCGCTTCATAAGCATTTTTTATAATATTAATCAGCGTTTGTAATAAATTTAATTCCTGAATTTTTAACGTATGCTGCACTTGTATATCTTGAGATACGCTAATACCCCGCTTTTCTAATGATTCACTTTGTATGCTGATAGCATCATTAATAATATGCTCTACATCTACACTTGCATAATCCGATTTAAAATGTGCATAACGCCCCTGCAAGGCAATAATACTGATAATATGCTCTTGCTTATCTTGTACATTAGTAATGTTATTAATATATTGTACGTATTCCTCTTCAAGCGTTTCTGGTAATATTTTAATAATTTTTAATAACTTTTGTTTTTCTCCTTCTACTAGATCACTATCGAGAACTAATTGTTCAAAGGGATGTAAAATTGTTCTTAGATGTTTTCTTAATGTACTTTGTTCCATCTTTCTCAATAGTGTAGAGATAACAATTTTCGATGGTGTCAAGGTATTGCCAATATTATGCAAAACCCCTGCAGCAACTTCTGCCATCCCTCTTTCAGATTCTAGCTCACAGATCCTGTCTTGCTCCATTTTTAATGCCTTTTGTAACGCAACTATTTGCTGTTGCAGATATTCAATTTCATCTAATTTCTGACTATCTATCATTACTGCTATTCCATATTTAACCTATAATGGTAGTTGTATAATAAAACACGTTCCCTGTCCTAATTTAGATTGTACTTGAATATGACCTTTATGATATTTAGTTACAATGAAATAGGATAACGATAATCCAAGCCCTGTCCCAACACCTACATCTTTAGTAGTAAAGAAAGGATCAAAAATACGCTTTTGTATTGCTTTTGACATACCAGGTCCATTATCCGCAATCTGCATAGTAACCATATCATTCTCTTGCTGTAAGCTAATCGTTATTTTTGGTGTGTGATCCGGTGGCATGGCTTGCATAGATTGTGCCGCATTTTTTAATATGTTCATCACCACTTGTTCTATCTTGGTGCGCTCACACAATATACGAGGTAAAGAGGGATCAAAATAACGGCAAATTTCAAAATCCCTAAAATGATATGATTTTTTCATATCATAATCATTCATGGATAACACAATCGCTTCTTCAACCAAATCAGGTAAATACTCTTCCATCAAGGTATTACTCTGATGACTAAAAGTCAGCATACTTTTTACTATCTTAGAGGTTCTGCTTCCACAACTACGAATACCCTCTAATAATTGTATAATTCCCCGTTTATCCAGATAATCATAGATAGCATCTACCGTAGTACCACTTTGCTCCGCCTGATATTGATTTTTTTTATTCTCTGGCGCAATACGATGACTGATCAATTGGGTATTTTGTATAATACTTCCTAACGGTGTATTGATTTCATGTGCCATACCTGCAGCAAGCCCTCCGACTGTTAACATTTTGTCTGATTGCAACATTGCTTCCTCTAAACGCACCCGTTCAGTAATATCATCAATACGTACCACAACATCATCATATTCTACATTTTGTGATGACATAGGATATACCAAAATATCACATAATAACTGTTTATCCTGATAACACAGTTTTACCCGCTCCTGTTTTTGAATACTTCCTTGCTTAATAGAAGCATAGATAAGCATATTCATTTCGTCCAGTTCAGGGAGTAATTGTTGTACTCTTTGACCTAATGCCTGTTGTTTTGAAATACCTGTAAAATGTTCCATTTGAGTATTCCAATGCGTTACCCTTCCCTCTTTTGATACACCAATTAACATAGATGGCATGGAACTGATGATATTATCTAAAAAACGTCTTACTCGTTTATTTTCTTCTAACAAACGCTCAATAGCCTGCTGCTGCTTTTTTTCTTGTTGGAAGAGTTGTCGTTTTGTGGTTAATTGTAAAGCAATTTGAGATAATTCTTCACCATCAAAGGGCTTACGCAAATATAATAACTTTTCAGGTCGTCCAATTTTTTTAACGATATTTTCCCTTGAAATATCGGTATATGCAGTAACAATAACAATTTCAATCTCCTTATCAATGGCAGTCATTTTCTGTGCCGTAGTAATCCCATCCCAACCTGGTGGCATTCTGACATCTATAAATGCAATACTATAAAATTGTTGTTGCTTTTTTTGTTCTTCTATATGTCTACACGCTTCTTCCCCCTGAGACATAAAAGTTAAGGTATATGCTACTGATTGATTATTGTCTTTAGCATCATCAAGGGTTTCATCCAAAAGGGATTCCAACATTGTTTTAGAATTTTGTTCTTCTGGCGCAAGTACACTTTTATATGCATTCCATACATTTTTATCATCATCTACAATAAGTATTCTTTTTTGCATATTATCCATTAACTATAATAGCCACTTAACATATTTGCTTATTTTTTTTTAATAATGTTTCAAAATCATCCACAGCTAGAGGCTTACTAAAATAATAGCCTTGATACATATAACAACCTCTATCTTCCAAAAGTTCTATTTCTTGTAATTGTTCTACTCCTTCAGCAATGACATCAAGTTGTAAGTGATTTCCCATTGCAATAATCGTTTCAATAATAGCCACATCACTATTATTATTAGTAATATCTTTAACAAAAGAACGATCAATTTTAAGTTGATCAATAGGCAAACGTTTTAAGTAACTCAATGATGAATACCCTGTTCCAAAATCATCTAATGAAAAACTCACCCCTAATAATTTTAACTGTTGCATTTTTGTAATCACATCTTGCAAATTATCAACCACTGTTCCTTCTGTCAGCTCAATTTTCAATAAAGAAGGAGGCAAATGGGCATAAGACAAGACACTTTTTACTATTTCAACAAAATTACTCTGGCGAAACTGGAAAGGGCTTACATTTACTGCAATTTGACTATGCTGATCTAATAATCCTCTATCATGCCAATCTTTATTTTGTAATGCTGCCACACGCAATACCCATTCCCCTATATCCAAAATCACTCCCGTTTCTTCTGCAATAGGAATAAATTCTGTTGGTGATATCCACCCTCTTTCTGGATGATGCCAACGTAACAATGCCTCTGCACCAATGATCTTGTTTTTATTACTAATAACTTGCGGTTGGTAATACAACATCATCTCATTATTAAACAGAGATTTTCTTAAATCTTTTTCAATCCATAAACGCTTATCTGCCGCAGCTTGCATACTCGGTTTATAAAACCGACTGGTATTTCCTCCTGCCATTTTTGCTTGATACATAGCTGTATCGGCATGTTTCAAAAAATCCGTAGAATTTTCTTCTTTATTAGGAAATAAACAAATCCCCACACTGGCAGTCATAAAATAATCATGTTTGGATAGCATATATGGCTTGGATAACTTATCACAAATTTTATCTGCAAAGCATTGTGCATCACTTATCACTTCCTGCATGACCTGCTTTTTCTGCATAATTAGTATAACAAATTCATCCCCCCCTAAACGTGCGATCATATCGTCATTAGATAAAATACTATTTAAACGTTTAGCAACCTGTTTTATTAATTCATCCCCTACAATATGCCCTAATGAATCATTGAGATACTTAAACCGATCCAAATCTACAAACATCAAGATGCCATACCACCCATATCGACGAGTATAAATGATATCTTCTTCTAATCGCTGTAATAACATACAACGATTAGATAAACCGGTTAACGTATCATGGTATGCTAAAAACCGGATTTCTTTTTCTGCATCAAATTTAACCAGTCCCATACTTAATACATCTGAAATACGTAGCATAAAATTATTATCTACATATTCAAAGGTATACTCTTTTGGATAAAAAAATAACAATACAGCTAATACTTTCTTTTTTAAATAAATAGGCACCATACACACTGAAGATAGATTACAAAAGCCTTTTTGATATTGAATATTGTTATCTTTATTTAATAAAAAACGTTGATACAACGTATCTCCCAAAGCATTATCCAAACATTCTTCATAACGCTCCTCAGGCAGCTGTATCCAATCAGCTAATTGCATACTCTCCACATTACAAGGTTTTAAAAATAATGCTCCTCCAACAGCTAATAGCTCTTTAGATAATTCATTTACGATGAGTTTTAGTGATAATTCCAAAAAACTATTTTCATCTTGTACTTGTAATATAAGTTTTAATAATTTCCCCAATATCTGTTCTTCAACATTAGAACGTTTAATTTGATTTTGTTTCTCAATAAGAGATTGATTTGCTCTTTGTAAGTCCTGTGTTCTTTTTTTTACTTCAACTTCTAAGTGTAATTGATAATTTCTATTTTCAATAATCAATCTAGCACGTTCTAGCGCTTTATTTATGGCATATTCTAATATTGATAAATCTTCAATGGGTTTAAATATATAATCCCATGCGCCTAAACGGAGTGCTTCTACTACATCATGGATAACCCCTGCTCCAGATATAATAATAACCGGTATGTCTGGAGTATTTTCTCGCATCCATTCCAAAACTTTTAAGCCATTCATTTTTGGCATATATAAATCAGTTAATACCAAATCAGGGACTTGCTGTTGTAATATTTCAATTCCTACTTGACCATTCTTCGCTTCAAGAATGGTATAATCATAATCTTCCAAAAAAAAATATAAACTATCTCGAAAACAGGGTTCATCATCTATAATCAAAATAGTTTTATCCTTTGTTGCCATATCGCTACTCATACCTTAAAGTAATTGCTCTAACCATACTTTAGCCTGCTTACGATATGCTTTATATTGCCTTGCTGTTAAAAAAGCCTTGCGTGCTAATTCTGTTCGTTTACTATAATATGCACTTATTCCCATTAATAAATAATGATGTCCCATATTTTTTCCAGATTTTTTTTGTATTAATTGAAAAGCTACTACTGCCTTTGCCCATTCACCCTGCTCCATCAGTAGCCGTCCCTTACGAAAGGCATACTGAGCATTATCAGGATATAATTGTATTAATTTATCTAATGCAGTAATCGCTTGTGTATATTCTTGTGCTAAAATCCAGCTATCTGCCAATTTTTCCCAATATTGACGAGTCGCTGTTAATTGTCCTGCCTGTAATTTTTTTTGTAATAATTTTGCAGCACTTATGGGTAGGCTAGCATATAAATACAGATTTACCAATCGTAATATCTCTTTTTGTTCTGATAATAACCCTTGTTTATCCGCTAAACTCCATGTTGCCAAGGCTTTATTTGTTTTCCCTAACTGCATGTAGATATTAGCCAGTTGTTTCCAATATTGGCTTTTTTCAGGATATTGCTGCAATAATTTTTGATATATAGGTATCGTCTTTCGATAATGTTTTTGTGCCAAATAAAAGGATAATAGTAATTGATACCAAGATTCAGGCACTTTTTTTGCTTTTCCTATCGCTTTGTTAACATACTGTATTGCTAATTGATACTGCAATGTCTGTGCATAAACTGTTGCTATAAAAATAGATTGTTCTGCTGTTAAAGGCTTCTCTTTTGGTAATCCTTTTAGCCATAATTGAGTATAGTGTAAACTTTTTTTCCATTTTTCTGCTTGTGCATATAACTGCGCTATATTATAAGCCATATTTTGATTAACAAAAGCGGGTAAGGCTTGCAAAGCATATGATTTTTTTAAATATGTTATCGCCCGATAATACTTTTCTTGTTCAATAGCTACTTGTGCAGCAGTCTGCAAAAAAAGTGCTTGCGTATATTTATCATGAGAAGCTGATAAAAAATGCTGTAATTGTTTGTGTGCTTGATGGAATTTTTTTGCTTCAATAAGCGTATGTATCTGTTGTAATAGTTTATAATTTTTTTCTGTTAAACTCCCTGCAGCAAAAGCTGTTGATAATAATAGATAACAACAAAAAAAAAAGAGACTAATACCTCGTATATACATCATATAACCCTCTTTCTATTGCCGTAATTTAAAGTGGATAGTCTGTTCTGCTGTACGAGAAACGGCTTTGCCGTTAACTATTTTCGGTCTAAAACGCCAACGTTTTACTGCTTTTATTGCTGCTCTATTAAAAATTCTCGAGGGCATTGCATCTAAAACTTTAGCACTTATCACACCTCCTTTAGCATTAATCCTTACTTCCATTTTTACCCATCCTTCTATTCCTAAACGCACTGCCCTGGAAGGATATACCGGTGCAATACGGACTAAAGGTACGACTTCTTCATCCGCTACTACTTGTTCTGATACACTTTCTGTTTTATGCCATGTTCCCAAGTACATGGCATCATTCAAATTTAATTGATTGACTATTTTCGGTGCAGAAAAATGCATATTACTCGGTTTTGGTGTAGTAATACGCATTTTCTTTATCTTAGGTAGTAATACTTTTTTTTGAGGGAGTTTTGGTTTTTTAGGTAAAGTTCTCGTCGTCGTTTTTATTATTGGTTCTGGTTCACGGATCAAGCGAATAAAATCGATGCGACTTTGTAGCGTTATTGCTCGTTTACCCACTTGATCAAATTGCAACATCCGTTGCATCACTACAAATAAAACCAAGGTTATCATAACCCCTAAACTCAAACTTATTAGATACCGAAAAATACCACTTATTTTCTTCATACCTTAATAATATGCTCAAGGTTGACTTGCTGCAATGGAGATATTCACTATTCCAGCTAAACGAATTTGATCGATAACCTGAATTAACAAACCTGATTCAGATTGACTATCAGCTTGAATAATAACTGCTCCTTCTGGATTTTCAGCCCGTAAGCGTTCTACCCCTGCCCGCACAGCTAAAATGGCTACCCGTTTTTGATCCATCCAAATTTCCCCCTTATTCGTAATCGCTACTAGAATATTGCCCTGCTCCTTACGTTCTGCTGTTTTTGCTGAAGGACGGTTAATTTCTACCCCCGTTTCTTTTACAAAAGAAGTTGTTACAATAAAAAAAATTAATAAAATAAATACCATATCTATCATGGGAGTAAGATTAATATTAATACTTTGTGGTGCAGACTGTATATGTCGTTTTTTCATGCTTTTTTCTCAACTTATTAAGTCTGCTCAGTGATAGATAAAGAATCGGCAACCTGTTCCAACTTTAAGCGGGCTTTTTGCTGCAATAAAGCAATCAAAAACATCCCTGGAATAGCACTCATTAATCCTGCTAAGGTCGTGATTAATGCTTTTGAAATACTCCCTGCTAATGCTCTTGCATTGCCCGTTCCATGTAAGGTTAATACTTCAAACATTTCAATCATCGCAATGATAGTGCCTAATAACCCCAAAATCGGTAATAATTCAACCAAGGTATGCAATAAATGAAGATGCTGATTTAATTTTACTTGTAATTGTGCCATGAACATATTTTTAACTTTAATCGCATACCAAGATGAGGGCATATTCTGAAACGCTTTTTTTGACCAATCATCAATAACTAGATGGACTGTTTTGGGGAAAATATAAGAAAAATACCAATACCTTTCCATTAATAATGTCCATAACACGATATTGATCAAAAATATACTCCATAAGACATATCCTCCAAAAGAAAGAAAATACAATAACTGCCAAGTCGCTTCTTGTAATACACTCCAAAATAAAGTCAACGTCATGGTGTTAATACCCTATTCCTCTCAACTTGCTATTATTTTCTTTAAGTTACTTTTTAGCAAGCTGACGTTGCATAGATTGCTCTGCCAAGTGGGCAACATAACCAGCACTTTCTTCATCCAGAATTTGAATTAATCGATTACTTTTTGTTTGTAAAAAACCATGTAATAAAATAATCGGTATCGCAACTATCAAACCTAATCCCGTAGTAACCAGAGCTTGAGAAATCCCCCCTGACATTAGTTTTGGATCGCCTGTACCGAATAAAGCAATAGATTGAAATGTTTCAATCATTCCCACCACCGTCCCTAATAAACCTAATAATGGCGCAACGGTAGCGAATAAACCTAATATTAATAATCTTTTTTCCAAACGGGGTGTTTCTACCAAAATAGCCTCATCTAGTTTCAAACTTAATGCTTCCACATTATGCTGTATATTTTGATAATAAATAGCCATAATGCGTCCTAATGGATTATCTGTCAGAGCTTGTTCACGCTTTTGTTGACGGTGTATTTTATAACTGATAAAACTTAAATATAAATACCGCTCCAATGCAATAAATATTGCTAATAGACCAATACTTAAAATAATGTATCCAATAATCCCACCTTGTTGAATACGGGTTTTTATATCTGGAATTTGCCCTAATAAAGACAATAAACTTCCTCTTGATGGATCAATAGCTATCCCTTTTACCCCTTCAGAGTCTATTTCTAACGCTTTTGCCATAGTTAAAAAATTTTGAGGAGGTTGATGTGCAACTTCTACAAATTGCTGTGTTTTTTCCAAATATTGTAAATATTTTCCTTCACTGATCGCATTAAATTCCCCTACTCGTGTAATAAAACGTTCTGCCTCTTTTCCTTCTGTCGTGATAATAAATTGCTTAAACTGCCGGATTTTACCCGCTTCTGTCATTTGCCGCTGCATTTCATACCATAGCTGTTTCAAATCATCCATAGCAGGCAATGATTGATGATCCGTAAGCTTTTCTAAAAATATCTTGCGTTGAGGATACTGTGCTGAAATCATGGAATGATTAAACTTGGCTAAGGTTTCCCCTGCCATTTGTCGTACTACTCCAAACAACTCTCCCACATTACTGCTTTTTTTACTAATTTGCTGCTCAATATCAAGCAATTTTTTATCATTTTCTTGTAATGCTTTTTTTAATTTCTTTGAATATGCCAGTGCAGCGTTAAGCTCTTTACGAGCTTGTTGTAATAAGGCTTTTCGCTTATCTCGCTGTGCCTTAAAACGTTGTTCTCGTGCTTTATTTTGCTTATTGTTAATCCACTGGGATTTTTTTACCTCTTGTAATAAGGTATCCAAATCCTTGGCATTCGAGATCGGTATCACACTGATATAACTACACAATATCCATACCCATATCCCTACATACTTAGACTGTTGGTGCTTATTATTCATCTAACACCTCCAACTGACCAACAGGTATTTTAATAAATTCTGGTGCTAACTGTTTCTTTGCGATTTTCAAACCCCGTTCCAATGAAGCCTGATAATCAACCGGTAATACCTGAAAATCTGCTTTAGGGATTGACCAATAAAATGCTTCTTTTTTATCTAAACTTTGATACAACAAAGCAATTCGGCCGATACGTAAAAACTCTACTACTTGTTTTGGATCATCAGGATGCACCCCTTGCCATGCTTCAATAGTATTACCATATTCCATTTCTTGTAAAAAAAGCTGTACTATTTGTCGATATTTTTCTGCATTATTTACCCCTGCCTGATTCATCAATGCTTTTAATTGCTGCACTTTTTGTAAACGTTCAGTAACTAGAAAAGGAATATCTAATTGTATAAATTGTTCCAATGTGTCTATCATCTGTAACATCAATGGCACAATACGTTGTTCTGTTTGTTCAATGCTATTGATTTGTGCGGTGCGTACACGTATTTGTTGTTTTTGAGAGAGTAATAACTTTTCTAATTGTTGATTATAGATGCGTAAGGTCTGTAATTGTTCTAATACTGACTGATATTCTTGTAACATATCAGAAGATTGTTCTGCTAAGGTATTAATATACTTTTGGGACTTAATACCTTGTTTATGCGTCTTTTCTTGCACTGTAAGCAGTGTTTTTAATTCCGTTGCAAAAATATTTGATGATAAAATAACACCTATCAAATATACCAAAGATAAAAAATACGTCCCTTGCACCCTTTTCAACTAACCATACCTTATTATATTAATGTCTTTTTTTCAGTATAGTGTATCTTATCTGTTTATTCAAAATGGAATGTTTGCAATATTACCTAACCCTTAATAGTAGATCAGTAATTTTTTAAATATTTCACCAATTTGTTATACTCTACGTTATTTTTTTAAATTGACACAAGGATCAATAACATGGCTTCCAACGATTTCTCCTGGATTAATATCTTTTATCGTTTTATCTTTGCAGTAGTGCTTGTTTATGCTACATACAACCCTAGTGGTTATTCCTTCTTTCATTGGCTCACTTTAGCAGATGAACGTACCTCTACCATTATTATTGCACAGGCTTTAATGGGTCTGACATTATTGATAGGATGGATTATCTTTTTACGGGCAGCACTAGGTTCTATAGGCATTGTCGGATTAGTATTAGCAACCTTATTCTTTAGTCTATTATTCTGGCTAATTATTGATTTATTAGGGCTTAAAAACTCTTCCACTATGCTGCAATATTTAGTGCTAACAATTATTTCATTAGTATTGGCGATTGGTATGTCTTGGGGACATGTTCGTAGAAGACTTTCAGGACAATATAGCACGGATGATATAGAAGAATAATCATTTATTGTTGATGTTATGTACTAGATGACACCTGCTGTACATAACATTAATATGAGAGCTACTTTGCTTGTCGTTTTTAGACGAAATAGCACAAAACCTTCGTCCTTTCAGTCAAAAAAAAATATTGAAAGCACAAACGCCTAGTCTAACTGTTATATACGGATAAAAACTTACCTGGAACCCAGAGATGGTGCTGGCGAGAGGAGTCGAACCCCTGACCCACTGATTACAAGTCAGTTGCTCTACCAACTGAGCTACGCCAGCGAAGTTTTTGTATTATAGTGTGGTAAAATAAAATGTCAATCCCTATCAAGGAAAAAGAAAAATATAGCAAGCATTTTTTACTGAAAATCGGTAGAATAGGCTTTCATTTTTATTATTTTAGATTAAAACCTGATTAACTAAACACTATGTTTTATCTTCTACGCTGTATTTACTTGCTTATTCTATTATCTATCCATCCTTTTGCTTATGCTAATTGGCAATGTCTGCAAGATCATAATGGTAAATGGTTGTGTACTCCAGCTACCTCTATAGCTTCCCCTTCAACTTCTGGTATTCCCCTCACAACTACCTCTGATACCTCAGTAATAAATAATAATCATTATTACTCTCAAGCCGATAGCTATTCCTTTGCTCAACGTTGCCCTGATCAACAACCAGATTCGTTACACTCTTTTGTATCGCCATCTCCTTTGCCATTGAAAGAAGATGGCATTATACAAATTTTATCAGACAGTGCTTTTTCCCCTGACAATCAACATATTCTTTTTAGCGATAATGTTTTTGTTCAACGAAATTTACAAACCTTGCAAGCAGATAAAGTAACTTATCATGTACTAGATAAAAAAGTAACAGCAACAGGACATGTTACCCTTACTAGCCCGGGTATTATCCTACAGGCACAACAAGCAAGCTACCAATTAGAAGCACAACAGGGAATACTCAATACAGTAGCGTATCAATTACAAAATCCTTCCAGAGGTACTGCTAAACAGTTGGCATATACTACAGATAATATGCAATTACAAAATACCACTTACACGGCTTGTCCAAAAGGTAACAATGGTTGGTTATTAAATGCCAAAACATTACATTTACAAACCTCTAGCAATCAAGGAGTAGGTAAAAAAGTAACGTTATATGTGAAAGACATTCCTATTGCATATACGCCCTATATTCGTTTTCCTATTACCGATCAACGTACCTCTGGTTTTTTAATCCCTCATTTTGGTCATTCCAATGATTTAGGGGTGGATATTGAAATCCCTTATTACTGGAATATTGCACCCAATCAAGATGCCACCTTTTCTCCTCGATTACTGAGTAAACGAGGTTTACTACTTGGCGCAGAACATCGCTACATGCGCTTACATCAAAAAGCTGACAGTTATATTGAATATATTTATGATACAGATCGTAATGACAACAGAGGGCTGGCTTCATTACAACATCAAAGTCGTTTCACACCACGTTGGTCTAGTAATATGGATCTTAATTATGTGTCGGATAATCTCTATTTAGATGATTTTGGTAATAATTTACGTCGTCGTAGTACAACCCATTTATTGCGTGATGCCAGTATCAACTATAGGGGTGATTTTTGGAATTTCACTTCACGACTCACCGGTTATCAAACCTTACAAGGAACTGATGCATATAACCGTTTACCACAAATTTCATTCAATGCAGCGATTGCAGATCAGTGGAATACGCAATACCAATTACAAACTGAATTTGTCTATTTTGATAAAAAATCCGCCATTACAGGGGGACGTTTTCATGCTCGTCCAAGCATCAGTTACCCCCTGCGCACATCCTGGCTATCCGTTACGCCTCGTGCTTCCCTAGATTATATTAGCTATCAATTAAATGATGAGCATCTTAGTACATCGAATAATACACCAACTCGAACTCTTCCCGTATTCAGTTTAGATAACCGTCTTTTTTTAGAACGAGATTGGCATAATGAGCGTTATTTACATTCTCTTGAACCCCGTATGTACTACCTTTATGTTAAAGAAAAAAATCAAGATACTATTCCCTTATTTGATACCGGAAAATATGATTTTAGTTTTTATCAAATGTTTCGTGAAAACCGTTTTGCGGGTAAAGATCGCTTAGGAGATGCTAACCAACTAACCTTGGCAGTAACTAATCGTTTTATAGAGAAAAAGACAGGTATTGAATATTTCCGTGCATCATTAGGTCAAATTATCTATTTTGATGATAGACGTGTACAACTTTACTCTTATCAACAAAATGAAACAGCTAATCAATCCAGTTTAGCAGCTGAATTATATGCACAATTAGCACAAAACTGGAAAGCACATTATGCTATTTATTGGAATACAAAAGAAAATAATACCGAATACACGGCAAGCCGCTTACAATATAAACGTAATAACCATCATATTATCAATTTTGATTACCGTTATAGAGAAGCAGAACAACTAGAACAAACAGATATATCAAGTTACTGGCAAATTGCACCAAATTGGACAGGTATCGCTCGATGGAATTATTCTTTAGCTGATAATTTTACATTAGAAGCACTAGCTGGTGTAGAATATAATAGTTGTTGTTGGGCAGTACGTCTTATTTCTCGCTCAGAACGAGAATTGCAAGAACAAAGTAATGATTTATCTTTCCTCTTAGAACTAGAGCTAAAAGGATTAGGCAGTATTGGTAATCGAATACAAAATTTGCTTGCTCAAGATATTCGGGGTTATCAAGTACATTAAATAACACGGGCTTATCGCATATATTACATTCATTTTATCGTTTATTAGGTTTTCTTTTTTATGTTACGTCATCTGTATTTTATCCTTATTTTATCGCTAAGTAGTAATATTTCTGTACGGGCAGAAGTGAATAAACTTAATTATATTGTCAGTGTAGTCAATGATGATGTTATTACCTATATTGAATTAAAAAAAGAATTTAAAAAAACCACCCAACGGTTACGTAAAAAAGGACAAGCCTTGCCACCTGCTAATGTTTTAGGTAAACAAATTCTTGAAAAAATGATCCTGGAATTATTACAAATACAAATAGCAAAAAAAGTAGGGATACGTATCAGTGATGCGACCCTAAATCGTACTATGCAAGGCATTGCCAAACAAAATAACATGCACTTGTCTGAATTTAATGCTGAATTAAAAAGACAAGGTATCAATTATGCTGATTTTAGAGAAGAAATTAAAAAACAATTACTACTTAAACGAGTACAACAGCAATTTATAAAAAATAAAATTAAAGTAACAGAAAGAGAAATCGATCATCTCCTTTTTAATTTGCAACAACTTGGGCAAATAGGGGCTATTTATCACCTTTCACATATTTTAATTGCTCTACCAGAAGGCGCAACCTCTAATGTTATTCAAAGCGCCAAACATAAAGCACAACAATTAGTAGCACAGTTACGTCAAGGGGAAAACTTTAGAACCCTTGCTATAGGTCATTCAGATGGTAGTCAGGCCTTAGAAGGAGGCGATCTGGGCTGGCGTAAAGCAGGGGAAATCCCTGAGTTATTTATGAATGCATTAAGCAATATGAAAACCGGTGATATTAGTGATCCCTTGCGTAGTCCTAATGGCTTTCATATTATTCAGTTAAATGCCGTTAAAAGTATTGAACAACACGTTATCAAACAATATAAAACTCGACATATTTTAATATCGCCTAATCCTATGCGAGATTTACAAACCACTCATACCGCTATTCAACGTATACGAGAACGACTCATCAATGGTGATGATTTTGCTACGTTGGCACGTTCCCATTCAGAAGATAAAACATCTGCAAGTCGGGGGGGTAATTTAGGTTGGATCACCCCTGAAAAAATGGTACCTGAATTTGCTGAAAAGATGAAAACACTGCCCATAGGAGCAATTAGTGAACCGGTAAAAACAGAGTTTGGCTGGCATATTATTCAAGTGTTAGAAAAACGTAACTATGACGATACAGAAGAATTCAAACGGCAAAAAGTAACACAATTAATACAAAAACGAAAAATTGCCGAGCAAACAGAACTATGGCTACGTAAAATTCGTGATGAAGCCTTCGTTGATATTCGATTGGAAGATTAAATGTCATCAATACTGCCACGCATTGTTATCACACCAGGAGAACCAGCAGGTATTGGTATTGATATTTGCATACAATTGGCACAATATCCACATCCACAAATGCAATGGGCAGTCATTGCAGATCCTCTGTTATTAGCACAGCGAGCTAAACAATTACAATTACCACTCACCTTACACCTTGCAGAAGATAACATTCCTGGCACACAAGCTGCCGGACATCTTTTTTATATCCCTATTTCCTTACCTTCTTTATGTGAAACAGGAAAATTAAATCCTGAACATGCAGACTATGTATTACAATGTCTCACACTTGCCATTCAATTATGTCAAGATAATGTCTTTGATGCCTTAATCACAGGTCCTGTACATAAAGGAGTTATCAATCAAGCAGGTATCCCTTTTACTGGACATACCGAATTTCTAGCCCAATATACCAATACTAAAAAAGTTGTGATGATGTTAGCTACATCGGGGTTACGAGTGGCTTTAGCAACCACCCATTTACCATTATCCAAAGTGAGTGCAGCGATTACCCCAGATAATATCTTTCAAACCTTATCTATATTACATCAAGATTTAAAAAAATATTATTCCTTGACACGACCACGTATTTTAGTCTGTGGACTCAATCCTCATGCAGGAGAAGATGGACACTTGGGACGAGAAGAAATAGATACATTATTACCAGTGATTAAACAATTTCAGGCACAAGGAATGCAAATTTCTGATCCTTTACCTGCCGATACCTTATTTACTCCCCCTTATTTACAAGCCTGTGATTGTGTGTTGGCTATGTACCATGATCAAGGACTACCTGTTTTGAAATACCGGGGTTTTGGGCAAGCTATTAATATTACTCTCGGTTTGCCAATTATCCGTACTTCTGTTGATCATGGTACTGCCTTATCATTAGCGGGTACAGGAAAAGCTAATTCAGATAGTTTGCGTTATGCTATATCAAGCACTTTAGAAATAATTACCCAAAATAACAATATACCCTCATCTTATGATCAATAAACCATTAGCCCCTCAGCATAAAGCCCGTAAACGATTTGGGCAAAACTTTTTACAATCTCCTACCGTCATCCAACAAATTATTGATGCCATACAGGTACAAAAAACAGATCATATTGTTGAAATAGGCCCTGGTAAAGCAGCATTAACTAATTTTTTACAAAAAGCGCAACAATTATCGTTAATAGAACTAGATAGAACTTTGATCAGCCACTTAACACAGCATTTTACACGTCCCCACGTGCATATTTTTAATGCAGATGCCCTAAAATTTGACTATCAACAGCTTGTTCAACAATCCCAACAACCGCTACGTATTGTCGGTAATCTTCCTTATAATATATCCACCCCTTTGCTTTTTCATTTATTGACTTTTAGTGCCTGTATTGCAGATATGCATTTTATGCTACAAAAAGAAGTGGTCAATCGGTTAGCTGCACAGCCAGGAGAAAAGAATTATGGGCGACTTACTGTAATGATACAATACCATTGTCAAGTTGAAGCACTATTTAATGTCCCAGCTCATGCATTTAATCCACAACCAAAAGTAGAATCTGCAATAGTACGATTAATACCTCACGCTAAACCGATTGTAACACTCTCTTGCTTTGCTCATTTTCAACAGTTAGTACAACAAGCCTTTTCTCAACGCCGTAAAACATTACGGAATAATTTAAAAGGACTTTTAGATGAGGCACAAATTTTAGCCGCACACATTAACCCTAAGATTCGTGCTGAACAACTTAGCCTGGAAGATTTTGCTCGACTGACACAACAGCTATCAGATTGAGGTCTCGTTCTCCATCATATTCTACATCAATATAAGAAATACTCGGTGTAATATTGACTTCACCGGCACTACTGATATACACCATACACAAAGTGATTAAAAAACAGCATATACGCAAGATGATCTTATACATTATTGACACTCCATTAAACTATATCAGTGATATACTACTGCCCTACGTACAATGATACAATATCTTGTTTTATAGTAGACAGTTTTTTACTCTGATTGAAATTTTTTAACACTTTCTGCTTGTTTTCATCATTTAATCCTTGATATATCGACCAAACTCTTGTGCCTTTAATCTTTTGTTCAATAGGTTAGAATTACAATGCAAATTGCAATACAGAGCCGTTTTTCCCATTACCTAGTTCTCATTCCCTATTTTATTATTGTCGGGTTCTTTTTATCTCTTTCCTCTGGCGCAGCCATTTACCCCCTGGCAGAAATCTATGATAGCCTGCGTTATTTGGAAATGAGTGAACATCTCCTACATCTACAATGGTTGGGGGATTACCATCAATTAACCCTAATACGCCCGCCATTATACAGTTTACTCATAACTATCAGCCATATTAGCCATATTCCACTGGTTCATTTACAACAATTTTTTTATCTTTTTAGTATTATTAGTATCATTATAGGATTACGCCAACTTGGTATCCCACACACTCTTTTATATCTGTTATATAGCCTTTGTCTTTTACATCCTATTGCTTTTTACCCCCACTTTTTTATTGCTACGGAATCGCTCTATATTTCATTTTGCAATTTTTTTATTGCAAGTTGCATTGGATTTCATGCCTGCTACACCCGTTTTCCTCGTGTTGCTTTACTCTGGTTAGTAGGCTATAACCTCAGTATTATACTAATATGGCATTTACGCCCAGAAGGTATCTGGCTCGTACCTGCTGGAATATTTTTAAATCTTTACTGGATATATTATAGTCATACAACACATATCGCTTGGCGATATAGATATTATCCTGGATTATTATTTCCTTTGCTGGGAATTTATCTTTTTACGCTTACTATTCAACATTTTAACCAAAAATACTATCATATTTCTGTCTATACAGAATTACACGATACAGGATTAAAAAAAACCCTTAACTGGCTCACTCGTATTGCTCCTGAGCAACGACAACGTTATATTCCTGTTAGCCATTTTGCCTTACAACAGGCTTATCAAGTCAGTCCTCATTTTGCCACCTTAGCCCCTTTTTTATCACAAAATAAATACGCACAATCTTGGGCAGCACATGGTTGTCAATGGATGGGAATTTGCGATGAAATAGCAGGAGGCTGGACTATCTGGGCTATTCGTGATGCGGCAAGTAAAGCCGGTTATTATCGTGATCCGCTCACAGCACAACATTTTTATCAAAATGTGGCAAAGGAATTACAACAGGCTTGTCATACACACGCTATACATTGCAGTGCTAATATGACGGGTAACTATTTAGCACCACCACTGATATGGCAGGATATTCCTGTTATTTTTACTTCTATCTATAAATTATTCTATTTATTACTTGATTTTAAAGACTTTACACAAGGATATAAACAACTTGCCCAATTACCTGAAAATCCCCCCTTATTAGAAAAATATCAAGCTATTACCCTAGATACCCACAGCAACCAGGCAAAAGTAAATCATTTTCTATCTCCTCACATTCGCTTTTTTCAGGGTATTCATTATCTGAGCTGTTTAATGATTATCCTATTGCTGGTATATCTATTATTTACTTGCCCACAACATCCTTTACATATACTCAGTGCCTTTTTGTTGTTACTTTTTAGTGCCCGTTTAGTACTCATTAGTTATCTCGATGCTATGAGTTTTTTTGCACAAATACGTTACCTAATGGTACTCTATCCCATCTTATTTATTTTACTGGTTTTACTTTGCCATACGACAATGTTGATATACCATGACAAAAAAACACACGCCCCCTAATACTATTGATGATTTTGGCACACAGTGGACGCAATATACTGAAAACACAGGTTATTACGGTACATCAAAGGTGATAGTCGAACAGTTATTTGCTAATTTACTCCAACCAGAAGATATAGAAAATAAACATATTGCAGACGTAGGGGCAGGGAGTGGACGTTACACAACCTTATTACACCAATTTAAACCTAAAAAAATTACAGCAATAGAACCTTCTCAAGCATTTAGCATATTACAAAAAAATACCGCTCATTTAGATAATATTGAATATTTATCCGTTACTGCTGAACACATACCAGCTAATCACTATGATGCAATTTTTTGTATTGGAGTATTACCTTTTATAGCCGATCCAGAACCTGCACTTATCGCAATGGGAAAAGCTTTATCAGACACAGGGCGTTTATTTTTATGGGTATATGGCGTAGAAAATAATCGCTTATATCTTAGTTTTGTTTTGCCTTTGCGTAAACTCACTAGTCGTTTACCTCATAAAGTGTTACATTACCTTACTCGAATTCTCGTTTATCCAGCAAGTTTTTATGCCTGGTTATGTCAGTATCTGCCATTACCCATACATCGCTATATGAAAAATTATTACTATAAATTAAACCTGTATAGTAGACAGCTAGTCATTTATGATCAATTAAATCCTAAAATTGCCCATTATTATCGTAAAGAGGAAATACAACAACTTTTAGAACGTTGTCATTTCACCGACATACGCCTACATCACCACTTAGGTTATAGTTGGAGTATCAGCGCACGTTACTGTGACCATAAACCAACAGATTAGAAGGTAAACCCCACAATTTATGAGTAGCAATAGTATAGGGTATTGATGCAGGAAATAGTGAGTGAATATCTTTTTTACTGAGTAAGTTAAGATTTTCCGTTTTAGCCCAAAAATCTAGCCCTGCATAACGTAATAACAGTTGATGCCAAGGTTGTGGTAACCAATGTAATAAAGGTAAAAAAGTGTGAAATTCTATAGGATAATAACGATTAGGGGTAGTAAGAAAAAAACCTCGACTAACCCGTATTATTTCAGTAATAAACGCTCTTTGTTCTTCTCTCGTACCAACATGTTCCAATACTGCTGCACAAAAAACAATATCAAAGGCCTTATCTTTAAAAGGCAATCCTTGTTTACCTGTTTGTACAAACTGTACCCCAGGATAAGATTGTTCAATATTTGCCGCATTTTCTATACTACTTGCCACTATCTGATCTGGATAAGGGTAACATTGCTCAAAAAAATTAGATTCAGGTAAACATTGGTCAGGGGTAACGCCTATATCTAAAATACGGCTCTGCTCTGTTGGTTGCATACATCTCATAAAGGTATCAAACATATTCCTCCGTGCATGATAGGATATATTTGAAGCATAACGTCGCAATGGATGAGTAGAAAAAAAATAATCAATACTCTTATTATTACTCTGTTTAGACATCATATTAAAGCTGTTATCCACTGTACTTCCTATTTCTAAATATTTAGAAAAAATAGCTATTTTTTCATTCCTAGTATTGCTAATGCAAAACCAGCAAAAAATATCTGTAATCCCATAATAATAGCACTACATCCTGGAATAACTAAACGTAAACTATCTTGATAAGGTAATACGCCAAATCCAGTATCTTGCCATTGCATTACTGCATAAAAAATCAGACCGATACCTGTAAATAACAGACACAATCCCAGAACAATTCCCCATTCTACCGGATAACTACGAGCAAATTGTAACCATCGAGTTTGATTTAATAACCCCATACTTGCTGCATATACTTTAATAAAGATACCAAAAAAAAGTATTTGCACGCCTGACACCAACATCGCATTACACACTAACAATGAGTTTAAATCCAGTGTAATTGATCCTATTTGTAATGCTTTAGGTAATAAAATACACGTTCCCAATAAACCTGTTAAGGTCAATAAAATACCTGGTAATATAAATAACCAATTTGGCGTAAATAATAACATAAAACGTAAATGTCGCCAGCCATCTCGCCAACTGCGTAAATGCGGTGCTCGACTACGCTTATCTTTACGCAGGGTAATGGCAACTTGTGTAATTTTTAAATGATACAAGGAGGCTTTGACTACCATTTCTGATGCAAACTCCATCCCTGTTGTTGTCAAATCTAATGCTAAGATCGCTTTTCTATTAAAAGCACGTAAACCACAATGAAAATCATCAATGGCAGAAGAAAAAAATAATTTCCCAATACCGGATAATACTGGATTACCTAACCAACGATGCAAAAAGGGCATAGCTCCTGTTTCAATCTTTCCACCACAACGTGGAAACCGACACCCCATTACTAAATCATAACCTTCTCTTAACTTTTCTAAATAATGTGGTAACTCAGCAAAACTATAACTGTAATCACTATCCCCCATCAGTACATATTTTCCTCTTGCTGCTGCTATTCCTCCTTGTAAAGCACTGCCATAGCCTTTTTCAGAGATATGTACTACCCGTGCGCCAAGTTGTTTTGCTATATCTATAGAAGCATCGGTACTTCCATTATCGGCAATAATAATTTCAGCATTGACCCCTATATCCCAAATAGCTTGCTGTGCCTCATTAATACATAATGCAAGGGTTTCTGCTTCATTCAAACAGGGCATAATAATAGAAATTTCAATATTTTCAGACATAATCAAAGCAATGGTTGGAATTAATACATAGATGGGAAAATGTTAGGACGCCAAACAACCATGACCTTTTAGCAACAAAAGCCATGACTCATACCTATTATGCAACAGGTTTTATTACGCATAAAAATAGCTACTGACTAAAAAGCCAATCAACACAAATGCGGTTAATAACAATAATGGATCAATATAAAATTTCATCGTTTTCAGACTCTGTAAACTACTTATCAATTATACCTCATAAATACCATTTAATCCTAGTTATTAATAGCTACTTGTTTACAAATATGGCATTATGTCAGGTTAAGTTTATTATATTTATTGACTGGTTTCTCCCAATGCAATACTGTTACTCACATCTTATAGCTCTACAACAACTTTTGAAGCCTTATACTTTAAGAATACAACAAGTTCCTTCTAATACTCCCATACCTGGTAGTTTTTGGGGGGATAGCGAAGCGGGATTAATTCAAAATACACTGTATATTCGTCAAGATACCCCTTTACATTCTGCTTTGCATGAAGCATGTCATTATATTTGTATGGATAGCCAAAGACGTACCCATTTACATACAAATGCTGAAGGTGATTATCAAGAAGAAAATGCAGTCTGTTATCTACAAATTCTATTAGCCGTACAAATAGCAGGTATTTCTCCTACACAAATTATGCAGGATATGGATGATTGGGGTTATAGTTTTCGTCCAGGATCTTGTGCTGCCTGGTTTTATCAAGATGCTGAGGATGCTCGACAATGGTTGTATCATTTCCATCTTATTGATGACAACAGTATACCAACAGGACAACTCCGATAGTAAACCAAGTATTTATCTCGAATTCTTGCTCTTTTATTGCTAAAATGACAGGATATAATGATCGTTATTTAATCAAAATTTAATAATATTCAAGAGGAAAAATATTGATGAAATTTGACTCCATACATAACTATTACGAAACATTAGTAGTCAATAGAATTATGGAAACATTAGTTGATGATTATTCTCAATTTGATGAAGATTTTTTACAAGATGTTGCCTGTGTAGCACTTAATCAATTACCAGCACGTTATGTGCGGCATGATGTAGATATGGCATTTTTCTTAAGTTCTGATGAACGCATTGAAATGACAAAATCTGTCAATGAAGCAGTTAAAACAGCGGCTCAACATGTATCTGAACATAGAGACAACGATGTTAGACCTAATACCTATTCCCAATAATATAATTAATGATTTACGCTTATTATCCCATCACTGAGATCATGCCATCGGAGAACAGTTATTATTATGGATACCGAAAAATATAATATTGAAATTTCTGTACAAAGTCAGTACCTTGATACACAATCTACCCCCGAAAATAATCGCTATGTTTTCGCCTACAATGTTACCATTATAAATAAAGGAAAAGTCCCTGCTCGCTTGCTAAGTCGTCATTGGGTGATTACCGATGCAGAAGGAAAAGTACAAGAAGTACGTGGTTCTGGTGTAATTGGTGAACATCCTTATCTTAAACCGGGTGAAAACTTTAATTATAGCAGTGGTAGTATCATTGAAACACCCATCGGTAGTATGCATGGCAGTTATCAAATGCGGGCTGATGATGGTACCGAATTTGATGCGGAGATCAATCCTTTTTCTCTGCATTCTAATCCACAAAGTTTACACTAATATTATCTATGTCATTACAAAAAAGTTATACTTTTTTTGCTCCTGTCTATGATGCACTGATACAAAAGACCTTTGCATCAGTTCGTGCCTCGCATTTACAAGTCTTAAATACCTTACCACCTAAAAAAATACTGCTCATTGGGATAGGAACAGGGCTAGATATTCCTTACCTTGCACCACAACATCAATATTATGGTATAGATATCACCCGTGCAATGTTAAGCAAAGCACAACAAAAACATTGCACCCATCCACATATCCAATTAGCACTGCAACAAGGAGATGCAATGCAGCTTCCTTATCCCGATCAATATTTTGATATCATTATTATGCATCTTATTCTCGTAGTTGTACCCTATCCATCTAAGGCGCTACAAGAAGCCTACCGAGTGCTTAAAGCCACAGGCAATATAGCTATTTTAGATAAGTTCCTACATCCCCAACAAGTTGCCCCCCTTCGTAGAATAATAAGCCCATTATTAGGAAAGTTAGCAACTCGTACTGATGTAGAACTAGAACCGTTGTTACATACCTGTCCACAACTTATCGTTAGCGATGATCAACCCGTTTTAGCTAAAGGCTGGTTTCGTTACCTAACATTACAAAAATCGGCCTAATTCCCCTGTCGAAACATTTCTTGTTTTAATTCTGGATAATGTTTAAATTTCCATACTACCCCATCTACATAATAATGGAAAAGGACGAACATACTAAAAGGTACAAATAATAACGTCATTATCCCTGAATAATATAAGCTGGCAATTTCTATAATACCTGCAATAATCCCGTATAGTAATGATGCCAATAACCACTTTATCACTATATTTTTTTTATCGGGATAGTGCGATTTTTGATAATGCATAATCCAACCTTGATACTGTACATTATGAAATGCAGTTTCTAATACCTCTGCTATTAAAAAAGGGACGGCAGCAACAAAAAAAATAAAATAATGAGTCATAAAGGCAACGCTCATTAATAATAACTTCGGTATATTAATTTGTTTATCTACATAATAACGATAAATTTGACGTAAAATAAAGATCACCAAGAGAATTAAAAATATATTCCATAATAACTGCGAAAACCATTCTGGTACGCCAGGAAAGACTACCCAAAGCGGCTCATAAATAAGTTCTGCTTCAGATACACCACTGTAATCATGAAAAAAACAAGCAAACATCCCTACAAAAAAAGTAGAAAAATCTAACCGATTATCCCATTGATGATAATCATGATTACGTAATTTATACGCTCGAATAAATCCCCAATGTTGACGAATAATATGCCAAGATCCAAAAACAGCTGCAAAAATAATCAGTTCATGTTCATAACCTGCCAGGGTTAAAATAAATCCATCTAAAATCAATAATCCTAAACCCCACGTATATAATAATCGCCGTTTTTTATATTCTTGACCATCATAGTGGGTACGGGAAAAAGTTTGGAAAATATGCGGATGATCTAATAATACGGTAAAGATAAAATAGGTTAATAATATTGATTCTCCATGCAATAACACATCATTCATTTTCAGTAACTGGTATAATCCAAAAAAAATAAAGGTTAAAGCACTACTCCCTATAAAAAAAAATAGATCATATTCTTTACTCACTATCCATTGACAGCGATTATATTGAGTTGTTGAAATAGTCATTTAATTGCTAAAATGCTCATTGTAGATAATAGTTTATGGCATCTATTATTGCATATCCCTCTAACTAGATACACTGATGGTCTTTTATATTTATGTTGACAATTATGACGTACCTCTTTATTCCATTTTTCCCACTGCATTATTCCTATAGCATAATTATACGCTTATTTATATTCCTTTTTCCTGTTTTCCTCTATGCACAAGAAAATGATAATATGCACCTCTTATTTGATGATACCCCGAGACCCCGATATATCGAACATCCCTCTTGGTTTAAAAAAAGTTTTCTTCAGCTACCAGAGGACTTAAAAGAAGCCCTTAAAAAAAAGAAACAGGGGATTATTCTTTATTTTGGGCAAACAGGATGTGCTTACTGTCAGAGATTAATGGAAATAAATTTCAAAAAAAAAGATATTGTAGCACAAACTCAAGCCTATTTTGATGTTATAGCTTTAAATGTCTGGGGAAGTCGTGAAATCACCGATTTAGATGGTCACTTACTTACTGAACGAGATTATGCACTGCGTGAAAAAACTAATTTTACTCCTTCACTCATTTTTTATGATAAAAATGGACAGCAAGCATTACGCTTACGAGGATATTACCCCCCCTATAAATTCCGGGCAGCGTTAGATTATGTTATAGATGGCTATTATCAAAAAGAAAGTTTTCATCAGTATCTATTACGTGCCGATCCCCCTCCTAAATTTGATTTAATGGATATTAATGAGGAAGATTTTTTTCTACCTCCCCCTTATAATCTTGACCGTACCAGATTTACAGCTCAAAAACCCTTATTAATCTTTTTTGAACAAACCGAATGTCATGCTTGTGATATATTACATGGTCAAAATATCTTACATAATGAACAAGTTGCTTCCCGTTTAAAACAGTTTGAAACAGTACAAATCAATATCTGGTCTGATACGCCTATTATTACGCCTTCTGGTAAAAAGCGTACTGCAAAAGAGTGGGCAATGGAATTAAATTTAATTTATGCCCCTACGTTACTCTTTTTTGATCTAAATGGTAATGAAATTTTACGTATTGAATCGGTTATTAACTTATACCGCCTACAAGCTGTTCTTGAATACATTAGTAGTGGTGCTTATCAAACCTCACCTAATTATCTATATTGGAGTCGAAATCATAACAATAAACACGAATAGCCCGTGTGAGCAAAACGCAGTTATGATACTATTATGCAATCATTTATAGGGAAAGTATGTCCCTTATTTAATACTTACACAGAGAGAGGATGGAGTGGAAGAGTTTTTATTATTAGGCCTTTTATTGATTTTATCTGGATTTTTTTCTGGTTCTGAAACTGCATTAGTTGCCTTATCTCATTCTCGGGTAAAGGGAATGTTAAAAGATGATCGCCCCGGTGCACAAGTGTTATATAAATTAAAAAGCAATACTACTCGGATGTTAATTGGAATTTTAATTGGTAATAATATCGTCAATATTGCAGCATCTTCTCTGGCAACGATCATTGCCACAGAAAAATTAGGGCATTTTGGTCCAGGCATTGCCGTTGGTTTACTCACTTTCTTTATTCTTATTTTTGGTGAGATTACACCTAAAAGTTTAGCCGCATCTAATGCTGAACGCTTATCGCTTATTGTTGCACCATTAATACTTGGATTTATCTGGTTAACTTTCCCACTGGTCTGGATGTTTGAAAAATTTACTTTATGGATACACCATATTACAGCAATGGAAGGAGAACCTACTGTCACCGAATCAGAACTAATCAGCATGGTGGAATATGGTGAAAAAGAGGGAACTATCGAAACAGAAGAAAGACAAATCATTCAACGTGTCTTTGAGTTTAATGATTTACAAGTAGAAGATGTAATGACCCCTCGTCATCAAGTATTTACTCTCAATGGACACCTTACTGTCAAAGAAGCCCTCAATGATATTGTTAATAGTAACTATTCTCGTATCCCTTTATTTGGGAAAAAACCAGATGAAATTGATAAAATAGTACATTTACGGGATGTATTAGTCAATATTTCTAAAGGCAATGAAGAGGCATTACTCAGAGATATCGCTTCAGAGCCTATCTTCTCACCTCTTAATCAACCCTTAGATGATCTTATCACCATTTTACGTTGTAAAAAACAGCATTTATCTATTGTAGTAGATGAATATGGTTCATTACTTGGCGTCGTTTCTTTAGAGGATTTATTAGAAGAATTGGTGGGTGAAATCTATGATGAAAGTGATGCCACTCCCGATGATTTTATGTCAATTTCAGAGAAAAAAATCGTTGTTGACGGGGATGTGGAATTACGTGTTATTGAAGAATTTTTCTCTATTGAATTATCAGGAAAACCTACTGATGTCGTCAGTTGGTGGATTTTACAACACCTGGAACGTATTCCAGAAATAGATGAAAAGTTTACCCTGGAAAACCTGGATGTAACCGTTCAAGATGCAACATCTAGCCGCATTAATAAAGTAATTATCAGTTATCCAGAAGCACCCGATGGTGCAGCTTGAACCAGTAATTGTTCCTCTAACCAAGTTTGAATAAAACCGGCTACCCGTTCTGCTGCATGGCATTCATCTACCCATTCACATATTCCCTGACATACCTCAGCAAAACATGCCTGTTTTTGTAAATGCGCTAACGCCCAAGCCTCATCAACAGATAAAGAGCGATATAAGGTTCGTAACTGTTTACGCCAAACTATCCATACTACAGGATATGTTTGCCGTTCTGGAGTAAGTGTAGAGGGATCACATTGATGACAAGCATCGACTTCTTCCTGCTGATGAATCATTTTCCATAATTGTGGTACATTCCAGGATAAATGTAGATAATGTAAGCCAGGATGAAATTGAAACTGTAGCATAGGCCAACTAGATGGATCAATCTGTTGCAAATCTGTAAGTGTTAATAATGGTGTATCCTCTGCATCAAAAGCACCACGTATTGCCCATTCAAATTGTGCCATCTCTATCAATACCGGATGTATCTCTTTCCAATGGCTTTGTGCTATATAGTTTGCAAGTTGATCACCAAAATATCGAATAGAAAAAAACGAAGAAGGATAAGCTGCAATATAATCCCAAGCTAATTGTTGAAAATCATCATCTCCTAATAAAGTATGTAAAGCGGGATAGTTTTCTTGTAATGCTTCTAATAAACGTACGTGGTAGGCATTAGAATAAATGGCTAAACGTTTTTCAGCAGATACTTTTTTTGTGCCTATCACTTGCTCTAAGAGAGTATTAGGCTTTTGCTGTAAAAAAGCCATCATTTGTTGTTGTAACAATAATAAATTATTTTTTTGCATCATTGGCAATCATTTTGGCTCTGTCTAATTCTTCCAACATTTTATCTAAAGTTGGAATATTTCCATCTCGTTCGATCATACAAGATACCTCACCAAAATGCTTTACTGCTTGTGCATATAAATCCCATACAGCATCACATACCGGCGCGTCATGTGTATCAATAATATAATCACTAAAATCACTATGCCCTGCTAAATGAAACTGTTGTACCCGTTCAATAGGGATGGCATGTAAATATGTTAACGGATCAAAGTCATGGTTTATTGCAGAAACATAAATATTATTAATATCCAGTAATAATAAACAATCAGCCTGTTCACTAATTTCTTGTATAAATTCCCATTCAGTCATAACTGATTGCTGATAGTGAATATAACTTGATACATTCTCAATTAATATTTGCTGTCCTAAATAATCTTGTACTTGCTGTATACGTTCCACTACATGCTTAATAGCTTCTTTTGTATAAGGTAACGGTAATAAATCATGGGTATTATGTGCATCAACCCCTGTCCAACACAAATGATCGGATATCCATATTGCATTAATATCTGATGCCAGGGTTTTTACTTGCTGTAAATACTCTTTATTGAGTGCATCCATACTACCTATGGATAATGATACACCATGCATAACTAACGGATACTGTTCACTGATTTTTTGTAAATAATCCCTCGGTTTACCACCAGATACTAAATAATTTTCAGTTAAAATTTCAAACCAGTCTACATTGGGATGGTATGCTAATATGCTGTCAAAATGTTCTTTACGAAGACCTAAACCAAATCCTAGATAAGGATAAGTATGATGAGGAGTATATGACATAAAATTAAACGAAAATACCTTTATATTGGTTATAAACCATCTTCTTAATAGTAAAGAGTGGTTTGTTAAAAACTTTAACCCTATTAAGAAGATATACTCAGTAATATTAACAGAAGATTAAGCCACTATTTAAGCACTTTACCTCCCTTTTCTTCACATTCTTCTGCCGACACTTTTAACCATCCCTTTCCTTTACAACTATTAGCTCCGGCACAACCATTCGATGCGGTAGCACAAGCAGATGTCCCTTTACATGAATTAATACCACTACATTTTACTGTTGCCTCATTATGCTCATGTTCATCATCATGCCCAGAACTTGCAGAACTTGCTCCACTAAATAATAATGCCGCTGCAGCAACTGCCAAAGTTGCTCCTGAAGTTTTTTTTATATGTTGAGTCATGCTCTCTCCCTAAAATTTAAAAAATACAAAATAATGTTTACCCTAAAAATAAACACCTTTCCAAGGATAAATAAATTTCAATTTTAGGTCAAGAAGAGAATGCTATATCTTTATTGGCATTCTTTAAATACCAGCGCATTACATTTTGCACATATTTTCCTATCTAACATTTTATAAATATGAGCAATCGCATCCGTTTTAGAATCAAAAAAGTGATCACGCCCTATATGTTTAATAAAATGTGTTTTCGCAGCAAATTCATAAACAGATGCTTTTAAACCCACAAAATATAATCCTCCATCTAATTTTTTAAGACGATTATTTTCAGCAACTAAAGCTTCTGCACCCGCTAAATCAATCAAATTGATGCCACTTGCAACGATTAATATATGGTAAATACGCTCATTTTCGACTATTTGTGCAATACGTTTTTGAATATGTGCAATAGAACCAAAATATGATGGTTTTAGAATACAGGTTCATAAAGATAAAGATATTGTAAAAATATTTTCAAGAAAGCTTGAAGACATGACTCAAATGTTTCCAGAAATTGTAAATAGTGTTAAGAAGTTAAAAAATGCTGTAAATATCTATCGAGCACTGGCCGAAAGAGTAAGAGATTATGAGCTTCGAAAGAGTCTTTATAAGTTCTTAATTCAGTATTATATTGATGATGGTAACTATGTTGAGACATTGACCCTTGCAAAGAAACTCTACGTTATTGTTCAAAATAATTTTGATATTGAAGAAAGTCCCTATGCAATCGATATAATTTTATACTCTCTGGCAAAGTTAGGACAAATTAAGAAAATTGAAAAATTAGTTAGTGATAAAAC
>JALWRI010000048.1 GCA_026994225.1 Gammaproteobacteria bacterium | reverse complement strand
CCAACGGATATGAGACGCTTTATGCTAACACCACTGGATCTAATAATACCGCTTTGGGTTACTATGCAGGTGTTAATGGAACTAATTATGACAACAGAATGGCTTTAGGGTATAATACACAAAATACCGCAAGTAATCAGGTAAGAATAGGATGCCCAATAATTAATAGTATCGGTGGGTTTACTGGTTGGACCAATGTTTCAGACAGAAGGTTTAAAAAAGATATTAAAGAAAATGTAAAAGGCTTAGATTTTATTTTAAAACTACGCCCTGTAACCTATCATTTAGATGTAGATAAAATCAATAATTATTTAAAAATACCATCTTCTAACGATACCGAAAACTCTAAAACCTTAGCATCTAAGTTGGCTAAAGAAAAAGAGGTGCAAACAGGTTTTATAGCTCAAGAAGTAGAGCAAACCGCAAAAGAACTAGGATATGATTTTAGTGGTATAGATAAGCCTAAAAATAGCAATGATTATTATGGCTTACGCTATGCTGAGTTTGTAGTACCACTTACCAAAGCCGTGCAAGAACAACAAGAAATAATTTCAAAACAACAATCAAAAATAGATAAAATTTTAAGTGATAATAAAACCTTTAAAAATGAAAATGAAACCTTAAAAAGAGAACTTCAAAAACAGAAAGAGCGTCTTGACAGATTAGAGCGCTTGATAAAGTAATTAATTTAAGGTTCTTAAAATCTCTTTTTTGAAAAAAAAAGTACATGTGGTTGTATTCACTTTTATGATTTGCTCTTTAATTTTTTCTCCATAATAATTGGATTAGAAGAACGTAATATAATGTGAATAGCAAAATAATTATATAAAAATACTTACATTAATTCTGGATGCTTCCCTTGTACGTCTTTAAAAAAAGCATAAAAATAATTAAAGTCTTTTTCTTTGTCATCAGTTGTGTAAAAAGGCTTTGATAATGCTACTTGTTTTCTACCAAAATCAAAGGTAAACAGTACTATTGGCACGTTTGCCCCTTTGGCAATATAGTAAAAACCTGTTTTCCATTTATCAACTCTTTTGCGTGTTCCTTCAGGAGATAATGCCAATCGAAATTCCTCTTTCGTATCAAATAATTGAATAATTGCATCAACCAAATTATTACTCTTACTTCTATCTACAGGTGTTCCGCCAAGTTTTTTAAAAACAAAACCAAAAGGAGGCTTAAAGAGGGATTGCTTACCTATAAAGTTAATTTTTTCTCCCGTCATACTCCTCACAATTAATCCAAGTACAAAATCCCATTGGCTCGTGTGTGGCACACCAATAACTACGTATTTTTTTAGTTCCTTTGGAAACTCTCCAACCAATTTCCAGCCAAAAATTTTAGTGAATATAAATTTTGATGTTGATTTCATTAATTCCTATTTATGACCAAATATAAATAATAAATAGTAAATGATTGTGTTTTGAGTGTTGAGTCTACAAACCACAAACTAAAAAAAACAACTGTCATTCTGAGGAGCGTAGCGACGTGAGAATCTCTTGATAATGAATAAGTGAGAATTGAGTGTTGAGTGTTGAGTGTTGAGTCAACAAACCACAAACTAAAAAAAACAACTGTCATTCTGAGAAGCGTAGCGACGTGAGAATCTCTTGATAATGAATAAGTGAGTAATTAGTAGTGAGAATTGAGTGTTGAGTCAACAAATCCCAAACAACAAACAAAAAAGGTAGGGTATTTTCTTATTCATTCGTTTTACTAATGTCACACTATTTTTTTAATAGTGAATTTTTAATTGGTTTAAGATTGGGAAAATTGCTGAAAAAGAACAATTGTTTTAAATTTATCCTAAATTACTAAAAATGAGTAAAAATTTACTTTCCCTTCTTCTTGTGTTATGTATAACTATTGTTACACATGCCCAAGTAGGAATAGGAACTACAACACCCAATGCAAAGTTAGAAGTGAAATCTTCAAGTATAACAGCGCCAAATAATAAAGACGGTATTTTAATACCACAAATAAATAATTTCCCTGCAACAAACCCAACAGCAGCACAAGATGGTATGTTAGTTTTTGCCACTGGTAATGGAACTCCCTCTAAAGGGTTTTATTACTGGGACAGCCCAACACTTACATGGATACCTTTAGGAGGAGCAAAAAAAATAAATGATTTATTAGATGGTAAATCTGATAATGATGGCACTCAAAATGGTTCTTCTGTATTTCTAGGTATTGATGCAGGCTTAAATGATGATAGCACTGATAATAGAAATGTAGGCGTTGGATTTCGAGCACTTTTTTCTAACACCACCGGAACAAACAATGCCGCCACCGGATATGGTACACTATATTCTAACACCACAGGAAACTGGAACACCGCCAACGGATATCTTTCACTTTTTGCCAACACCACGGGAACTCAAAATACCGCTAACGGATTTGAATCACTATATTCTAACACTACAGGATATAGCAATACCGCCACCGGAGTTCAAGCACTATTAACTAATACTACAGGAATTTACAATACCGCCAGCGGAAGCTCGGCACTACGACTCAATACCACGGGATTTTCCAATACCGCCAATGGATATGAAGCATTATATAACACCACCACTGGAAATGAAAATGTTGCCAACGGATCTATAGCACTATACTCAAACACCACAGGGTCTTATAATGTTGCCAACGGAAGTCAATCACTATATTACAACACCATAGGTTCTTATAATATAGCTAACGGATATAAGGCGCTTTATTTCAATACCTCGGGAAATAACAACACTGCCAATGGTACACTAGCATTATATACTAATACCTCAGGAACTGATAATGTTGCTAACGGATATCTGTCTCTTTATCGCAATACCATAGGATATAAGAATACCGCCAGCGGAAGGGAGTCGCTTTTTTTCAACACCACCGGATTTCACAATACTGCCAATGGATATTATTCATTATATTCAAACACTACAGGATCTTACAACACTGTATTTGGGGGGCTTGCAGGTTTTAGTGGAACTAATTATGACAATAGAACAGCTTTGGGATACGGTACCCAAAACACTGCAAGTAACCAAGTTAGAATAGGAAATAGCACTGTTACAAGTATTGGTGGTTTTAGAGCGTGGACTAATTTTTCTGATAGAAGGTTTAAAAAAAATATTAAAGAAAATGTAAAAGGCTTAGATTTTATTTTAAAACTACGCCCAGTTACCTATACTATGGATGTAAACAGCATCAATACATTTTTAAAAATACCAGACTCCATAAGTAATGGCAAGCACGGAGAACTTATGAAGTATAAAAGAGAAGCCGAAAAAGAAGTACAAACAGGTTTTATAGCCCAAGAAGTAGAACAAGTTGCCAAACAAATAGGGTACAACTTTAATGGTGTAGATAAACCCAAAAATAACAGTGATTATTATGGTTTGCGCTATGCAGAGTTTGTGGTGCCACTAGTAAAAGGAATGCAAGAGCAGCAAAAACTAATTATGAATTTAAAAAACGCATATAAAAATTTAAGAAACGAAAATAAACAGCAAAAAACAGAAATAGAACTTTTAAAGAAAGTGCAATTAAAACAAAAAAAACGTTTAGATAGAATAGAAAAATTACTTATCAAAAAATAGCATTTTTAATGAAAACAAAATTACTAGCACTATTATTTTTTATTTCGATATCCTCGTATGCCCAAGTAGGAATTGGAACAACAACACCCAATGCAAAGTTAGACGTTAAGTCATCAAGTATAACAGCGCCAAATAATAAAGACGGTATTTTAATACCGCAAATAAATAATTTCCCTGCAACAAACCCAACAGCAGCACAAGATGGTATGTTGGTTTTTGTCACTGGTAATGGAACTCCCTCTAAAGGATTTTATTACTGGAATCAACCAACACTATCTTGGGTACCTGTGGGTGGAAACTCGGGTGTAAAAAAAATTGATGATTTATTAGATGGGAAATCTGATAATGATGGCACTCAAAATGGGTCTTCAGTATTTTTAGGAATTAATGCTGGTATGAATGATGACAGCACAGATAATAAAAATGTAGGTATTGGGTTTCAAAGTTTACAAGCGAATACTGCGGGTTATTTTAACACTGCTATAGGATTTCAATCACTTAAATTTAATTCAAGTTACAATAATACAGCAACAGGGGCATATGCACTTTCATTAAATACAACAGGAAATCACAATACTGCATTTGGAAATCAAGCACTTTTATATAATAAAACGGGATCATTTAATACGGCAATTGGTTCTTATGCTTTATATAAGAATATAAACGGCACTAATAATACCGCAATAGGAGTTAATGCATTATTCTACAATGTGTCTGGTCACAGTAATGTTGCCAATGGTTATTATGCGCTAATGTATAATACAACAGGACATCAAAACGTTGCTATCGGTTATCAGACTATGTATAGAAATACAAGTGGATTTCAAAATACAGGTATTGGCCTGCAGTCATTGCATTTTAATACAACTGGTAGGCAAAACACAGCATTAGGTTCTGGAACATTATTACATAATACAATTGGAATACTCAATACTGCTATAGGTGCTGATGCCTTAAAAGCAAATAGTATAGGAAGTTACAATACTGCCATTGGAGGTCAAGCATTATTCAAAAATACCTCAGGAAAGTGGAATACTGCCAACGGTTATCAGTCTCTCTATTCCAACACAACAGGAAATTACAATACTACCAACGGATATCAATCTCTTTTAGCCAATACAACCGGATATCAGAACACCGCCAATGGATATCAAGCAATGTACAAAAATACCACTGGTAAACGCAATACTGCTAATGGTATAAATGCCCTTTTTTCCAATACAACAGGATATGATAATACCGCCAACGGAGGTTGGGCACTACGTTCCAATACAACCGGATATTACAATACCGCCAATGGACTTCAGGCATTATATTTCAACACAACGGGATTTAACAATACCGCCAACGGATATCAATCACTTCTTTCCAACACAACAGGTCATAGTAATGTTGCAAACGGATGGCAGTCTCTTTACTATAATACAACGGGTAATTGGAATACAGGTATTGGCAACCAAGCATTGTTTAGAAATACAACAGGTTATAGTAATGTTGGCTTAGGTACTGGAGCCTTATATTCTAATACTACAGGTAATTCTAACACCGCAACAGGAGGTAATAGCCTATTTAAAAACACAACAGGAAATTTTAATTCTGCATTGGGAGTTAATACTTTATTTTCTAACACTACTGGGTTTAAAAATGTAGCAGTAGGAAATGCTGCTTTATATGGAAACATTAGTGGTGATAGTAATACTGCGGTTGGTTTTTTGTCTTTGCGTTATAATAGTAGCGGTAAATGGAATACTGCATCAGGGTTCGAATCAATGTTTTCCAATACAACAGGTTTTAACAATTCTTCTTATGGATACTATGCTATGCATTCAAATACTACAGGAAAGTATAATATTGCTTATGGAGTAAACTCATTATTTTCAAACACTACAGGACAACAAAATGTGGCTATTGGTAACTCAGCTCTTTATGCAAATACAACAGCAAGTGAAAATGTTGCAGTAGGTGTTAATGTCTTACGAAATAATACAACAGGATTTAAAAATACTGCTATAGGAACAAGGTCATTATTTACCAACACAAACGGTACTGCCAATACTGCAGTAGGATGGGAGGCATTAAAAACAAATAGAGGAAATCTAAATACAGCTGTGGGTGTAAATTCTTTAAGAGTAAATACTACAGGTTACTCAAATACTGCTATTGGTGTAAACACCCTTCTTGCAAATACTACAGGTTTTTATAATACTGCTATTAATGATTCTGCATTATTGAGAAATACAACTGGTAGATTTAATAATGCAATTGGAGTAAATGCTCTTAGAAATAACACTATAGGAAATTACAATACCGCCAACGGATATCAAGCACTTTTATACAATAGAACAGGAAGTTATAATACTGCAAATGGTGCAGGTGCATTAGTTTACAATACCACAGGGATTTTAAATACGGCTATAGGGACTAATGCACTCTATAACAATAGAACAGGAAGTTATAATACCGCTTTAGGGTTTTATGCAGGTGCTACAAGAACTAATCTTAATTTTTCTACGGCATTAGGATATAATGCACAAAATACTGCAAGTAGTCAGGTTAGAATTGGAAGTGCAGGTGTTACTAGTATTGGCGGTTTCAGGCCTTGGTCTAATTTTTCTGATAGAAGGTTTAAAAAAAATATTAAAGAAAACGTAAAAGGCTTAGATTTTATTTTAAAACTACGCCCTGTTACCTATACTATGGATGTAGATAGAGTCAATTCATTTTTAAAAATACCAGATTCTATTAGTAATGGTAAGCACGGAGAACTTATAAAATATAAAAAACAAGCCGAAAAAGAAGTGCAAACAGGCTTTATTGCTCAAGAAGTAGAACAAGTTGCCAAACAAATAGGCTATGATTTTAATGGTGTAGATAAACCTAAAAACAGCAATGATTATTATGGCTTACGCTATGCAGAGTTTGTAGTGCCACTTACCAAAGCCGTGCAAGAACAACAAGTAATAATTTCAAAACAACAAAAAGAAATTGACGAACTAAAAAAGATGGTGAATAAACTCCTAAAAAAACAGAAAAACTAATTGTCAAATTAGTAGTGAGTAGTGAATATAGATAAACTTAGCCACAAACTCCAAAAACAACTGTCATTCTGAGGAGCGTAGCGACGTGAGAATCTCTTGATAATGAATAAGTGAGTAGTGAGAATTGAGTGTTGAGTGTTGAGTTTTTAGTGTTGAGTCTACAAACCACAAACTAAAAAAAACAACTGTCATTCTGAGGAGCGTAGCGACGTGAGAATCTCTTGATAATGAATAAGTGAGTAGTGAGAATTGAGTGTTGAGTCAACAAATCACAAACTAAAAAAAGCAACTGTCATTCTGAGGAGCGTAGCGACGTGAGAATCTCTTGATAATGAATAAGTGAGTAGTGAGAATTGAGTGTTGAGTGTTGAGTTTTTAGTGTTGAGTCTACAAACCACA
>JALWRI010000047.1 GCA_026994225.1 Gammaproteobacteria bacterium | reverse complement strand
GAACCAATAATGAGAAGCTTTGTATGCATAATATATTCAGTAGTTAATTAGAAATTATATGCAATAGTAACGATATATATTTTAGATACAACAACAATTATAAGCTTTGCTCAGCATGAATAATTTTTGTTATGCCATCGATCACTTTTTGTACTAATTCTGTCTCAGTAAAGCCTATCATTTCTTTATTGCTAATATCTAACACATTACTCGTAGCATCAATACCATCTCCGTCTTCACCTCGAACATTCAAATGATATTTTGCACAGATTTTCTTCAAATTAGCCCTATGAGCAATCAACTTTGGCAATTTTATCTTCACACTTACCCTTAAAGCCGTACCTATATTCACAGGACATGTTGAAAGAAAGCCCAATGCTTTATGATGCATAATAGAATGACCAGCCGCCTCTACAAGCTCTTTAAATTTTGCTGAGAGCTTAGCAAATTTTTCAAAGGCACCCTTAATATTCGCACCATCTTCTAAAGCAGCAATATTACAATGATCTTCTTCATTAACCCAACATGATACATGATGACTATTATTAAAAAACACCCCCCTAGCACTTGGCCAATCTCTAGCACCACCAGAATTGAAGAGTACAGTCTTATTATCTATATCTTGAAAAAGCACCCCCTCTTTTCTAAGTTTTTTTGCTAGATCAGAATCTATGTCAGCTAGAGAATGATATTTTCCCTTTAAATCGCCTGTAAATTTTTTAAACACAGACTTTAAAACAGTTTCGACTTTCTTTCTCTGTTTCTCATCACTACCTGCTGGCAAAGAGAAACCACTAATATTACGTATAGCCCTCACTCTTGAAGACAATATGTATTTATTAGGATCAAGCTTGTTAAGCTCTCTTAAATCAAGCTTTTCTGGGTTAATGTCCGAATGATGTGTTTCTGTATGCGGATCAAAACCATGCCAACTTCTAATGACCGGATAAAATAAATCCTTAAAAACACTATAGCATTCTTCATCTCCCGCAGCCATTCCAATAGTTAAGGACGGAGCCTCAACACCCGCCTGTATCAAATTAGAAAAGGTAAAGTTCTTTGGAGTAATTTTATGTCTTAAATCATCAAAGATTTTCTTCGTCAGACTATGTACCATAACACTCTTATGGCCAGACGTAAACTTTGGGAAATTAATATAAGTAAAATACTTAAAATCAGCCGTATCTTTAGGATCTGCAAGTGATATTCCACCATAATTTGACCTTAACATTCTTAATGTCATATCTCCCCCTAAGCTTGATAGTAAATGCTAGTGTTAGTATACACAAAAAGACAACAATAAGGAGAATATTATAGCATAACTTACCCTAACACGATATTCATAAAAAAACTGTTGTAAGTAGGCATAAAATGGGCGCACTAAATTCTACACACAAAATCCAATGCGCCCGTAAAAACTTTAAGCAGCCTTAGCAGATATTTTTAAAAACTTCACAGCGTTGTGATTTGTAATATCACCACCAACACGCTTAGTTGCATAGAATTTTACAAACGGCTTCTCTGTAAAAGGATCTCTTAGCATTCTTATGCCCATACGATCAACGATTCTATATGCAGTTTTGAAATCAGCAAATACTATAGGCAAAGCTCCCTTATCAACTAATGGCATATCAGGACATTCCATAATTGGAGCGCCTAATAAAGTATCCGGAGACTTTTCTGCCAAACCAGGAGACCACAAATAGTGACCTGTATT
>JALWRI010000046.1 GCA_026994225.1 Gammaproteobacteria bacterium | reverse complement strand
CATAGCGTTAAATTGAAATGTCCATTTACAATTTAATCATACCAATAAACTTTATTGAAAACGACATCAAAATTAGAGAGTCTACATTTCAAGAATGCCTGATAATAATATATGACCCAGTTTACATTTTTCCTCCAAATGCTTGTTCTCACCCCCTCAAGCCATTAAAATACCTCCAAACAAAGTCTGGAAATAGTGGGCTTTTTAGGAAATCGGAGTGAATCCGCATTAAAATAATGCGTGATTCATTTCAAAGTAAATATCACCTCACCGCACAGGTAAGGGATATCAAGGACAAGGCTTAACGAGTCATAACAAGGATGTGGCATATCAAACCTCAAACTCATAAAACGCAAAATCAATCACACCTCAAACGCGTGAAATGTGTTGTTATGCCTGTTGAACTTACAAAAACACTCATTCAAAACAAACAAGAACAGGATGGTTCTCTATGAAATTTAGCACTGGCGTTCGTTCAATTTTTTCGACTTTAATTTTGTTAGGTTTATTTTTGGGACTGCAGGCGTGTGGGGGCGGCAGTAACGGAAGTAACGTTAATACAGACACGTATACATTAGGTGGCACAGCATTTGGAATCAAAGGTTCAGGTCTTACTTTACAAAATAATGGCACAGATAATTTAACAATAAGTGCTGATGGTGTATTTATTTTTAATACAGCTTTGCCTGATAAGAAAACATATAATATATCTGTAGCTTCTCAACCATTAGGTCAGTTTTGTATTTTGTCAAATAATAGGGGGTTATTATCTGGTTTTGATATTAACGACATTACAGTTGTTTGCAAAAATTCCACTAATCCAGCACAACTCAATAATTCCTTTCTTAATGAAAAAGATATTGCTCGAGCTTCTGTATCAGGTGATCTCGATGGTGATGGTGATATTGATTTTGTCATAGGAACAGATGCAGCAAATACAATTTGGTTTAATGATGGCAAAGGAAATTTTTCAGTTAGTTTGCAATTACTAGGATCTCGTTTTACAACTTCGTTAGTTTTAGGTGATCTCGATAATGATGGTGATTTGGATCTTGTGGCGGGTAATTTTAAAAATAATATCACTCCATCAGAAGGAGCAAATACTGTATGGATGAATGATGGCAAGGGAAATTTCACTAATAGTGGACAGGCTCTTGGTGTTTCTACAACTTATTCGCTCGCACTAGGAGACCTAGATAATGATGGGGATCTTGATTTAGTTGAAGGAAACTATATTTCAGGCTCTCTAGCTGAACCAGACAAAATTTGGCTTAATGATGGTAAAGGAAACTTTACAAGTAATGGACAATCTTTAGGTAATTATAATACAACGAAAGTTGTTCTTGGAGATATTGATAAAGATGGTGATATTGATTTTGTTGCAGTCAATGCTGCTATAGATCAACAAAATGTACTATGGTTAAACAATGGTTCAGGTTTATTTAGTAAAAGCAGTCAAAATCTCGGTTTGGGAGGAGATTATTCTGCAGAACTTGGTGACATTGATAATGATAATGATCTTGACTTAATAATTGGTAGTGGAGTTGGTGGTTATGTTTGGTTTAATGATGGCCGTGGAATATTTACTAAAAGCACACAGTCTTTAGGAAATGATTTTTCAGTAGATCTTAAGCTTATTGATATAGATAATGATAATGATCTTGACCTTATTATTGCGAATAGAAGTGCGAGAAGTGGTAATAGTTCATCTATGTGGATTAATAATGGCAAAGGAACATTTATCGACTCAGGACAAACATTAGGTAATGGTGGTAGTGTATCTGTAACTGTGAATGACTATGATCGAGATGGTGACCTCGATGTAATTTTAGCAAATGAAAGAAGTTCGAGTCTTATTTTATACAATGTAAATGGAATTTTTACTTCTTTTGGTCAAAACATTAAGAATAAAGTAAGCTATGATGTTGCATTAGGTGATTTGGATGGAGATGGTGATCTTGATATTGTTTATGGAAACTTTGGTTCTAACTCTGTTGGTGATGCAAACACGGTTTGGTTAAACGATGGCAAAGGAAATTATTCTTCTAATGGTCAATCTCTTGGGAATGACCGTACAACTTCAGTCAGCCTTGGGGATATCGATGCAGATGGCGACCTCGATATGATTGAAGGTACAGTTATTGCGAATGCTGTATGGTTTAATGATGGCAGTGGTAACTTTACTAAATCTGTACAAAATCTGGGTAACTCAGATACTATTTCCACCCAACTTGCTGATTTAGACGGAGATGGTGATCTAGATCTTGTAGTTGGAAATTCTGGATCGCAAGCTGACACAGTGTGGTTTAATAATGGTAAGGGTGTCTTTGCTATCAGTGGACAAACATTAGGAAATAATGCAACGTATTCTGTTGTGTTGAATGATTTTGATAATGATGGAGATGCTGATCTTATCACGGGCCCTTTAGATCAAGCTGCAACGCTTTGGTTTAACAACGGTAAAGGAGTTTTTAGTGATAGTGGGCAATCTATAGGCAATAGCCGAGTTAGCGACATAGCTGTTGCAGACGTAGACAATGATGGTGATTTTGATATTGCTATATTTACTGGAAGTGTCTTTAATGCTCCAAACTATAGATATACTGCAATATGGCTAAACAATGGGAAAGGTGTTTTTATTGATAGTGGACAGCAATTTCAAAATAATACAACTAGTTCATTAGCTTTTTCAGATGTTGATGGTGATGGTGATCCTGATTTGATTATAGGGAATAATAGTCAGCCTAATATTGTGTTGTTAAATAATGGTAATGGTATTTTTACTGATAGTGGCCAAAAAATCGGATCATCAAGAACACAAAATATTGCTTTGGGTGATGTAAATGGCGATAAAATGCCTGATTTAGTTACGGCTAATGATAGTAGTAGTTCATCTAGGTTTATTGAAACAAATAAAATTTATATTAATGCTACTTTTACTCCATGAGAAATATTTTTTATGTTAGCTATTATTAGCATGGGTATTTTAAATAGAGACTGTAAATAAATTTGTGTGATTGTCTATCATTAACCAAATATTTGGGTAAGGATAGATAATCAATTTACACATCATTAATACTGGATAATAGTAGCGCTAGTATAGTTGAGGCTGCTGAGGCGGCTAGCCAGATTATGATTGTTTTGTCAGATATGATTTCTTTAGTGAATAGAGAAATTTTTAATTGTATTCACTTTATTATTATTTTCATTGCGTCACAATCCCATTTTCTTTTTAGAGAGTGCTCAGCAGATTTTTTAAAAAGTTGATAGCGCTCTGCAGGGGAAGCTTGTGGAATAATGCTATGCGTAGTTAGAGCATCTTTATTACTAATGCGGGCAGAGATATTAGTGTTTATATAGTCGGATAATTGTTGTTTCTTAAGGCTGCTATTTTTGGCCTCAGTGTAAATACGACAAATTTCATCAAAACCTACATCTTTTGCGTAAAGATAGCTGGTTGAAAATAGCAGTAGTGTTATTGCAAGAAAAGATATTTTTTTATCCATAAAAATTCTCTTTGTCGGTGGAAATAATTTTGCTAGGCTTGTATTTATCTAGAATACTAACTTATGAAATGATATACAAGGAATGTGACCATGAATGCAATTGCTACAACAAAAATATTAACAGATAAAGAAAAAGATGATTTATTGAAACAAGTCTTAGGTGAAGATTATACCGCAGCAGGTAGAAATTTACCCCTTTTAAAAGGTCTGATTGATAAAATTGGAAAAGTAGATAGTCTTTTTACTCTTACTGAACTTCTTCCTTTAGTGAATAGGATTCTTTCTGTTCGTGTTTTTTCTTATATGGCATCAGGTGCATCGATTGTATCCATATTTTTTATGCCTATTGCTACTATGATTGACATCATCAATGCTTACCAAGCTGGGCGTAGAATGTATGCGTACCGTGCAATTGCGTATGCGTTAACTTCTTGGGCTTTTAGCAAACCTATTCTTACCAACTCAAGGAGATTAATAATACAGGCTAAAACAGGCATGCCTAGAGTTGATGCAAAAGAGTTAATTGAGTATGACAAAGCATGGAAAAAATCATCGAATGATGTTGTTAATAAGATGAACTCTATTGCTATTACAAATGATGTTCCAAAAGAAGCAATTAAAATATTTTTACGGACAATTTCTGATAATAATGAACAGAAGTTATGTGAAATCATAATGAAAGGATTTGAGAAGAAATTTAGTTTTATTGAGCTAAACGTATGGAAAAGCAACTATAAAATTGGGTACCCAAATTAGTGATTAAAAAGAAAAAGTATTCTGTTTGGGTATACGTTTTAAATATATTGGTGGCAATCTTAATTGCTGCGGCAGGTGTATATGTTTTTATAGAGAAAAAGATGATCATATCAGGTAAGTATTCAGGTGGACTATATTATCTCAGTGACCTCGAAAGTATATTAGATTCTGTATCTTTATTTATGACTTCTTTGTTTATTATTTTAGCGCTGTTTCAAAACAAATTAATAAAAAAAGTCAGAGAATGGATATTAATGCTTGCTATTCTTTTATTTTTAGCAAGTTCTTTTGTTTGATTAAACGAATACTTTAGGTTGGGTTATTGATTGAACAATGAGCAAAGTATGATGGGGACTTTTGTTTACGTAGACATAAGATATACGTTATTTCTATATACTTAGGTATGATGTTATTTGTGCGACAAAAGTGCGTAAATATATTAATATAAATTATCTTATAGCAATAATTTTTAATTGTATTAGTGGTAAGTCTAAACGGTTTTTGGTCGTATTTTTTTAAAATTTTTTGTTATGATTTGAGCTAATAAATGGAGTTTTTACATAAGTTTAAAGGACTAAAATATGTCTAATAATTTTTCAAACCCTAGTATAAAAAAATCTGTCGGTATTGGCGGTCAAAACAAGCCTAGTGACTCATTTATAGTTCAACGGCTTTTAAATGAATGCAAAGCTGACTTTAAAGGGAAAGGTACATTAGTACCAGATGGTCTTCCGGGAAAAAAGACCTATGAAGTAATAAAAGCATTTCAAAAAACTGTAGTTAAAATGAACTACCCTGATGGTAGAATTGATCCAACAGGAAAATCGTTTAGAAAACTAATCTTGGAACGGGATCCAAAGCTTGTAGCTTTAAATAATAGTATTGCTGCTAAGAATACTATGGTTGCAATTAAGAGCGATCTGTTTATTAATTTATATTCAAAAGAATTTAGAAACAAAAAATTAACTGATGATGCAAAAAAAGGGTTAACTTACCTTATTAGCAAATTAAATTCTGACTCAGAAATTACTGATATCCGTTGGGCTGCGTATATGTTGGCAACAGTAAAACATGAATGTGATAACAAATATCAGCCTATCAGAGAGAGTGGTAAAGGTAACTATTATTCTGAAAAGAAGAAAAAACAAATTGTTCATGAATATTCAAAGGTGATTAAAGTATTAGATCCTGTTACTCGTAATACTAATGAAAATGTTTATTATGGGCGGGGTTATGTACAATTAACCTGGGAAAGAAATTATAAGAAACTTGGTATAGCGCTAAACCTTGGTAATAAATTGCATATCAAACCAGATTTAGTGTTAGATAAAGAAATAGCTTATAAAATCATGTCTTATGGGATGAGAAATGCTTCATTTACTAAATATAGCCTTAAAAATTTTATCGTGGGGTCATATACTGATTATGTAGGTGCTAGAAAAATTATTAATGGTACAGATAAAGATCAACTGATAGCAGAATATGCAAAGAAACTTGAGCTTTTGTTGAAGCTTAGTGAGGTTGAATATTTAACTTTTTTAAAGCGAATATTTAATATAACAAATTGGAATATTAAAAATAATCAATGTTTGGAAATTTCGTTTTCAAAAGTATTAAGTAAATACTAAGGTTTATTATGAAATTTATTAATAGCGTATTACTGGTTTCTGTTTTAATTATGCAGACTGCTACTTCTAGCCCTAGAATATCCGCAAGTTTTAATTGTAGTAAAGCTACACAACCGATTGAGTATTCTATTTGTTCAAACAAAGAACTTGCTATCTTAGATAAGAAGATGGCAGAAATTTACAAAATCAAAAAGAAAAAATCATCTGTTAATGAAAATAAATCATTAAAGTTAAGCCAAAAAAAATGGCTAAAAAAAAGGATAGGTGAATGTAAGGTATCAAAATCAAACTATGCAGACATAGCTGTTATAAATTGCCTGAAAACGAGTTATGAAACCCGTATAAGAGAAATACAAAATAATAACAGTCAATATTTATTTTATAAAAACTCTATTAACAAAAGTAAATTTACTTTGCTTGATAGAGCCAAGTGGAAAGCTTTTATTAACTGGCCAAATAGTTGTGAGTTTGAAGACTTGAAATATATGTCAGATGCAGGTTTAAGGTTTTATAAAATAGGTGCTAATACTTCTATTCTTCGTGTGGCATGTGATGTGTATGCTTATCAATCAGAATATAAGCTTTATACCGTTATAATGGTTGATAAAAATATAAATACTGTATCTCTTAAAATACCTCATATAAAATTTAAAAATAAAAAATGGAATATTTATCATTCAAACCAAATAACCGGCCATATCCAGTATGACAGCAAAGATAATTCACTTTTAACAATTCACAAATATTCAGGTGCAGGACAATGTGGTGTTTCAGCCACTTATTCAATCTTTCTAAAGGATGAAATACCTGTAATAAAATTAACTAGAGCATGGGGAAATAATGACTGCAATAAAAATATGGGTGAAGAAGACTGGCCAGAAATAGAGCTAACAGAAATCAAATGAATTACATGCATTCTAAATTGGATTGTATAGAGGAAAAATCTTATTTATATTCTAGTTAGCAGTTGGAATCGGCCCTAAATTTTCATGCAAACAAAAGTGGGAAACGAACCGTTTGACTTGATTCAAACATTACAGGCTAATAACTTACTCAAATAGAACGATTTTGAGCCGATTTTTAAATATGACCCAGTTCACATTTTTCCTCCAAATGCTTGCTCTCACCCCCTCAAGCCATTAAAATACCTCTAAACAAAGTCTGGAAATAGTGGGCTTTTTAGGAAATCGGAGTGAATTCGCATGAAAATACTGCGTGATTCATTTCAAAGTAAATATCACCTCACCGCACAGGTAAGGGATATCAAGGACAAGGCTTAACGAGTCATAACAAGGATGTGGCATATCAAACCTCAAACT
>JALWRI010000045.1 GCA_026994225.1 Gammaproteobacteria bacterium | reverse complement strand
CCTGCTAGAAGAAAAACCATTCAAACCCAAAGTTTGAGTATCAAAAATAACAGGGTTAGCCAAATCAGTAACAGAGTATGATTTTAATGTTTGACCGAACCCGGCCCATAAAAGAGAATTTTCTATTATAGAAAAACTTGTTTCAAAATATTTATCACTTACTATACTGGTTAGTGTTAACTGGTCAGTAGTATCCAAATTTAGTAAATCGTGTGTACCACCAACACCAGCAATTGCTACTTTATTACCAGAAATGGAAACAGCTCCTGGTGTTATAGATTGATTATAGCCACCTTGTAATATAAGATTATTCACATCTGTTTTATCTACTAAATGTAAACCATCATCTCTATTGGCAATAGCTAAGGAGCCACTCAGTAAAGAGATACCATCAATTAACCGAGATGAGATACTAAGACCTGAAGAAACAGATGGAGTATCTGGCACAGTCAAATCAATCACTCTTAATTTTCCGCTTGTCTGTCCTCCATATAATGTAGTTCCATCAAAAAATAAGGAGCTCACATCACCTATAGTATTAGCGTCAACATCAAGAGTTATATTTTTTACAAAAGAAGCATTAGCAGGGTCGCTAACATCTACAACCTGAATACCCGTAGAGATACCAATATAAAGGAAATCACCTACAATTTGTGCATCTTGATAAAAAGATGAAGGTAAAGAATATTGAGAAGAAATTAATATGTTTCCCGGGTCACTAATATCATAAATACCTACTTGGTTAAATAGTTCAGTCATATAGAGGATATTACCCTTTTTTTTCAGCTGCACTGAATTAAAACCGCTCACGGTTTTACGACCAAGCTCAACGATATTACTCAAATCAGCAGTATCAAAAATAACAATATCCGTATTTCCTCCTGCTACAAACAATCTGTTCCCTTCTAATAAAATTCCATCTATTGCATATCCGGTAGAATCATATATTGATATTAAAGAAGGGGATTGAGGATTTGTTATGTCATAAAAAACAATACTAAATGGGCACGCTGCCGCTAATACATTTCCACTGATATTAAAGCTACCATATGCAAAGTCATTCTTACAGTCTGATAAATTCGTATTCAACTTGATGGGGTTTTGTCTATCGCTAGCATCTATTACATCTATTTGATTGAGACCTGTTAATACATAAACCACATCACCCTTTGTGACTGTATCATAATATAATCCAGTACCCCATTCACTCCTTTCAACCAAGGATTGAGTTCTAGAATATGAAAGATTTGCAAAGGCGAGTGTAAAAAGAACGCTTATTATTATTTTTCTCATGTGAAATCCTGATTCTTAAGTGTCATGAACTTCAAGAATAATCAAAATAATTAAACAAGGCATTACGAAAACATAACAATTAAACCTTCCGTGAATATACTTAACCAGTTTAATTGTGAGAAAAATTTATTTTTTGAATTGAGAAATGCAACTATCCATTACCCTGTTATAATTATTATCCATTAACCTGAAGAATAAACTTGAGAAATAATAATACATTGCCAGTCCCTGCTAGATCAAGCAATTTACACAAAAAACTCAGAACAATTTATTTTCCATTAAAATCAAAGCGTTATTTGTTATTCCTATATTTAGAGGGGTTGTTGTTTTAAAAATATAATCGAGTATATTCAGTAAACCACCTAATTCCCTCCTGTAATTCAATCTTCAAAGTACCCTCAACTAACACAGAAACAGGGCCATAATTTGGGTGGTCGATACCAAAATACCATTGC
>JALWRI010000044.1 GCA_026994225.1 Gammaproteobacteria bacterium | reverse complement strand
GCATATTACCGAGCATGCCAGGGCTACCAAATTGTGTGATTTTCATTAATTGACGATTTGCAAGAATAATTCCAAGGCGTGGTTCAAGTTGTTCCATGATTGTACCAATTTCTAATAGTCGATCTCCTAGCTGACTATCAAAAGAGTCGCCATATTTACTCAGCATTCCATCTAATTTCTTGACCCCTTTGGCTGCGAGGCTATCAATGTTTTGTGGATCTTCAGAAATGTTAAATTCCTGCATTGGTAACATGGTTTTTATTAGACCAAAGGAGCTTACAACAGTTGATATTGGGCCTATGCCCAGTGTTTTATCTGTAATGCCTTCAATGGCTCCACCTGCAAGCATAGAGCACCAGAATAAACCTCTGAGCTTTAGTTGCATATCGCGGCTTCGTTGTGCAGTATCTTTTGGGTCTATTGCTGGCCAGTCGCTAGGTGCTGATGGTGAATATTTTTCAGGTATTTGAGTTGCTGCAACTGCGCCAAGTGCGGCTCCGAGTGCTCCTTTTGCTGCAGCACTTTTCATCGAGTAGCCTTGAGAAGCGCCTATGACTCCTCCGATAGTTGCACCAATTACGGTTTTTTTTGCTTCAGCAAATGAATCATATACTGCGCTTGATAGTGTATTCCAACCCTTAGACCATATAGATTGCTCTTGTGATTGCTTGTAAAGTTTTGTTTTTTCCTTAATAATAGGGCTATTTGCTACAACATATAATGCTGTTTCTGGTTTATTCTTACCTTCTAAAAATTCTTGTGCTTTAGGGGCGCTTGCTTTGTGTGATTGGATCTCTTCGTTGCTCATCAAGATGTAATCTCGGTACTGGTTTATTGCTTTAGAAACCTCAGTCATTTCTTCTAATAATTGATGGTTATCAATGCTTTCAGCGGATGCGTCATCAATGTGTATACCTGGCATTTCTGCGAACCCTAGATTTTCAGCATTTCCAAGAGGAGTGTCGTGGATGATAGCGTTGTTAAATGATGCTCCTGCAAAACGTGTGGATTTGCTGATATGACATTTGTCGATAGTTAGGCCTCCGAAATCTATAAAGGACAAATCTTGTCCTGCTAAATTTTGGTTTGCGATGCTGATAGATTCTACTTGTTGATATTCTGGGATTTTATGTAATGATAGAACCCATTTTCTTAAAGGGACATCACCATACGGATATTGTTTTTTATATGCTTGTAGATTTTCTACAGAAATATTGATATGTAGTCCTGGCAAATCATCCCCCTTTTTTTACCATACACATTAATTGTATATAATTTTTAGGGGGTATAAAATAAAAAACGTGATTCTATAACTTATTTAATCGCCAAAGTTAACGCCAGCATCTTTATACACTTCTTGCACAGCAGTAAAGTGGCTATATATCTTATGTTCAAATGGAGAGTCATAATACAATTTCCATTGAGTTTTATTTGTATTATTTGCCTGAGTAGATTTTATTGAAAAAAAGACTTCTTGTCCATTATTGCATTGAATGATGTAGCTAGCACCAACGAAGTCGTCATTAATTTTTTCTATGGGGTTGTCAAATAGAGTACTAAATTTTTCAACGTTCGCTAGATATTCTTTCATACCAGGTATCTTATTTGCGTCTTCTGGTTTTTGATAAGTAGCATATAATGACCCTTTATTTTGTAAGAGCTCTTTTAAAGAAATGGCGCGTGATGAAATGGTATCAAGACGTTCTGCATCTCTAATAATATCAACAGCTACAAGCTGTGTTACATTGTCATCAGT
>JALWRI010000043.1 GCA_026994225.1 Gammaproteobacteria bacterium | reverse complement strand
GTTATAATGACCTTAAGCATAAATCTATCGACTTGTGCTTCCGGTAAAGGATAAGTCCCTTCTTGTTCCACTGGGTTTTGGGTTGCTAATACCATAAATAAGGAAGGTAATGGCCAGGTTTTCTTGCCTACCGTCACTTGATGTTCTGCCATCGCTTCCAATAGGGCAGATTGGACTTTTGCTGGCGCACGATTAATTTCATCTGCCAATAAGATGTTATGAAAAATAGGCCCTGCACGAAATTCAAAATCCCCTTCTGCTTGACGAAATATTTCTGTTCCTACTAAATCAGAAGGTAATAAATCTGGTGTAAACTGTACCCGATGATAATCTCCCTCAATCGCATCAGACAATGCCTTTACTGCCGTTGTCTTTGCTAAACCAGGCAAGCCTTCAATTAACAAATGTCCATCACATAACAAGCCTACTAACATACTATTGAGCAAATCAGCTTGCCCAATAATACGGGATTGCATATATTCTCGTACATGATTAAAAATTGTATGATCCATAATAATATTATTTTCTCTGTAAGATGTATAACGAATAGACATAACCAGTAGCGATAATATTTATCCCACCAGATGCAATGACATAGCAGTTGCTATCAGCCTTTTTGTTTTCGGGCAAATTATCGTTAAGACAAGAAATTTTTTAAATAACGTAGTTCCCTATTGATAAAACAAGAAACTGAAGCTAGTCAATATCAGCTTTTAAAGCCTACCACCTTTATAGGTAGCTTATTGACCTATCTAATTATTATACTATTTGTAACTATTATCCCCTGGATAAGCTATTGTAAATAAAAATAAAATTAATGCAACATTTAGTTTTCTTCATTTCATTTTATATTTTTATATGTTTTCTAGTAAAAAAACCTGTTTATATCAAGGGACTGAACAACACATTCAGAAGCATCTTTATCTATCAACCAATCTGTATTTTCAATTTGCACACTTTGTATCGGATATTGCTTACTTTCCCAAGTTGCTACTACCTTAGATAATATATGACATTTACTTTTACCACTGACTAAAACTGCCCTCTTTCTTGCCGCATTAATTGCTGTATATGTCATACTCACTCGCCAGGTTTTTAACTTATCGACCCATACTTTATCTATATATGTTTGCGTCGTTTGTAAAATAGTAGTTTGTGGGAATAATGATGCAGTATGTCCATCTTCTCCCATACCCAATAATACTAAGTCCATTACTGGCATATCCATCAATAACTGTTGGTATTGTTTTATTCCCTCAGCACGTAAGGTATCTTCTGCATAGATCGGATATATTTGTGTTGCAGGAATAGTAAGATATTGTAATAACGCATCTTTTGCCATCTTAAAATTACTTTCCGCATGATCTAAAGGTACTGCTCGTTCATCACCAAACAATATATGAACCTTTTGCCAATCAATATGCTGACTCTTTTTCTCTTGCGCAATATAGGTATAGATTTTTTTAGGCGTATTACCCCCTGCTAAAACCCAATAACATTGATTACGTTCTGCAATAGCCTGTTGAATATGTGCCAGGCAATATTCCCCTACTTGCTGTATAAAATGATTATTATCTATAATGCGTAACGGTAACATTTTAATGTCCTATTTTTAGTTGTACTTGATAACCGGCAAATTTTCTTATATTGATAACGCCTGTATCAAACAATAAATATTGTCCCTTTATTCCTTGTAATACCCCTGCTACCTGTTGTACTTTATCAAAATTAAACGCTTTTACTTTATCTGGATATACCTGTACAGGATACGCTATAGTAGTAACATTTTGATGATCTAAATAGATAATATCCTCTGGCATTGGCAAGGTGCTTTGTAAAAGCTGTATCTCTTGTTGTATGGATTGCCATAATGTTTCTCTGGCTGCCATCATGTCCAGCATTTTAATATTGCCCTTTAACATACGTTGCCACTGCGTTTTATCCGTTACATGCTGTTTACATATTACTTCTATTAACCCTGAATAATAACGCTGTGTTACCTTAAAAATGGGTAATGCTTGTACAGCACCTTGATCTATCCAACGAAATGGTATCTGGCTTTCTCGGGTAATACCTACTTTAATTTTTTCTGAGGTATTACTTAAATAAACATAATGTGGCATTAAACAATGCTGTTCTCCCCATTTTGGTTCACGGCACGTCCCTTGTTGATAATGACAATATTCAGGGTGCATAATACATTTATCACACGCTGCCAAACGAGTAAAACAGGGATAACAAAACCCCTGGTTAAAACTCTTTTTAATTTTTCTGGCACAATGAATACACGCTATTTCCCCGGTAAAAGTCAAACTTATATATCTACCTAATAACGCATTTAAAGGATATTCTTGCTGCTTATTTATATCTTCTTTTAAGGGTAAGAAATATTCAACTTTATCGTGCTTTAAATGAGTGCGTAATTGACGCAAATGACCTTGCATAATCAAAACTCTATTAATGAATAACCGTTTTATCTGGCAGGGTAAATAAAGAACGCTCTATGGCATAATTTTCTTGATAATTATGTAAAAAACGTTGGTAATCTTTTTGTTCTATCATAGCAGGAAAGCCATAGCGATAATACCAAGTAGCATGAAAAGTAGATATTGCCAAATCACAAGGTTCTAATAAATCAATAGGTATGCTATCAATATCCGCTTGTTGCCGCTGTGCTAAAATAGTAGTGTATAATATCAAGGCATCAAGCACTTCATTTAATACCTTCACATGGCTCACTTTTTGACACACTTTATTATTCACTTTTAAGGTATGTGCTGTTACTACTTGTTGCATAATCGTTGGTGCATTGGGTAATGCTAACTTTGAAATAACCATATTGATCGGTATAGGAGGGACAACAGTGACCCTCTTTAGAGGTAATGCGATACTATAAATATGTTCTCTGTCAGGCGTCACACTATAAATCACTTTTTTATCTCTATTTAACAAAATAAAATCATCGTGGCTATTTTTTCCTGCATCAATGCGTAAATAATGCTTTGAAATAAGAAAACGCAGTTTTTCTACTTGCTGACCCCGATATTCAATAAAATCAATACGGGTTACAAGAAGATGATTACTGGTAGTATTAGTAGTATTTTCTGCATACGCTGAAACCACTACTGTCATTATAATAAAAAGGCTATATCTTAATAATTGAAAAAATGCTGTCATCGTCCACATATATCCTGTAAAAATTGCATTTCCTGATGATTAAAACCGGCTTTCTTACGAGCTTCTATATGTAATGGCTTTTTAATTTGCGCCAAACTATTCTCTTTAATCAATTGCATAAATATCGCTTCAGGATTTTTCTTTTCCCGCTCACAGGCATACCGAAACCAACGACTACCCGCTGCAACATGTGTAATTTCATCTCGTAAAATAATCGCTAAAGTATCTACTATTTCTTTTGCACCAATAGAGCGAAATTTTTCCATAATAGTGGGAGTAACATCTAATCCCCTTGCTTCTAATACTCTTGGTACTAACGCCATACGTCTTAGTAAACTATCATTCGTTTGCATTGATATTTCCCACAAGCCATTATGTGCGGGAAAATCGCCATATTGAAACCCCATATCCTGTAAATGTTGTACTAACAAGCTATAATGCCATGCTTCTTCTTTTGCGATAGTGATCCAATCAGTATAAAAATCATCTGGTAACCCTCTAAAACGATAAATATTATCTAATGCCAAATTAATTGCATTAAATTCAATATGCACAAAAGCATGAATAGCGGCTGCTTTTCCTGTAAGACTGCCTAATTTACGTTTTTTTAAATTTTTAGGATGCACTAATTCTGGTTTGATTGGTCTACCTGGAATAGTTACTTCCTCTATTTTTGCTTGTTGTTGCTGTTTTTCATTCAAAACTGTCGTACCCATTCCTGCTTGCCACTGTTCATATAACTGATAGACATTTTTAACTTTTTTCTCCACTGAGCACTCTAGCAAACCTGCTTTTGCTGCAACAAATATATTCAAAATACCATGACCTCACTGCTAGTCTTACATAGTTAATAGATTATCTGCTATTATAAATCCTATTAACCTATTTAAACTAACTTATCATGCAAATTAAAGCGCATAAATTAAAATTTATTTTCCTCTGCGGGCTGATAGCAGTAATTATACTGACCTCTATCATGGCTTATTATGGTGTATCACATATCACCCATATCTTACAAAAAGAACAAAATAACACGGCCATTATTGATACTAAAAGAACATTGATACATGAATTACAAGAAATATCTATACAACGTAAAAATAGCCTAAAGATCATAGCTGCAAGTAATGATCCCTTTGTACAAGATGCGGAGTTAATGTATTTTTTAGAACTGGCGAATCAATTTACCAAAAAACGTTTACAATTAATCAGCTATTCCCTTACTTATCCAGAACGCCAATATCTACGTGAATTACGTTTACTTATTCAAAAATCACAACGAGAGCAAGATGCTATTTTAGGGGATCTGCATGATCCAAATATTTTTATCGGTCTAACAAAACGGGTCATTCCTGCACAACAAAAGGTACTTAATAAATTAAAAGCCATGCAACAATACCTGGATAATGAATTTGCGAAAATGCAAAAAAAAGTCTCTCAATCTTATCAGCAGGTTTTATTTCAAGCCTTATTAGGCAGTAGTATCTTATCTGCTATTATCGTAGCACTTATTGCCATTCAAATTATTCAAAAGATTAGCCGTACTGAAAAAGCCTTGCGAGAAGAAAAAGAACGCTACACTTTAGCTGTAGACGGCGCACATGATGGAATATGGGATTGGGATATACTCAATGATAAAATCTATTATTCTCCTCGCTGGAAAAAAATGTTAGGTTTTGAAAATAATGAAATCAGTAATGAACGCATGGAATGGGTAGAGCGTATTCATCCTGCTGATAGAAAAAAAGTAATGGATCAACTCGATGCACATTTAGCAGGTATTACTCGTCATTTTCAGACTGAACATCGTTTACGTAATGCCAAAGGCGATTATATTTGGGTATTAGCTCGTAGTGTTGCCTTGCGTAATGAAGATAATATTCCTTACCGTATGGCCGGTTCATTATCTAATATTGATGCACAAAAACGTATTTTAGAAGAACAAGATAAACGCCTCACCCTTCTAGCCAAGCAACAACTCGCTTTATTAGAATTGGGTAAAAATCATTTAGGCTGGGATAAATGCCTTCGTACTACCGTTCAAACTATTAGTAATATTGCAGCACAGACGCTCTCTGTCGCTCGGAGCAGTATTTGGTTATATAATAAAAAACGTACCCAGATGCTCTGTTTTGATTTGTTTGATTTACATGATAACCAACATTATTCCAATCAAACGCTCAGTATTGAAAATTATCCTCAATATTTAACCGTTCTCGATCAACAACGAGTGATTATTATAGACCAACATACTGCTAATAAACTATCTAACTGCAAGCTATCTAAACCTGGATTAACTTGTGAAAAAACGACATCACGCCTGGATGTGGGTATTTTTATTGATAGTAAAATTGCTGGTTTGATTAGTTTTGAGGATAATGGTAAACACCGTAACTGGTCTATTGAAGAACAAAATTTTGCTTCTTCTATTGCTGATTTAGTTGCACTTGCAATTATTTCTTCTAAACAACTGCAAGCAGAAAAACAACTAAAACAAGCCAAAGATGAACTTGAACAACGAGTAACCCAACGTACCGCAGAACTACAAGAAAAAAATAAACAATTAGATATTGCCTTAGCTAATGCCCATGATGCATCCAAAGCTAAATCAGAATTTTTAGCCAATATGAGCCACGAAATACGTACGCCTATGAACGGGGTATTAGGTATGCTCAGCTTATTAAAAAGTACCCCTATGACAGAAACGCAGCAAGATTTTGTTGAAACGGCCTATAACTCAGGTGAGTCCTTAATGTATTTACTCAATGATATTTTAGACTTATCCAAAATTGAAGCGGGTAAATTACAATTAGAAAAAGTAGATTTTGATCTCCGTACAACCGTTGAAGAGGCCATCAGCCTTTTAGCTGAAAATGCACACAGTAAAAAAATAGAATTAGCCGTTATTTTTGCTGATGACTTGCCGCATTTTGTTTCTGGAGATTCTACCCGATTAAAACAAATTATTACTAATTTAACGGGTAATGCTATTAAATTTACTGAACAAGGAGAAGTGAGCATCGAGGTGAGCTTACAAGAAAAATGGCAAAATGCCTATTTATTACACTTTGCTGTACGTGATACCGGTATTGGTATTTCTGTCAAGGCACAAAGAAAGATTTTTGATTCATTTTCTCAAGCTGATGGTTCAACGACCCGTAAATTTGGAGGTACTGGATTAGGCTTAACTATTTCACAACAATTAAGCCAATTAATGCAAGGAAAAATAGGTGTAAGTTCTACACTTGGGGAAGGCAGTACCTTCTGGTTTACTACTTTATTAGAAAAGCCTTCTACGCCTTTGGTTCAACTCCCTAAAAACCTGGATATACTGAAAGGAAAACTAGCATTAATTATTGATGATAACGCTACCAATCAAAAGATATTAGAACATCAACTAAAACAATGGCATATCCGCTATGACTGTATTAGTGATTCGAGTACCACTATTGCATTTATGGAACATGCAGCAACACAGCATAAAATCTATGATTTTATTTTAATGGATATGATGATGCCAAAACAAGATGGTTTGGAAGTCAGTTATATTATTCGTCAACATACCTTATTTTCTCATATACCCATCATTTTATTAACTTCTGTTACATTTAATGCTGAACAATATCAAACTGATCCCCCCTTGTTTAACGCTTATATGACTAAACCCATTCGGCAATCTATTTTATATAACCATATTGTCAGCTTGTACAAAAAGAGCTTTACTCCTAATAATACTGATAAAAAACCGCTCTTGCATACCCGCTCAGAAAATTTATTAGTAGTTGAAGATCATGCGATTAATCAAAAAGTGGTGTTACACATGCTAAGTCGTTTAGGGTTGTCTGCTGATGTTGCCAACGATGGTAAACAGGCTCTTAGCATGTTGAATAAAAAATGTTATGACTTAATCTTTATGGATTGTCAAATGCCGGTGATGGACGGTTATCAGACTACCCAGCATATTCGCCAGCAAGAAAAATATAAACATCAACATATTCCAGTAATTGCGATGACCGCAAATGCCATGCAAGGAGATCAAGAAAAATGCTTCGCTTCAGGTATGGATGATTATATTAGTAAACCCACTGATT
>JALWRI010000042.1 GCA_026994225.1 Gammaproteobacteria bacterium | reverse complement strand
GGCATAAAAAAGAACAGGTGCAAGGAGTGGATGCGGTAGTGGTTTCTACGGCTATTCAAATGGATAATATAGAAGTACAAGCAGCCAAGCAATGGCATATTCCTGTTTTACCTCGTGCAGAAATGTTGGCAGAGTTAATGCGTTTTCGATTTGGTATTGCTGTTGCCGGTACACATGGTAAAACAACGACGACTAGCTTGATCAGTGCAGTGCTTGCGGCAGGAGGACTTGATCCAACTTTTGTGATAGGGGGGAAAGTAAATAGTTGTAACAGTCATTCAGGATTGGGGAAAAGCCAATATTTTGTTGCAGAAGCGGATGAAAGTGATGCCTCCTTTTTACACCTGCAACCTATGATGGCAGTGGTTACAAATATTGATGCTGATCATATGGAAACCTATGCGGGTGATTTTCAAAAATTACGTAGTACATTTATTGAATTTTTACATCATTTACCTTTTTATGGTTTAGCGGTGATAGGCTTGGATGATCCTCATGCGGCAGCGATTATTTCAAAAGTAAATTGTCCAGTGAGTAGTTATGCAATAGATAATAGAGATGCTGATATTTATGCCTATGATATTAAAATAAAAGAGCATACCAGTTATTTTAAGGTAGCGACAAAAGAATTAGCAGAATGGCTGATAGTAACATTACCCATGCCAGGGGTACATAATGTGCGTAATGCACTGGCTGCGATAACGATTGCAAAAGAATTGGGAGTGGATAAACAAGCTATCAAAACAGGTTTGGAAAATTTTGCAGGCATAGGGAGACGTTTTCAATGTTATCCTCCGTTAATCTGGCAAACAGGAAGCGTGCAATTAATTGATGATTACGGTCATCATCCAAGTGAATTAGCGGCAACTTTTGCGGCTATTAGAGCAGGTTGGGAAGAGCATCGTTTAGTAGTGATATTTCAACCACATCGTTATACCCGTACCCGAGATTTATTTGATGATTTTGTACAAGTTTTAGCAACGGCAGATGTATTACTATTGATGGAAGTATATAGCGCAGGAGAGCAGCGTTTAGTGGGTTATGATAGCCGTAGTTTATTGCATCATTTACGTTTAAGAGGGCAAAATAATGCCTTATTCGTGGAAAATAAAGAGGCTATTCCCGATGTGTTAAAAAATGTATTGCAAGCAGGAGACGTTTTACTCACGGTTGGAGCTGGGAGTATTGCAAAAGTGCCTATTTATTTACAGGAAAAATTATTTAATGGCTAAATTACGTGGACAATTACTGTATGATGAGTCATTGCATAAGTATACGACATGGCGTGTAGGAGGCAAAGCAAAATATTTTTATAAACCGGCAGATATAGCGGATTTACAATGCTTCTTGCAACAAGAAATGGTCGCCAATAAGGCAATATTTTTTTTAGGCTTGGGCAGTAATGTCTTAATTCGTGATGGGGGATTTGATGGGGTTGTTATTTCTACCCGCCATGTACTAAAAAAAATAACCTTATTGAATGCAAGCTGTATTCAAGCTGAAGCCGGAGTGGCTTGCGCTCATCTTGCTCGTTTTGCAAGTAAACATCATTTAACCGGATTAGAATTTTTTGCCGGTATACCTGGTACGGTAGGAGGCGCATTGGCTATGAATGCAGGGGCTTTTGGTAGTGAAACGTGGGATTATGTACAGTGTGTACAAATGCTTCGGCAAGATAGTGTGCTACAACAAAGAACGCCGGCAGATTTTGCGGTGGGCTATCGGACGGTAAGCGGATATGATAAAGCGAAGGAATGGTTTATGACCGCAGATTTTATATTACAAGCGGGTCATGCTGAACAAGGGCAAGCAAATATTAAAAGGTTATTACAACAACGTAGTCATTCACAACCTACCAATAGACCAACCGCCGGTTCGGTATTTCGTAATCCAGAAGGAGATTATGCGGCACGTTTAATTGAAGCCTGCCAGTTAAAAAATACTTGTGTTGGTGATGCGTGTGTCGCAGAAAAACATGCCAATTTTATTATTAATCAAGGTAATGCAACGGCATGGGATATTGAACAATTAATTGTTATCATGCAACAGACAGTAAAAGCACAATTTCAGATTACATTGCGCCCTGAAATACGGTTTATTGGAGAATATGCAAGATGTAAATTGGAGGAATAATCTTATTATGAGGATAAAGGGATGACAGATTGGGGAAAAGTAGCGGTGTTAATGGGAGGTAGCTCGGCTGAACGGGATATTTCATTAAAAAGTGGTATAGCGGTTGCTGCGGCTTTAACCGCTCAAGGTGTTGATGTAACTGTTATTGATGTAGCAAAGGATATTGTTGCCCGTTTACAATCAGAAAATTATACTAGAGCTTTTATTGCCTTGCACGGAAGAGGGGGAGAAGACGGACGTATTCAGGCCTTACTGGAATTTTTAGAAATCCCATATACTGGTAGTGGGGTCGCAGCTTCAGCGTTAGCAATGGATAAATTATTGACTAAGCAACTGTGGCTGGCAGAGCAGTTACCTACCCCTGATTATTGTATCTTACAAGATACGAGTGATTTTGCAGCAGTCGTAGAAAAATTAGGGCTACCCTTGATAGTAAAACCTGCTGAAGAAGGTTCAAGTTTAGGTATTAGTCGGGTAGAGTCGGAGCAGGAATTAAAAGCTGCATATAAAAAAGCAAAACAGTATGCTTCTCGTATTTTTGCAGAGCAATGGATAGAAGGAACAGAATATACGGTAGCAATATTAGAAGGTGAGGCATTGCCTGTTATTCAATTGCAAACTCAGCGGCAATTTTATGATTATCAAGCAAAATATATATCCGATGATACACAATATATTTGTCCGTGTGGATTAGCTATTGAACAAGAAACAGCCTGTCAGAAGTTGGCATTACAAGCCTTTTCATTACTGGGGTGTCAAGGTTGGGGTAGAGTAGATTTTTTTATAGATAACACCGGAAATATATTTTTAATTGAAATCAATACTGTTCCAGGAATGACCGATCATAGTTTAGTACCAATGGCAGCAGAGCAAAAAGGAATTCATTTTGCTGATCTCGTCTTAGCTATTTTAGCAACAGCACAATAATATGTAATGCGTACTAAAAGATTTTTTTTCTTGATAATGATTATTTTTATTCTAGGTGGTGGAATAGTTGCTATTGGGAATAATAGCTTATTTTTCCCTCAATTTTCTAGTCAGTTTCCTATCAAAATTTTAGATATACAAGGGACATTACAGCAGACAGAAAAAATAGCGTTAGCTAAAACATTACGTAGTGCAGTGAAGGGAAACTTTTTTACGCTCGATTTAGATAACTTGTATGCAAAAGTATTGGCTTTACCGTGGATAGAGAGTGCTAAAATACAACGAATTTGGCCAGATACGGTACAAATTCAAATAGTTGAACATCACGTCGCTGCCCGTTGGGGGGAAAAACAACTAATTAGTCAAAAAGGAGTGGTGTTCAGTGTGGTAAATATGAACCCTTATTTACAGCTACCAATACTAGCAGGCCCTTTGTCAGAATCATATAGTGTGTTACAAGAATGTGCTAAAATTCAGCAATTATTGACATCAAAACACATTTTTATGCGTTGTACTTTAAATCAAAGAGGAGAGTGGCAGGTAGATTTAGTTTCAGATATTGCGGTCATATTGGGAAAAAAAGAGCTATTACAACGGGTCAGTTATTTGGTGAATTATTATGATTATATACAAAAAATAAAAGAAGCGCAGATCAAACAGATTGATTTAAGGTATACTAATGGTTTTGCAGTGGCTTGGCGAGATAAATAAAGGCTATTGATAATTAAACAGATAACGGTTTGGTGGAATTGATGACCAAAAAAGCAGACAAGCATATTTTGGTAGGATTAGATGTTGGTACATCTAAGGTGGTTGCTATTGTTGCAGAAGTAAGTAGTGATAATGAAATTGAAATTATTGGTATGGGTGAGCATGTATCACGTGGGATGCGTAAAGGCGTGGTAGTGAATATTGAATCAACAGTACAATCTATTCAACGTGCTGTGGAAGCGGCAGAATTGATGGCAGGATGTGAAATACATAGTGTTTATGTGGGGATTGCAGGAAGCCATGTAAGAAGTTTGGATTCACATGGTAGTGGGCCTATTTTAGATAAAGAAGTAACCCCTGAAGACGTAGATAGAGTGATGGATGCAGCGAGAGCCATGCCTATTTCCGCAGATCAACGTACATTACATATTTTGCCACAACAATTTATTATTGATAATCAAGAAGGGATCAAAGAGCCAGTTGGTATGTCGGGAGTACGCTTAGAAGCAAAAGTACACATGGTAACGGGTGCTGTGAGTGCTATCCAAAATATTGAAAAATGTATTCATCGTTGTGGGTTATCCGTAGAAGACGTTATTTTAGAACAATTAGCATCAAGTTATGCTGTATTAACTGTGGATGAAAGGGAATTGGGTGTTTGCTTGGTAGATATTGGTGGTGGAACAACGGATATTGCAATTTTTATTGATGGGGCAATTCGTCATACCAAGGTATTACCGGTAGCAGGGGATCAAGTGACTAATGATATAGCGGTTGCCTTACGTACTCCAACCCGAGAGGCTGAACGGATTAAAAAAGAACATGCCTGTGCATTGCGGCAATTATCTAATGAAAATGAAACCATAGAGGTACCAGGTATTGGTGATAGACCAGCTAAGACTTTGGCTCGTGATGTGTTAGCAGAAGTGGTACAACCTCGCTATGAAGAGATATTATCTTTAGTACAAGATGAGTTACGCAATAGTGGCTTTGAAGAATTGTGTGCAGCAGGTATTGTGTTGACAGGAGGTAGTGCCAAAATGATAGGTACTATTGAGTTAGCAGAGGAAGTATTCCAAATGCCAGTACGTATTGGTATACCACAGTTATCTACGGCACAAGAAAAAATAAAAGACCCTTGTTATGCAAGTAGTGTAGGGTTATTACTCTTTGGGCTTCAAAGTGAAGTGATGCAAGGGGGCTATGCTAATAGAGGAAATAATTTCAAAAATACCTTAAATCACATTAAGCGATGGTTTCAGGGTAATTTTTAATGAATATAAATAATGGCTTCTTTTTTACATGAAGATAAAGAAAAAGCTATTGAGGAAGCAAAAAATACCGATATGTCAGCTGTATTTTATGGATTAGGAGTGCGAACATGCCAAAGTTTGAAATGGTAGAAAGCAATGAAGAAGAACCAGTAATTAAAGTCATTGGTGTAGGTGGCGGTGGTGGTAATGCCGTAGAACACATGCTACAGGAAAATATTATAGGGGTAGACTTTATTTGTGCTAATACTGATGCCCAAGCATTAAAAGGTTTAAACTGTGATATTAAACTCCAATTAGGGGGCGATATTACTAAAGGTTTAGGAGCTGGTGCAAACCCGGTCATTGGACGGGACGCAGCGATTGAAGATAAAGAACGTATTAAAGAAGCGATTAAGGGTGCAGATATGTTATTTGTTACCGCAGGTATGGGAGGCGGTACGGGTACGGGTGCAGCACCTATTGTTGCTGAAGTTGCTCAAGAAGAGGGAATTTTAACGGTTGCGGTGGTAACAAAACCTTTTCCCTGGGAAGGAAGAAAACGTATGGTAGTGGCAGAAGAAGGGATTGAAAATTTACGTCAGCATGTCGATTCACTAATTACCATTCCTAATGAAAAATTACAAACAGTATTGGGAAATACCACCAGTTTACTCGATGCCTTCAAGGCAGCAAATGATGTATTACTAGGGGCAGTAAAAGGGATTGCGGAATTAATAACCTCTCCAGGATTGATTAATGTCGATTTTGCAGATGTGAAAACGGTTATGGAGGATAAAGGTGTTGCAATGATGGGAACGGGATATGCTTCAGGGGAAGATAGAGCGCATCAAGCAACAGAAATGGCAATCAGCAATCCGCTACTAGAAGATGTAGAATTATCCAATGCAACGGGGATATTGGTTAATATCACTACGGGTATTGATTTAACCATTGGTGAATATGATCTGGTGGGAAGTATGATCAGTGAGTTTTCTTCAGACAGTGCAGTGATTGTATTTGGTACAGCCATGAATAAGGATATGGAAGGTGAAATGAAGATCACAGTGGTAGCGACAGGTATTGGTACAACTGTTACAGGGGATATACAACAAACATCGCATCACCAAAATAGTAGTACCACTAATAAATCGTACCGGTTGAATAATAAATTAGTAGACACAAAGGTGAAAAAGGTAAAAGATACTTCGTTGACAGAAAATAGTAGTGATCCTTTAGATACCGATGGTTTGGAAGCAGATAAAGAAAACTACTTAGATATTCCTGCTTTTTTACGGCGTAAGAATGACTAATTTTTAGCGTTGTTTAGTCAAAAGATTAGTATATTATAAAGTTGTAAATTGGTAAAAATGCAACATTGTTACAAATAAATATGACATTTTTACAACAGTATGGTATTATCGCAACAATTATGAATTTTGCGATATTGGGTGGGGATTATGATTAAACAACGTACACTAAAAAATAGTATAAAGGCTACTGGAATTGGTTTACATAGTGGTAAAAAAGTCTATTTAACTTTAAATCCAGCACCGGTAAATACGGGTATTATATTTCGTAGAGAAGACTTATCATCCAATGCAGAAATTCCTGCAAAAGCGGAATATGTAGGAGATACGACCCTTTCAACTACCTTAATCAAAGAGGGTACACGCATTGAAACGGTGGAACATCTGTTGTCAGCAATGGCAGGTTTAGGTATAGATAATGCCTATGTAAATTTGAGTGAACCAGAATTGCCTATTATGGATGGTAGTGCAGGTCCTTTTGTCTTTTTAATACAATCAGCAGGTATTTTAGAACAAAATGCAGCAAAGCGTTTTATTCGTGTAAAACGTAGTGTACAGGTAAATGATGGGGATAAATGGGTACGTTTTGATCCTTACGAAGGCTTTAAAGTCGATTTTTCAATAGAATTTCAGCATCCTGCCATCAGTAATAGTACCCAATATGCAGAAATGGATTTTTCCACTACTTCTTTTGTACGGGAGGTAAGTCGTGCGAGAACATTTGGGTTTATGCATCAATTAGAGCAGTTACGGGCGAAGAATTTAGCACTTGGAGGTAGTTTAGATAATGCCATTGTGATGGATGAATATCGAGTATTAAACCGTAATGGTTTACGTTATGATGATGAATTTGTGAAACATAAAATTCTGGATGCGATTGGTGATTTATATCTGCTTGGCTGTGGTTTAATTGGTAAATTCAGTGCGCATAAGGCAGGACATGCACTGAATAATCAATTATTACGTACTTTATTAGCAGATCAATCTGCATGGGAAGAAGTGAGCATAGGGGAAGAAGAAATGCTCCCTATTTCTTTTGCAGAACCTGTCAATGCCGTAGCCTAACAAGGTTATATTTCTGGTTTTGATTGCTGATCAGGTTATCTTAATAGTATATTAATAATTGAGATAACCAGTTATTTGTTTGGTATTGTTCTGGTTGCTAAATTTAGCAGTGATTTTTGTAGTTTTTCATCGGTAATACTTTTTGCTACGGCTTGTAAATGTTCACGGGTTTTTTCTGACATAACAGGCGGATTAGATGCGGCTACAGTCGTTTCCGTTTTTGCTTCCATGACAACCACTTTAATTTGTATATCTGTTAAATCTTTAAAATCAGAATAGTGCCGTAATCGTTGGATATATTCTGGTACATGATAACGTAATTTTGCTGCAAGTATCGCTTCATTGACCGCTAATTTTAATATTCCCTTTTGATATCTCATCACATACACTTTATTATGATAGTAATCAGGTAATTCTGAGACAATATAATAGTTAAGTTGTGCTAATATTTGTGTATGTTGCAAAAGTCTCTGATAGATGCTATTAGCTGTGCTATCATCTTTTTTTCTTTTGTTAGTATGAGCAATATAAAGCATAAGTATCAATAATAATAAGCGGTATCAATATTCCAACTTTAGATTTAGGGTACAATGGATATTATTTTTGTTAGTAAAAATCAAGATCATTCTGGATATACTACCATACCTTCTAGTTTATTTTTCTTTTTTGTCATAATATTTGTCAGTTCGCTGTGTATCAGTGGAATAGTAGGTTATCTTTATTATATAGAAAAGGAAAAAAAAGTACGACAGGTGGAGAAAGTCTTTGTAGAAGAATTACTGGTAGCAGAAAAAGAACAAAAACAGAATATTCGAGATAACTTCAATTTACTCGCTAACCATATTGGTCGTTTACAAGCACATTTATTACGTTTAAATGCGTTGGGAAACCGTCTGGTTACACTGGCAAAATTGGATGAGAGTGAATTTAATTTTGCTCAACACCCTGCATTAGGAGGGTTAGAACATGATGCTGTCGATAAAATGGATCAATTTACTAACATTTTAGAGCAGTTACGTGTCTATTTTGAAGATCGAGAATATCAATTACAGGCTCTTGAATATTTATTGGCAGACGATAAGCTGAAAAAAATTATTATACCTTTAGGCAAACCTGTGAATAATGCTTGGGTATCTTCCGGATATGGATGGCGTAGTGATCCGTTTAAAAAGAAACGTTCATTACATAAAGGTATTGATTTTGCAGGGAAAAAGGGAGAAACTATCGTTGCTACCGGAGCAGGAATTGTTATTTGGGCAGGTCGATGGGGAAGCTATGGGAATTTAGTTGAAATTGATCATGGTGAGGGTTTTACTACTCGTTATGCACATAATAGTAAAATTTTTGTTAAACTAGGCGACCAAGTAGTAAGAGGTGATAAAATTGCTGCAATGGGTTCAACCGGTCGTTCAACCAGCACCCACCTACATTATGAAATATTATTTAATGGTAAACAGATTAACCCTATGAAATATATTAAAAAATCCATTAAAATATCATCTTTGTAATAGTTTATAGCATAAATGGTAAAAATAGAAAAATAAATATAAATAGCAATAGTCGTATTGCTCCACTCTTTTTAATAGGAATATCAAAAGCACATGGTCAGTCAGTTTTTTAGCAAATTTTTTGGTAGTCGTAATGATCGGCAATTGAAGCAATTGCGTAAAGTAGTTGAAAAAATAAATGCTTTAGAAGATACAATAAAAGCATTGTCCGATGTGGAGTTAGCAGCAAAAACGCAAGAATATAGGCAAAGATTGGATGCTGGAGAGAGTTTAGATAGCTTGATACCTGAGGCTTTTGCTACCGTGAGAGAAGCAAGTTCCCGGGTATTGGATATGCGCCATTTTGATGAGCAACTTATTGGGGGATTAGTGCTACATCAAGGTAAAATATCCGAAATGCGTACAGGTGAAGGAAAAACCCTGGTTGCAACATTGCCTTCTTATTTGAATGCCTTAACGGGGAAAGGGGTGCATGTTATCACGGTGAATGATTACTTGGCACAACGTGATGCAGAATGGATGGGGCAAATCCATCAATTTTTAGGTATGACGGTAGGGGTCATTTTATCTGGACAAAGTTACGAAGAGAAAAAAGCAGCCTATGATGCAGATATTACCTATGGGACAAATAATGAATATGGATTTGATTATTTGCGTGATAATATGGCATTTAGTATGGAAGAAAAAGTGCAACGGGGGCTACATTTTGCGATAGTGGATGAAGTGGATTCAATCTTGATTGATGAAGCACGTACTCCTTTGATTATTTCAGGTCCTGCAGAAGATAATGCAAAATTATATATACAGATTAATCAGTTAATACCGCACTTAAAGCGTCAAAAAGAGGGAGAGGGAGAAGATAAAGGTAAAGGAGTAGGAGAAGGTGATTTTTTTGTTGATGAAAAGGATAAACAAATACATCTTACAGAAGACGGACATGAATTAGTTGAAAAATTGCTGGTAGAATCTGGATTATTAAAAGAAAATGAAAGTTTATATGATGCAACAAATATTAGTTTAATGCACCATATTAATGCGTCCCTTCGGGCGCATCATTTATTTCAACGTGATGTCGATTATATTATTAAAAATAATGAAATTGTGATTATTGATGAATTTACCGGACGAGCGATGCCTGGGCGGCGGTGGTCTGAAGGATTACATCAATCTATTGAAGCAAAAGAAGGCGTTACTATTCAATTAGAAAATCAGACCCTAGCATCTATTACTTTCCAAAATTACTTTCGTTTATATGAAAAATTGTCAGGAATGACGGGAACGGCTGACACCGAAGCGTATGAATTTCAACAAATTTATAATTTAGAAGTATTGGTGATACCCACTCATTTACCTGTAAAACGTAAAGATTTTGCTGATTTAATTTATTTAACAGTAAAAGAAAAATTTGCAGCGATTGTAGAAGATATTAGAGATTGTCAAAAACGGGGACAGCCAGTTTTAGTTGGTACGGTGTCTATTGAGGTATCAGAATATTTGGCAAAAGTATTGAAAAAAGAAAATATTAAACATGCGGTATTAAATGCAAAACAACATGGTAGGGAAGCAGACATTGTAGCACAAGCTGGTCGTCCTGGTATGGTAACGATTGCAACTAATATGGCAGGACGAGGTACGGATATTGTTTTAGGTGGTAATTTTGAGGTAGAGCTTAAAAAATTAGGAAAACCTAAACAAGAAACGATAGATCGTTTACGAGAAGAATGGGAAAAACGCAATGCCCAAGTAAAAGAGAGTGGAGGATTACATATTATCGGGACAGAACGGCATGAATCACGGCGTATTGATAATCAGTTACGTGGTCGTGCAGGACGACAAGGCGATCCAGGTTCATCCCGCTTTTACCTATCAATGGAAGATAGTTTGATGCGAATTTTTGCCTCAGAAAAAGTGGCTGGTTTAATGAAAAAACTTGGTATGCAAGAAGGGGAAGCCATAGAGCATAAATGGGTGAGTCGTTCTATTGAAAATGCACAAAGAAAAGTAGAAGGGCATAATTTTGATATTCGAAAAAATCTGTTAGAGTTTGATGATGTAGCAAATGATCAACGTAAAGTCATTTATCAACAGCGAGATGAATTAATGTCGTTGGATGATATTTCAGACATCATTCATAAATTGCAAGTAGAAGTATTAAATCATACCATAGATCAAGATATTCCGCCTGAAAGTTTAGAAGAACAGTGGGATATTGAACATCTTGAAACGGTGTTAAAAAATGATTGGGTGTTAACCTTACCGTTAAAATCCTGGTTAGAAGAGGATGATAACTTAAATGAAAATACGTTGCGTGAGCGGATTATTGAGGCAATGCAACAAAGTTATGCCGAAAAAGAGCAGCAATTTGGTACAGAAGCGTTGCGTAAAATTGAAAAAGGGGTGATGTTACAAATCCTGGATACCTTATGGAAAGAACATCTTGCTGCAATGGATTATTTACGTAAGGGTATTGGATTACGTGGTTATGCACAAAAAAATCCTAAGCAGGAATATAAACGGGAATCTTTTGAATTATTTGAAGATATGTTAGAACGTTTAAAACGGGATGTGGTTTTGCATCTTGCACATATACAGGTAATTAGTGAGGAAGATATTAGGGAAATGGAAGCACAACATAGAGCGCAAGGAGAAATGGAATATCACCATGATGATATAGAAGCAGGTTCTATGGATGTGAATGAAGAGAAGAATAACGCAGACAAGGAAGGGCATCAGCCTTATGTACGAGAAGGACAAAAAGTGGGACGTAATGATCCATGTCCATGTGGTTCAGGAAAAAAATATAAACAATGTCATGGGCGTTTAAGCTAAGGGGCATTTATGTCAGAACAGCATGTATTTATTTATCCTGTGGAGGGGATACGTTTAGGTACGACGTGTGCAGGAATAAAAGTACCTGATCGGCGTGATTTAGTTATTATAGCGTTAGCAGAAGGTAGTACCGTAGCGGGTGTATTCACACAAAATGCGTTTTGTGCAGCGCCTGTACAATTAGCTAAACAGCATTTAAAAATAGATAATCCTGCCTATTTAGTTATCAATACGGGCAATGCGAATGCGGGTACTGGTGAGCAAGGTTTGCAAGATGCTGAAAAAACTTGTCAGGCATTGGCAAAGATAGCAAATTGTTCTACACAACAAGTATTGCCTTTTTCAACCGGAGTTATTGGAGAACCTTTACCCGTTGAAAAAATATTACAAGGTTTAACTCAAGCCTATCAACAGCTTTCTGTTGATGCTTGGAATGATGCAGCATGGGGTATTCTAACCACCGATACAGTAGCGAAAGGAAGCTCTCGTTGTTTTCAAATGGGAGAACAAGCGATTACCGTCACTGGTATTGCTAAAGGTTCAGGAATGATACGCCCTGATATGGCAACGATGTTAGCTTTTATTACAACGGATGCGCCGATTGCAAAAGCAACATTGCAAGCAATGTTACATTATGCGGTGAATAAAAGTTTTAATCGGATTACCGTAGATGGGGATACCTCTACGAATGATGCCTGTATATTAGTAGCGACAGGAAAAGCCGATATAGCAGAAATTACAGATATAGAAAGTACTAATGGACAGTTATTATTACAGCATATTGTTGCCGTAGCAGAAGATTTGGCAAAAGCTATTATTAAAGATGGAGAAGGTGCGACAAAATTAGTAACTATCGCTATAGAACAAGGACAAACAGAGCAAGAATGTCTGCAAGTTGCTTATACTATCGCTCATTCTCCACTGGTTAAAACAGCCCTGTTTGCCAGTGATCCAAATTGGGGACGCATTCTAGCGGCTGTTGGACGGGCAGGATTAAAGGATTTGGATATTAATGGTTTGGAAATCTATTTAGATGAGGTATGTATTGTCCAGGAAGGAGGACGTGCAAAGACATATCAAGAAGCAGATGCGCAAGAGATTATGTATAAAAATGATATGACTATTACAGTAAAATTGGCGCGGGGAGAAGCACAAACAAAGATATGGACGTGTGATTTTTCTTATGATTATGTAAAAATCAATGCTGAATATCGTACATGAGCAGTATTGAAGTAGCGGTTGCTATAATAACAAAAGTGCATACGGTATTATTAGCAAAACGTCATCCACAACAACATCAAGGCGGATTATGGGAATTTCCAGGAGGAAAATTAGAAAAAGGAGAAACACCCCTATCTGCATTACAACGTGAGATTAAAGAAGAAGTTAATTTAGATATACAAAGTGCCAAAAAATGCTTGCTTATTTTGCATCATTATGCAGATAAAAAAGTCCTTTTGCACGTTTATAGAGTAATTGATTTTGCGGGTACGGCACAAAGCAATGAAGGGCAAATGCTCCGATGGATTGCTATTTCTGATTTGGATCAGTATGCTTTTCCAAAAGCAAATCATGCTATTTTACAGGCATTACGCTTGCCAGAATATTATTCTATTACTCCTGATATAATAACATCGGATTGGATGGATAATTTTGAAAAGACCTTACAATCGGGTATATCATTGATACAACTACGAAGTAAACAAAAAAATGTACCTAAAGCAGTTATTTTACAATGTCAACAATTATGTCAGCAGTTTGCAGCCCGATTGATATTAAATATACCCAATGCATTAGAATATTTGTCTCTTGTAGAGGGTATACATCTCACCAGTAAAAATATATACCGCATAGATAATAATACTATTACCAAGATACAGCAGCAGACAAAAATAGTTGGGGCATCGTGTCATAATGAACAAGATATACAACGGGCTAATAATTTGCATTTAGATTATATATTTGTTTCTCCGGTTGCAAAGACCTCATCTCATCCTGATGCCATAACATTAGGATGGGACGGTTTTGAAATGTTGCAACAACAGGCAAAGATGCCAGTATATGCTTTAGGTGGAATGCAAAAAAAAGAGAGTAGTCAGGCACAGCAATATGGTGCTTGGGGTATTGCAGGCATTTCTGCATTGTGGGTCAATAGTTAATAAATAAAGGAGTAAGAATGCGGTTAAAAATCATAATGTCCATTGTGATGCTGCTTATCAGTATTGGAGTAATAATAGTATTACTCAATATGGACAGAATATTAACGCCATCTTCTCTTATAGCAGAAAAAAATGAGGTCGTGGATACACGTTTAATAGCCCGCACTATTAATCAATGTGATATTGCTATATCAAGTTGTTCGGTAGATATTGAACCAGATAACCATATTACCTTGGCATTGGGAACAGAGGCTAAAGCAATGGTAGCCTTTCCTATTGACTTGACAGTAACAGGGACTTTCACATCGCAGATTAAATCAGTCAGTATTGCTTTTTCTATGCAAACGATGGATATGGGAGTGCAGCTTATTCCTCTTGTTCCGGATCAGAGCGATAGACACCGATGGCAGGCGCAGGCAATATTACCTGCATGTATGAGTGGTAGTCATGCTTGGATTGCCGATTTAGTGTTACAATTAAAAGCAGGAACAAAAATTTCTTTATCGTATTATTTTACCTTGCCAGGATAATCATCCACTTGAATAACATCATTACGAGCAGCTTCTGCTGCATGAAGTGACTGTGCATCGTGATGAGATAAAATTCCAGCATTTACTGCAAGTGATATTTGTTCTGAACGGGGTATATGGGAAGCAATTTTTTTATCTTTTATAGCAATGCGTAATTTTTTCTCTATCACTTCTGCTTGAATGACTTTTTGTAAGGCATCTTGTAAACGGTATGTAGCGGTATTAGGATCAGTACTGATAAATATTCCTTTAATAAGTTGTTCACGAGTGCTTGTTGGCTGAGTTATCAGCTGTGCAACGTGACTACTGAGTTGATCATTCGGTTCTTGATACGTTTTGCCCCAGGGAAAAAGACTAAACCGTATGATACGGCGCATTACTTGTCCAGGTAAGTTAGCGAATAAACCAAAGAAAGCAGTTTGTATGTTATATAATAAATGTTCAGCTAACCAATATACAATAACAGGATCTGTATGTTTAGCAGTGTGATGGTAGTAATGTAATAAAGCACTTGCCATATAAAGATAACTGAGTATATCAGCAAAACGTGCTGATATATTTTCCAAACGTTTTATTTTTCCTCCAAGTTGTAATAATGATAGATCAGCAGCGAGAGCAAGCCCTTTACTCATGCGAGCAAATTGACGATAGTAGTAGTGGAGTTTTTTGTCTTGTATGCTAATGGGTATTTGCGTATTTAATCGAGCAGAGAAAAGGCTGGCAATAAAGCTGGAAAAAATATTCTTAATAGAATAACCTAAATGTTGAAAAAGTATTCGATCGAAATCTTGTAATCCTTGTACTTGATCCGTGTGTTGTAATGCACGAATTTCCTTATACAAATAAGGATGACAACGTAAAGCACCTTGTCCAAAAATCATTAGGCTACGAGTAAGAATATTTGCGCCTTCTACCGTAATACTGATAGGTATTGCAGTATAAATATTGGCTAATAGATTACGTTCTCCCATACAAATCCCTGCACCACCATAAATATCCATCGCATCATTGACAATAATACGCATTTTTTCAGTAAGCTGATATTTAACGATAGCAGAAGCAACAGCTGGTTTTTCCTGTTGATCCAAGGCACTTAATATAAAATGTCGGGTGGCATCCATTAAATAACTATACGCAGCAATACGGGTGAGTTTTTCTTCTATCCCTCCAAATTGACTGAGAGATACTTTAAATTGTTTACGAATACGTGCGTATGCACCAGCACTGTAAGTAACCATTTTTGCCCCTGCCATACTCGATGCAGGTAAGGATATAGAACGTCCATCGGCAAGGCATTCCATAAGCATCGTCCATCCCTTACCAAAATAATCAGAACCCCCTATAATATAATCAAAAGGGATAAAGACATCTTTACCGGCATTAGGACCATTTTGAAAACCTATATGTAATGGGTTATGTCGTTTACCAATATCGACACCAGGTGTTGTTCTTGGAATCAGTGCTAGAGTAATACCTAGTTCTGTTTTTTGACTATATAATTGTTCTGGGTCGTAGAGCTTAAATGCAACCCCTAACAAGGTTGCAACAGGACCTAAAGTTATATAGCGTTTTTTCCAGTTGAGTTTAATCCCAAGTATCTTCTTTCCTTGCCAATTATCATAACAAATCACCCCCTGATCTTGCATACTTGCTGCATCACTGCCCGCTGGAGGACTGGTTAAAGCAAACGCAGGAATATCGAGCCCTTTTGCCAAACGAGGTAAATAGTAATCTTTTTGTTGTGTCGTACCATAGCTCAGGAGTAATTTTGCAGGACCTAATGAATTAGGTACCATGACGGTAATGGCAGCAGGCAAACATCGGCTGGCAATTTTTACAATAACTTCAGAATGTGCAAAAGCGGAAAATTGTAATCCACCGTACTGTTTGGGAATAATCATGCCGAAAAAGCCTTGTTCTTTCAGATATTGCCAAACATGCTCAGGTAAATCTTGTTGTTGATAGACATCCCAATCATTTAATTGTTGGCACAAGGTTTCGACTTGTTCTGTTAAAAAAGCCTGTTCTTGACTAGAAAGCTGGTTGATAGGTTTATCTAACAAGGTCTGCCACTGTGCCGTGCCGGTAAAGAGTTGCCCTTCCCATCCGACGGTGCCTGCATCCAGGGCAGCTTGCTCTGTAGCGGAAACAGGGGGAAGCATATTTTTTAAATAATTGAAAATAAATTGGCTAATAAAGTGTGTCCGAAGACGCCAAAATAAAGGAATAGATACGCTAGAGTGTGACATAATTTAGTCCAAAAAATGTAACTGATAATACAAAGTATAGTCAGATAATCGCTGTTTGATCTGTTTTGTCAGGGATTTTTTATCTCTATTGGGAAGATAGATATTAACTCGTGTGCCATGTTGTTTATCTTCACACACTTTGATACTTTGAAAGGGAATATGGTGTAAAGCCTGTTGATACACTTCTTTAGTGATTTGCCAACGTAGAGCTGGTTTAAATATTTTTCCTATGGGTGTTAACGGGATATGATCAATAATAAAGATTTTCTTTGGAATAGCAGCTTGTTCTGCAGTATGTTGTGTCACATATTGCAATAAATCTTCACAGTTTAAAGAACATTTATTTGTTAATTCTACAAAAACAACTGGAACTTCTCCTAAGTGAGGATGTGGACAAGCAATCGCTGCGGCAAGTTTGACTTCGGGTAATTGATAAAAGATTTCTTCAATCATTAACGGATCAATATTATGTCCGCCACGAATAATCAATTCTTTTATTCTTCCCGTGAGCCAAAAATAACCGTCTTGATCCTGACGACCTAAATCACCGGTGATAAACCAGCCATCTTTTAACCAAGCCGTTTCATTATGCTGTGGATCGAGGTATTTTTGAAATACATTATCGCCTTTAATTAAGATATATCCTATTTCGTTAGGTTTGGCAACACCTTGCCATGCACCGGTATCTTTATCCAAGATGGCAATTTGCATAGATTGATAGGGCATGGATAAACCAATACTGCCTATTTTACGTTCTCCATCTTTTGGATTAACAGCCGATGCACAAGTACCTTCTGTTAAACCATAGCCTTCCAAGATACGTATTTTAGTATGTTGTTCAAAGCGTCTAAAAAGTTCAACACTTAATGGTGCTGCACCGCATACAGCGTATTCCAGGGAACTTATATCATGTTTTACAGGTACTTCCAGTAATGCAGATAAGACAGTAGGGACAGCAGAAAAGAAATTGGCTTGATAATAATGAACAATAGCATAAAAATATTGAATAATGTCTGGATTACGAAATCCGGTAGGAGTGAGTAAAACAACCTTTGCAGCGCTAGCAAAGACACTTAGCCCTGTTATCATGGTAGCATTAACATGAAATAATGGTAATCCACACAAGAGTGTGGTATCAGAATGTAAGCCAGCGACAGTATTAATCATCCATGCCATAGCAATTTCGTTGTAATGACTACGTTGAGCCAGTTTAGGCGTACCAGTTGTTCCACCAGTATGATATAACGAGGCAATATCTTCAGGAGCTATGTCACGTTGAAAAGTTAGTTGTGTAGGCTGTTTATCTATATGTTGTTGTAAGTTAAGTAAATGACCCTGTTCAGTAAAGTTAGCATCAAGACATAGCACATAACGTAAAGAAGGAATATCTTGTTGAATAGCTAAGACTTTTTGCCAGATATCCGTATTACCTAAGGCAACTAATATTTTAGTATGTGCGGTCTGACAAATGCATTTTATAGTATCCGCTTCAAGTAATGGGTTGATAGGATTGACAATACCTGTTACTTGCGCACCCCATAAAACAAAATGTGTTTGTGGTAAATTAGGTAACAAATAACTGATGACATCATTAGAACGTATACCGAGAGCATAAAACAAGTTAGCGTATTGATGTATTTGCTGTAAAAATTTTTGGTAACTGATACTGCCATGTTGTGTATAATCAATACCTGAAGCAATATAACTGATAGCTATTTTATCGGGATAAGTCTGTGCAGTGTGTTGTATTAGTTGATAAGTATTTTGAGCTATTAAACGTTCAGCAAGGGGAATTTTTTCTATATCCCGTATATCGTCCTGATTACGGATGGTAAACAAAGTCATATAATATCCTTATTGTGATGGTGGTAATTTAAACACGCTCAAAAATGGTGCTAATTCCTTGCCCCATACCAATACACATAGTGGCTAGTCCGAGGTGAAAATCTTTATCTTGCATAATATGTAAGAGCGTTGTGGAAATTCTTGCACCAGAGCAACCTAAAGGATGTCCAAGGGCAATCGCACCACCATGTAAATTTACTTTTTCTTCCATCTGATCCAAAATGCCCAAATCAGTCATTACGGGTAGAGCTTGGGCGGCAAAGGCTTCATTGAGTTCTATATAATCAATATCCATAATTTTTAAACCTGCTTTATCGAGTGCTTTTTCTGTTGCTGGAACAGGGCCATAGCCCATAATAGATGGATCAAGCCCAGCCGTTGCCATGGCACGTATTTTTGCCATAGGTTGTAAATTCAAAGCGTTGGCACGTTCAGCAGACATTAATAATAATGCCGAAGCACCATCAGAAATTGCGGATGAATTACCAGCAGTCACTGTACCATTTTTAGGATTAAAGACAGGTTTTAACGCAGCGAGGGCTTCAATATTTGTCTCGGCACGGATCACTTCATCTTGTGAAACTACCTTCAATACACCATTACTATCATGTCCTTCGATAGGGATAATTTCATTGTTAAATTTACCTTGCACGGTGGCTTGGTAAGCATTTTGATGAGAACGTAAAGCAAATGCATCTTGATCTTCTCGGGCAACTTGGTGCATAGTAGAGAGATATTCAGCGGTAAGTCCCATCATCATGGCAGATTTAGCAAAGTATTTAGCACTGTTGGGATTATAGTCAAAACCATGCGTCATTTCGATATGCCCCATGTGTTCCACCCCTCCACACACATAGACATCGCCTTGTCCTGTCATAATGGATAAGGCAGCGGTATGTAATGCAGTCATAGATGAACCGCATAAGCGATTAACCGTATGGGCGCTGGCAGTATGGGGAATATCTGTCATTAAGGAAATAAAACGAGCAATATTAAAACCTTGTTCCAAGGTTTGTTGTACACAACCCCAGATCACTTCTTCCACTTCCTCAGCAGATACCTTAGGATTGCGTGTAAATAACGCATTGACTAATTGTGCAGACATATTTTCAGCTCGAAGGTGACGAAACATTCCACCCTTAGAGCGTCCCATAGGGGTTCTTACCGCATCAATAATGACTACTTCTTGCATTTTTTTTACTCCCAAATAACCGCTATGCAGTATGAAAAGTCTGTTGTTGTGTTGCCATTTCCCGCATTTTTTTTGTAGGATGGTATAGTGCACCTAAATGGTGGTATTTATCTGCTCGTTGACAGATGACATCGACACCAATACTATCCACATAGCGGAACAACCCTCCCAGAAAAGCAGGAAAACCTAATCCATAGAGCAGTGCCATATCCAGCATTGTTGCAGAGGCAACAATATTTTCTTCCAGACAACGGGCGCTTTCTATGATCATAGGTAACAACATGCGATCAATGATGACTTCTTTATCCAAAGGGGTAGTACGTAATGGTGGTAGTAAATCGTAGACATCTGGATCAATATTTTTCTTCGGTTTGCCTTTTTTATCTAAACTATATTGGTAAAAGCCTTTATTATTTTTTTGTCCAAACCGTTTAGCTTCATACAATATATCGACCACTGTTTTATCTTTATAATACATTCTATCAGGATATGCTTTTGCCATAACGTCTCCGCCATGATGTCCGGTATCGACACCAACAACATCGAGCAGATAAGCCGGTCCCATTGGCCAGCCAAAATTTTCCATTACTTTGTCAATATCTTGAAAATCGACACCCTCGGCAATGAGTTTAATAAATCCACCAAAATAGGGAAACAAGATACGGTTTACTAAAAATCCTGGGCAATCGTTGACAACAATAGGGCTTTTTCCCATTGCTAAAGCATATTTTACTGCTAGGGCAATAGTGCGATCACTGCTTTTTTCTCCCCGAATAATTTCGACTAAGGGCATACGGTGAACAGGATTAAAAAAGTGCATACCACAAAAATTCTCGGGGCGTTGTAAGGTGTTTGCTAATTCGGTAATAGGAATAGTGGAAGTATTAGAGGTTAAGATACTATCATCACTAATATGATTTTCAATTTCTTGTAAAACTGATTGTTTAATCGCTTTATTCTCTACCACTGCTTCAACAATTACTTGGGCAGTTTGCAAATCATCATAATGCAATGTAGGACGGATATGATCCAGCACCGTTACCATTTTCTTACTGTCCATACGTCCAAGACTTATTAGTTTATTGAGTAATTTTCCTGCTTCAGAGAAGCCCAGAGTCAATGCCTCTTCATTAATGTCTTTCATATGGATACGGATATTTTTTGATGCGGATTGGTAGGCAATACCACCTCCCATAATCCCTGCACCGAGTACTGCAGTATGGGTAATATCAGGTATATCTTGAGTCCATTTTTTAGCGGTTTTTTTGATCTGTTGATCACCCAAAAATATATTCACTAATGCCTTGGCAACGGGGGTTTTGGCTATTTTAACAAAGTGTGCATGTTCTATTTCCAATGCGGCATCTCGATCCAGATCAGCACTTTGTTGCATCACTTTAATGGCAGTAATAGGGGCAGGATAATGAGGGCCTGCTTGTTGTTTAATAAAGCCTTTAGAGGTTTCAAATACCATCATAGCTTCAATAAAATTTAAACGCAGTGGTTGTCGTTTTTGTTGTTGCCGCTGTTGCCAATCTAGTTGCCCTTGTATTGCTTGCCGTAATATATCTATAGCCGTAGAGCGTAATGTCTCTGGTGCTGTGACGGTATCAACTACCCCATATCGGAAGGCTTCTTGAGCCGAATATTGTTTACCACTGGCAATCCATTCAATAGCATTATCAGCACCGATTAATCGGGGTAAGCGAGTAGTACCACCCCAACCAGGAAAAATGCCCAATTTAATTTCAGGCAAGCCAATTTTTGCATGCGTAGCGGCAACTCGAAAGCTGGTACATAATGGAAGTTCTAACCCCCCACCAAGAGCAATCCCATTAATAGCACTTAAAGAAGGAATGGCTAAATCTTCAATTTGGGAAAATAAACGATTGGTTTGGCGTACCCATGCAAGTAAGGTTTCTTCAGGTTGATTAAAATAATCTAAAAACTCAGTAATATCTGCACCAACAATAAAACAGGATTTAGCACTGCTAATCAATAACCCAGCGATCTGCTTATTATTAGTGATAAGAGCAATAACTTCTTGTAATTCTTTTAATGTTTCTGCATTAAATTTATTAACAGAGGCATGTTGTAAATCAAAACATAATTCTGCTATATCGTGTTCAATTTTTTTACAGGTAATTCCTTGTCCTTGGTAAAGCACAAGCATACTCCTTGCGTAGTCGTGATGTTAGTATTTTCCATAGTATAGCAAAAGTGTGACAAATTTTATCAGAGTGAGAGTGTTATTGTTGCAACAATTACACTATGGTAATATAAAGAGATATTTTTTATTTATATCTTAATAGGGATATGCATGTTCGTAACGTCTTCTTCTTCATCAATCATTACTGCAAAAAGTGCATCATTGCAAGCGAAGGTATTTAATATCGGTAATATTATCAGTATGTTACCAGGTAGTGTGTTAGCACCTGTTATTATGTTGGCTCCTCCACAAGGAGTAACATTGATTATCATGTTTGTTTTTATGGTCGTACCACCAATTTTATGGTTTGGATTATCTATGATGATCTATGCATTAGTACGGCATCATCCTAATCCACGAGTTGGGTATTATACCCAACAAGCAGCATATCGTTTTTATGGTTTATTTGGCATGATAATCCCTGTAGGTACTTTTTATGGTACGGATTGGCGGTTATGGATTATTACTGGTGGTGTGATTAGTTTTATTCTTATTCCGTGGTCTATGCTGGATTTATGGAAAATAAAACAAGAGCAATGGCATGATGTCCTTTTAGCTGAACATAAATCAAAATAGTAATCAAGCAGGTAATAATATGGAAAATAATGGCACAGCGAGCGTAGGTACACATGTATCTTCTGCTATGATAACCGATGCTGTAATACGACATGACTGGACGAAAGAACAAATTGCCAGGTTATTTAATCAATCTTTTAATGATTTACTCTTTCAAGCTCAACAAATACATCGTGCGTATTTTGATCCTAATGCAGTACAAATTAGTACCTTATTAAGTATTAAAACGGGACGTTGTGCAGAAGATTGTAGCTATTGTTCTCAAAGTGTACGGTATGATACTGATTTAGATAATCAACCTTTAATGCCATTAAATGAGGTAGTGGAAGCGGCTAAATTGGCAAAAGAGAATGGGGCAAGTCGATTTTGTATGGGAGCAGCTTGGCGTTGCTTAAATGCAAAGGATGAGGCAGCTATTATTGCGATGATTACAGCCGTGAAATCGCTAGGGATGGAAACCTGTATGACATTAGGTATGCTCACCAAAGAGCAGGCGCAAATATTGAAAAAAGCGGGTTTGGATTACTATAATCATAATTTGGATACATCCCCCGAATTTTATGGTGAAGTTATTACTACTCGTACTTATCAAGATAGATTAGATACGCTGTCGTATGTACGAGAGGCAGAGATTAATATCTGTAGTGGGGGAATTTTGGGAATGGGGGAAAAACGCCAGGATCGGATTGCCTTGTTGCAACAGTTAGTTAATTTGCCACAACACCCTGAAAGTGTACCAATTAATTTATTAGTACAAATAGAAGGTACTCCTTTATACGGTGCAGAGCTACTTGATCCACTTGAATTTGTACGTACTGTAGCAGTTGCTCGAATTTTAATGCCGGCATCGGTAGTGCGTTTATCAGCAGGACGAGAAAAAATGACAGACGAAATGCAAGCATTATGTTTTTTTGCTGGCGCAAATTCTATTTTTTATGGTGATCGTTTGTTAACGACAGATAATCCTAAAACCAGTAAAGATCAGCAACTATTTCAGCGTTTGGGTATTCATGCTTTACAATGAGTGGGATAGCTTTAGATAAGCTGCTTAATACACGTTTACAACAGCGTCAAGCACAATTTTTATATCGGCAACGCAAAATAGTACAGGGGGTTGCTGATAGGCAATCTTATCAACTTGCCAATCGAACGTTGATCAATTTTTGTAGTAATGATTATTTAGGACTCGCACATCATCCAAAAGTGATTAAGGCTTTTCAAGATGCTGTCAATCAATATGGTGTAGGGAGTGGTGCAGCACATCTTATTAGTGGACATAGTATTGAGCATCATGCTTTAGAAGAAGCCCTGGCCGAATATGTTGGTTATCCTAGAGCATTATTGTTTTCAACTGGATATATGGCAAATCAAGGAGTGATTAATGCATTGCTAGATCGATCTGATGCTATTTTTGGGGATCGTTTAAACCATGCTTCTTTGATTGATGCGGCATTATTAAGTAAAGCACCATTATACCGTTATAAACATAATGATCTTAGCGATTTAGCTCGGCAAGTAGTACGTAGTGATGCCCGTTATCGTATGATAGTGACCGATGCAGTTTTTAGTATGGATGGCGATTTGGCATCTATTAGTCAGTTAGCTGAATATGCGAAAAAGACCCACAGTTGGTTAATGATAGATGATGCTCACGGTTTGGGAGTATTGGCAAAAGGGCAAGGGAGCTTGGTATATTGGCAAGTTTCAGCACAAGATGTACCCATTTATATGGCAACTTTAGGGAAAGCATTAGGCGTTTTTGGTGCATTTGTAGCAGGCAGTGAAGCATTGATTGAAACACTTATACAAGATGCACGCAGTTATATCTATACCACAGCATTGCCGCCTGCTATTGCTGCCGCATTACGTTGTAGTTTACAGATTGTACAACAAGAGCAAGATAGACATACTCATTTACAAACCTTAATTGATTATTTTTGTCGAGCTGCGAAACAACTTGAGTTACCTGTTATGCCTTCTTTGACCCCTATACAACCTATACTGATTGGTGATAGTGCTAAAACAACAATGATCAGCGAACAATTATTACAAAAAGGGCTTTGGGTTAGTGCTATTCGTCCGCCTACGGTGCCAAAAAATACGGCTCGTTTACGCATTACTCTATCGGCAACACATACTATAGAGCAGATAGATTATTTACTCGATTGCTTGCAGCAAGTGATAGTGGCATGAGTGTATTTGTACAATATCTGGGACAAGCTAGCCAACGACCTAATATTACTTTCTTACATGGTTGGGGAATGCATCATAAAATTTGGGGCGTATTACCTCAAGAGCTGTTTGCATTGGGATTTAATGTTACGCTAATAGATTTACCCGGACATGGTAACAGTGAAGCACTGGTTGATTATAGTATTGATGCACAAGTTACGGCAATTGTGAAAGTATTACCGGTAAAAAGTATCATAGTAGGTTGGTCATTAGGAGGGCTTATTGCTTTGCAGATAGCAAACAACTATCCTGAACGAGTACAACGAGTGTGTATGTTGTCATCAACCCCTCAATTTATAGGTAATGATAGTTGGAAATATGGCATTAAAAAGCAGTTATTAGATATATTTAGTACCTCATTACTACAAGATGTAGTGCAGACATTACGTCGTTTTAATGCGTTAATCGTACAAGGTAGTGTATCGGTAAGGGAGGATCTACGGGTTTTACGCAGTCGATTTGCATTACTTGATCATGCTGATATTGCGAGTTTAGAAGCTGGATTAGATATTTTATATCAGAGTAAAATACATCAGATAAATATACAAAGACCGATAGATTGGATTATTGGTGAAAATGATCCGTTAATTCCTTATCAAGGTATTGTGCAATTAGCAAAACAATATCAACAACATTATTTTTTACTCCGATCAGCAAATCATGTTCCATTTATAGCAAGACAGAAAAAAATTATTGCCATAATGAAAAAATTATATCTATGAATAAGCATAAGAAAAAAATAGCACAGGCCTTTTCCAATGCAGCAAAAGGTTATGATCAATCTGCAATCTTGCAACAGCAAGTAGAACAACAAATGCGAGAGCGTTTGGATTATATGCGTTTGCAACCGGATAAAATAGTAGATTTAGGTGCGGGTACAGGACATGCCAGTGCAACATTGCTAAAACTGTATCCCAAAGCGCAGCTTATGACAATGGATTTAGCGATGGGAATGTTGTATGAAGCAAGAAAAAATACAACATATTGGACACGTTGGCGTGCTAAGCAGTCTTTTATCTG
>JALWRI010000041.1 GCA_026994225.1 Gammaproteobacteria bacterium | reverse complement strand
GGATACTACAGACGCTTATGAAAAAAAACTGGATTGACTCTAAGCTTAGTACAATTACGACAAATGGCTTAATAAAGAGAATAAAAAAACTGGATAAGGCAAAAAATATGGCTCTTTAAGGAAGCTCTGATTAAGTCCAAAATATTGGAAGCGACACTTTAGTATCGCCCATAAAGTATTGAAATACTGTTGACTCGGGCGAGGCTAAAGCCTCACTTCCTACTTAATCAGAGCTTCCTTAAACACTATAGCAGAAATAAAAAAGCATAACCCCCCACATTTATAATATATACTAAATAGTATATTAATTTTAAAAGGTACTATGCGATGCAAATAAAAACAGCAAAGCTATTTATGAACGGTAACAGTCAGGCGGTACGCTTGCCTAAAGAGTTTAGGTTTAGCAATACGGATGAAGTTTTTATAAAAAAAGTAGGGGATACCTTAGTGCTTTCCGCAAAAAAAGCAGGTTGGGATGACTTTTTTAATTCACTCGATGAATTCAGTGATGACTTTATGAGTGAGAGAAACCAACCAAAGCTACAGGAAAGAGAGGAACTATTTTAATGTTGTACTTTCTGGATACCAATATTTGTATTTACCTCATCAAAAACAAACCACCCGAAGTAAGAAAGTATTTTGACTTAGTGCCAGTAGAGAACGTGGGTATATCATCAATTGTATTATCAGAATTGACTTATGGTGTATATAAAAGCAATAGTTTTAATAAAAATAACAAAGCACTACAACGATTTATTTCACCTTTCCAGATATATGATTACAGTGAAAAACCGTGCGACTACTACGGGAAAATAAGAAGCGACCTAGCAAAACAAGGAAAAATTATAGGGGCAATGGACTTAATGATAGCCGCTCATGCACTAAGCGAAGGTGCAACAATAGTGACTAACAACACAAAAGAATTTTGCAGAATTGAGGGGCTTAAAGTTGAGAATTGGGTTCATTAGAACCAACAGAGTTTACACCACCTAGGGTAGCTCCCGAAAAACCGTAAGCCTTAACGGTTCGGTGGTGTGATTTTTTTAAGGCATTACAAGCAATTAAGGCTTTGCTTTATGAGATTAATATATGAAAGAAATGAACCTTTTGACTGGTATGTTGATGCAGTGAATAAAGGAATATATAAACCTTTAACATTATCAGAGTGGGCAGATGAAATTGAATGGCGAGTTAAATTATTGATAAGTATCTATCAACGTAGAAGAAATATGATGCTCTGGGACGATGGGTATTACGATAATGTTGAAGATATAGAAAAATTTAAAAGTCATCTATTAAATCCTTCTGTACGCTTTTTAAAATTAGATATTGGCTCTAAGCTTGGGGAGGCTATCAGACTTATGGATACATACGAGCTAGAGAAAACGAATGAACTTAGCTACAAATGGAAACAAAGAGGTAGGTTTTATGATGTAATAAATATGGATGAGGGCTTAGTTATACCCTGCCTGATAAACCTTTCCTATGACGATAAGACTCTGGAAAGCGAATTAGTCAGAATTATTGATGAACACAAACGCAATTGGATTAGCAAAGAAAGAGGCAAAAAGGCAAAGCATAGGGGAATTACCAGAGCAGGAAAGGGGCATACGCACTACACAGAAAAAAATGCACTAAATTGGTCTAAGTGGAAGTTGCTACCTTATATTGATTACTGTATATGGGCAAAGATTATTAAAGATTTCAGAAAAACTGATGAAAATATTTCTGAAGACATTGGGGTTGGTCTCGGTACCTTAAAAGATAACCTGAAACCATATTATGGTGCGCTTCTGAATCCCAACACTC
>JALWRI010000040.1 GCA_026994225.1 Gammaproteobacteria bacterium | reverse complement strand
GTGTAACACCAGTTATTAAATGTACCGTCACTAAGTGATATAGTTATGGATACATTTGGATGCTAATAGAAATAATTTTAGTTATTTAATTAGCTATACAGCCTTTTCTAGGTGTGTAATTTGAGTTATTTGAGCACAGCTGTTTGCCAAGAATTTGGCAGGAATCCCCATCATTTTTTATTTTTACATTCCAGTGCAAGTTTCCTACGCTTTTAAGGTGAACATAGATGGCGTCTTTATAGGAACTCATCCATATTTCTTTACGATAATTACCTTGGTTTACTACTCCTGTTTTAAATGGCATTACTAATGTTTCGATACCTGACTTTCCGCGTGCACCAGTATCTTTTGATGATTTTCCAGAGATAATGCATTTTAGCTCGCCATTAATTACTTTTTTGTCTACGGCTATTGCTAGAAGCTGAGAGCTACCGCTCTGTATCGTACATTCTCCATCTGGTAATTTTCTTTTCTTTTTTGCCTGTTTGGTTTTGGCTCTCCATACAAACCTTGAAGGGCCAATACCTCTGATATGTTTAAATGACTCCTTAACTTTTGGTGGATTGTTGTTGTCAATGCAATTGATAGAAGATAATCGATTATTTGCTGTTGCTATAGATGATAAACCTAAGGTTATAATAACAGCCAAGCTAATTATAGAACTTTTAATAAGATTGCTCTTACAAAAATAAAAATTGATACGAGTATCTTTTTTTAATAAAGACGAAAGAACAGATAACATAGGAAACCCTCAGAAATTGTTAAGTTCATGATATTTAAGAGCAGCCCTTACATTGAGATTGGATTCATCCAGTATTTAGCTTGTCAAAAATACAGCCCGTATTTTAGAGTGCTCTGATAAATATTGTATTGGTAATCTTGCTTACGATAAATAGTCCTGCTAAAGCATAATATGTTTAGAAAGCAAACGACTTATCCCATGATAAGCTCAGAATTGTTCCGTTAATAGTGGAATTACCCCCTGTAATGACATCATAGGCAAGGGTGAGAGTGCCGTTATTATCTGGTATGTTATAACCAAGTGCTGTCTTTGTATTTATGTAGTCATCTTGAGCGTTGGTACTTCCAATTGTTGTAGATAAGGAAAAAGCTTTTATTTCTGAGCTGATTTTTATATGGCTATAAGTATCACCTTCTTTAGAGCGAGTATCGTCGCTAATAAGACTGGGATCAAACACTGTTGTAACGACCCTTTTATCAGCGTCTATTGTGCTAGCAACACCAATTTCTATCATGTCGTTAAGAAACGATGCATTTGCGTATACTTCGGTAAAATCTGTTGCGATACCAGGAAATTGATAAGTAATAAGGCCAATATCATATCCAATTTTATCGTTAGGTGTTTTATCTGAGTATCCACCATAAATATCTATTTCGATATCATCTCCAGGGTTACGAATACTTGATGTCCACGCACCGATGTAGAAACCGTTATCAGCCTCGTGTTCTAAACCTAAAGATATAGCTGGAGAATGTTTTACTTGATCAGGGGTTTCAGTCAAATTAGCTTTAGTTTGGCTATTGCCTCGCCATACGTAGTCGCTTGTTATACCGATGTTAAGATTAGTTCCTGCATGTAATACTGATGAGAATGTGCAGCCTAGTATACTAAAATATATTAAGTTTTTTAAGGCTTTGTTCATTTGTTTTGCCCTCTAATAATGATTGTGATAAAGGATATAAGTAAAGCTTGAGTTATTTATGCGATAACAAAAACAGGGCTTTGCTTATATTTTGTTACATTCTAGTTTATATGTGGTTAATCGGCTAATGTTTTTAATCTGTTGTTGGTATATACAAT
>JALWRI010000039.1 GCA_026994225.1 Gammaproteobacteria bacterium | reverse complement strand
TTTCTCAAGTTTTTCATCCGCTAAATGGTCAATTTTGGAAGTATAAGATTCTTCAGTTAAAATAACTTCTATACCTTCTATTTCAGCTTTATAAGTAATCATATCAATAAACTGTTTAAAATGTTGTATTACCACCCATTATGTATATACCATCGTATAATACCGCTTCTCAAGTTCAGATTTATGTGCTTGTTCTTCTATAGCTAAAAATAGAAATAAGTCTTTGAGTTCACTCTCTGGAGTCTCTTTTGCTAACGCTCTATACTGTTCCATAGCGGCTTGTTCTCGCCCTAATGCATATTGTAAAATGGCTTGATCATCCGCAAAATCAGATAACTTTGGTGTCTGTATATAATCGCTAAAACGGTGATCCATTTTTGGGATAAGGATATTTTCTTGTAGTATTTCGGCAAGATTTTGTTTTTGTGCCATTTCAGTAAATAACTCATAATGCCGTTGTTCTTCTTGCGCTAATTCAAGCACTAATCCTCGTAAGGGCTTACTTACCTTAGTAAGCAAACTTTGGTAAAAATCTCTTGCTGTTTTTTCAAAAGCAATGGCTGCTTGTAGCACTTCTTGTAATGTTTTTTTTTCTTTTATCTGCTGATAAGCATCTTTTTCTAACATAATTTCCTAACTATACGTTATATTTCAGTGAATGACCCGCCCTAAAGGAGCGGGCTTCAAGAGCCGCACCCCTACAGGCATAACGAGACTGCGCCCTACATCTTTCATTCAAAGTATTCTCATAAATTATGAGAATACTTTGATATTTTGTAAATAGGTATCTATACTTTTAGCAACTTGATGCCCCTTTGCAATAGCATGGATTACATCTGAACCTTTTACCATATCCCCCACTGACCATAACCACTCTAAAGCAGTATGCCCTTCATTATCCACTTTAATTTTGCCTTGTTGCCATTCTAACTGTTCGGTTATAGTATCTCCTAAAAATGCTAATACTGTGTTTTGCCCTATTGCTTCAACTACCATATCTGCACTATAAATCACTTCATCTGTATAATCATATTGTGGATGAAAACGCCCTTCTTTATCAAACACTGTTAAACATGCTACTGTCTTTAAGCCCTCTAGTGTTTCATCATCACACACCATACATTCCAAAGGCCCTCGACTATTTTCTAGTACTATACCTTCTTCTAATGCTTCCCTTTTTTCCGAATCATCGGCTAACATTGCATCTTTCGTTTCTAAAGTCGTAACGATAATATTAATATTGGCATAATACTGTTGTTGTAAGCGAGCTAAACTTCTTGCTATATCCATTGCTACATTACCACCACCAATAATAACAGCTTTATGAGGAATGATAAAATCTTCCTGACGTTTAATTTTAGCTAATAATTCAATGGCACTGTACACATTTTTATGATTGCTACCTGGAATACGACTAGATCGACCTTGTTGTAATCCTGTTGCTAATAATACGGCATCATATTCTGTAACAATATCTTCCATGCTGACATCTTTTCCTACTATGGTGTTACAGACTATTTCTACCCCCATTGAAGTAATAATTGCAATATCTTCATCTAATTTATCTGCTGGCAAACGATATTCTGGTATACCATAACGCATCATTCCCCCTGCTTTATCTGCTGCTTCAAACACTTTTACTTTATGTCCTTGCTGTACCAAGTCGAAAGCTGCTGTCAAGCCAGCAGGACCTGCACCAATAATCGCTACAGACAAATTATTATCCGGCTTACTTATCTCTGATTGAGAGACTAATGCTTTTACTCTAGCATGAGGCACTTTATCTATGGCATAACGTTTTAACCACCGAATTGCAATAGCTTCCCCTCTTACTTGCATAGCACAGGCACTTTCACAACGATGTGTACACACTCGTCCACAAACATTAGGAAAAGGATTAGTCCGATAAATCTGTGTGACAGCCTGTTCAAAATTGTGTTCCCAGATCGCACGGATATATTCGGGTGCGTGCATTTGTGCCGGACAAGCATCATGGCAAAAACCACATTGAATACAACGAGAGGCTTCTTCAAAGGCTGCTTGATCTGTAAACCCTTGTACTATTTCATCAAAGTTTTGTATCCGTTCTAATGCAGGAAGTTGCTGCATAGTCTGACGATGATGTAATAATAAATCTGTCTGATCTGATTTTTCCCACCCCTTCTCAAAGGGTTGTTTATGCATTCCTTTTGGATCGGGCAGGATAAAATAACTGTCAATATGATCTTCTGTACAAGTATGAATATACTCTTTAGATAATGCTAATGAACCGGTAGGACAAATATCCACACATAAGCCACACCAACAACATCTTCCATAATCAATTGCTGGACGAAAGGGTTTTTTACCTGCTAACAAATCGCTTGGTAAATCAGGAATATAGACCATCTGAATAGCAGCGTTATCACAAATAGTATGGCAAGTGCTACAACCTATACATTTATCCCAGTCATTAAGATGGAAACCTCTATAAATATCTGCAGCAATGCGTGCTTGCAAGGCTTCTGTCACGGGTTTGCGTCCCAAAAAGGCTAATGCTTTAAAAGGGCGCAACATACTTCCTTTGCTTGCATGGGAAATAGCTTCTTGCTGTACTTTTAACTTGATTTTAGACATGGTATTTGATCTCTATCACTTCGCCCAACTTACAAGATGGATGATTATCTATCTACTTCAGGGGGACACGCATCCAAAGAGAACATAATTTGTGCAACATCCTCTAAGCGTCCTCCTGTCACTAATTTTTCTAATACTTGCACCGCATGCATCGAAGATGGACCTCTAACATGTACCCGATACGGTTTTTCGCCACCATTAGAAACAATATAAAAGGATAATTCACCCTTTGAAGATTCTACCCGTGTGTAAGTTTCTCCCGCAGGTACTTTCCATGCTAAAGGATTGGGGATCTGACAACGAATATGTGTGCTTTTATCCTTTTTTAGATAGTCAATCACTTGTCGTACTATATAAATAGACTGAGCTAATTCTTTGCGCCGTACTAAATTACGTGCTAATGCATCACCAGCCGTTTCCGTTGCAATATCAAAATCAATCTGATCATAACATAAATAGGCATCATCTCGCCGTACATCAAAGGCCAAGCCACAAGCACGTAAATTAGGGCCAGTAACACCCCATGATAAAGCTTGTTTTGGTGTTAATATGCCTGTATCTCTGGCACGTTGAATAAAGATTTTATTATTAAAGAATAAATTATCGTAATCGGATAATCGTTTTTCTAAATAATCCAGTAAATCACTAATTTTATCTAATTGTTCTACCCCTACATCTCGCCTTACACCACCTGGAATCGTATACATATGATAAACTCTTCCGCCGGTCATCTGTTCAAACATATCCAAAATCAAATCCCGATCAGCAATACCCCAAAACATATTACTATACATACCAACAGTTGCCGCATGACCACCAAAGGTAAATAAATGTGCAGCGATACGAGATAATTCCAGTTGCAAGACACGTAACCAGTTAGCACGTTCAGGCACTTCAAATTGACATAAATCTTCCACACCTAAGGCATAACACATTTCCATCGGAACGGGATCTGGCACACAAATACGAGGTACTAAAGCGATATTTTGTATCCATAAACGCCCTTCCATCAACTTTTCAAAACCCCTGTGCAAATATCCTCCATCGGCTTTTGCTGCTACGATTTTATCACCATTTACCCGTACTTTTAACGCATAATTACCTTCAATACCCGGATGATTTGGACCAAAATTTAATTCAAATTCATGGCTTTCTGGATGTGTTACTGCCTGATAATTTTCCGCTCTCATGAGACCACTTTCCCCCCTTTTGCCTGAATTTCTTTTAACCAATCTGGCTGATATTCCTGCCAGTTGAACATATCATTCACATATTTCAAGGTATCAAATGATTTCAGCATAGGAGCTGGACCATGCCATTCTGTTAAAATAAATTTCTCCATCATGGGAGAGCCTTCGAAATAAACCCCATACATTTCATAAATATCTCGTTCAAAAAAACCAGCAGGCGTGTAGATATCATAGACAGATACGTATACAGCAGGGGTATATTGGATACGAATATGCGCTGAAACCAAGACTTTTGTTTCGTATGACCATAAGTGATACACTAATTCAAATTCATCTTCCCAATCTACACAACTGATAGCTGATAGCTGCGTATAGCCTGCTCTTCCCTTTAATAATGATAATAGAGCCGGTAGGGCTTCCGCACTAACATCAACACGAAATCGCTGGTTATTTTTTTGTTCAATATTTAATGTATCGAGTTCATGCAAAATTTGATCTAACACAATGGTTTGAGAGGCATAATTATCTTTTGTTGCTTCCTTATCTTGATCCCATACCATATTATTTTTTTCCTCTCTTCGTCATACTATCTTTTTCTCGTAATGGCGCATCTAGTTTCGTCAGATCATGTTCCACTGTATATTTTATTAAACGAGCTGTATTGTTACCTGTACTTTCTGCGCCGTACAAATGGTAATGACGTGCTTCTTCTAATATATCTGTCGGTGTATGCCAGGTATCCCCAAATAAATGCTGCTGATTACCTAAATAATAATCGTAACGTTTAAAATAGTTTTCCCAGCTATTTGCTTCCCCTTTTTCAATTTTTTTCATTAATTGCTGCAATCCCGTCAATACGGCTTCGGGTCTTGGCATACAGCCTGCTATATACATATCTACCGGTAAATATTCACTTAATACTTTCGCTGTCGCATAACTTTGCCAATACATCCCCCCATTTACGGTACAAGAGCAAATACCTATCACATATTTTGGCCCTTGCATTTGTTCATAGGTTAAAATCACCCGCTTTAATGTTTTAATGGAAACATAGCCTGTAATTAATAAAATATCAGCTTGCCGAGGTGTGACCATAGGTTGTATACCCAAGCGTTCCATATCAAATCGTGAAGTCATGGCAGGCGGTAATTCAATCGCACCACAACCTGTACAATAATGTAAAACAAATAATGATCTGGCTCGACAAAAGTTACTAAAGGTATCTATTGCCTGTTGATAGATATTTTTGCTATTTTTTGATACGGCTATCGTTTCTGTGTTATTCGTTTGTATTGGGATCACGTCTTTCATCTGTTTATTCTCCTCGTTATCCCTGTAAGACCACTATTGCCAAACCTAATAAGGCTAGTCCTGTTGGCCATTTCCATAACCATCGTAATACATCATCGGTTTTATAACGGGGGAAAATAACCGTAATCATCACAGGCAATAATGCCACCAAAAACAACTTAGGTATAAAATCAAACCAAGTATATCCCCCTCCTAAAAATAAGGAAGTATATAACACAGTTATGGTATAGATTTGCAAACATTGCATAACAAATAAACTACCTAAATATTTACCACTCATCTCTACCATAGGACCTGTAGCAATTTCTGCTGGTGCGACATAAATTTCAAAAGGTTCTTTACCTAACATAGCATGAATTGCTATTAACCCTGCTAATGCCAGGATCGGCATACTTAACAGCCCCCACTGTTGGCTTTTTTGTAATGCAATTATCTCTGTGAGATCGGTCGTGCCATAGTATAAACAAGCTCCCGCTATCACTACGATAAAAGGTATATCATAGGCTAACATAGCCGTTAACGCTCTGGAAATCCCTATCGAACCATTCGGGTTTGCACATTGTCCCACTCCCAACGCTAAACCTAAAGAAGGTACCATCATTAAATAAATCAACGTAATGATATCCCCTTGCGATGTAAAACCAGACATCCCTGGAACAGGTAAAAATACCTCTGCCGTAATATAACCACCGAGCAACATAATAATCCCTAAATCATGAATGACTCCATGACTGATTTGCATTTTTTTTACGTATAATTTAATAATATCCCATAATGGTTGTAAAAAAGGTGGCCCTACTCTACGTTCAATTCTTGCTCTTACTTTTCGCATCATTAAAACTAAAAATAGACCAATCATAAAGGCAAGCAGGGGCATTAATATCAATTCTAAAAATATATGTTGTCCACTCATACTGCTAACACCCATAGTAAGCTAATAACAACTAAAAGTATCAAATACAAAAGATAATTGGCTTGCATAAATAAAGCATAACTGATATGCGCCATAAACTGCACTGTAGAGACAATAGCACTTTCCAACCAGAAAATAGTATTACGATATAACGGGCTAATCACTCTCATTAAACCAGGATAAAAATTATGACTATATTGATAACGCATATCCGATGTTAAAAAATGTCCTCCTGCATAATTATCCCATTGCGTTACCTGTTTTCGTGGATTCCCTAATACAAAGAAAATCAACGCACCCATACCTATTGCCATTAACATGGTACTTACCACCACTATCATATTAAGATTACCTTTTCCAGTATTGACTCCTCCTAAATGATAATCTACTACACTGATACCTAATGTAGACTGCATCGCAGCAATACTTTCTAACAATAAACCTGGAAAATAACCGGTAATAAATACGATACTAGCTAATATCATCATGGGAATAGACATACTCCAGGGGACTTCTTTGATATTTTCATGTTCTAAACGTAATTGCCCTAAAAATGTATTATGAATAAGTTTATAAACACTTAAAATAGTTCCTAATGTACCAATTACCGCAGCTAAAAATAATAATGGCATCCCTTCATCTAATAACGCTTTATAAATTAACCATTTAGATACAAAACCATTCATTGGTGGTAAACCTGCCAAACCAATAATACCCACTAACATAACGGTAAATGAAATAGGCATACGGGTTACTAACCCCCCTAATCTATCTAAATCAGCTGTTCCTGTACGATAACTTACCGAAAATACTGCAAAAAATAATGCTGCTTGATAACTTGCATGATTAAACACATGCATAATTCCCCCCGCTGTACCTAACGCATTAGCACTTAATATTCCCAATAACATAAATCCCCCTTGTCCAATACCGTGCCATGCTAATAACAATCGTGCATCAGTTTGACGTAAAGCAATAAAAGTGGGGATGATTAATGTCAATGCTGCCAACCATAATAAAAATGTTTGCATATTTATTATCTCAAAGGGTAGCCATAGTGTTTGTATTACATCTATTCCTACTACTTGCAGCAACACGATGAATAATGCAAATAATCCCATACGCGATGAAATAGCTCCTAGAAATGCTGCAACAGGAGCAGGGACATACGCATAAGCGGGTGCTTGCCAACGATGAAAAGGTAAAATTGCCATTTTGATACCAAACCCTGTTATCAATAACAAGACCACGATCAGTTGTCTATTTACACTCATTGTTGACCAATGATGACGTACCTCTACATAGGAAAAACTATTTGTTGCATTCCATATTATTATTAATGCCAACAAAATAGCCATAGCACCCAAAAAAGCATAAAGGATATATGAATAGGCTGCCTTAGCGCTTCTTCCTCCATTTATAGCTATTATTAAAAAGCTGACTAAACTCACTAATTCCCAGGCAATAAAAAGCCCTAAGAAATCATTGCTTGCAAGCAGTAATAGCATTGCAGCTACATTTAATGCCATATAACTATGTAATAAACGTATAGGGGCATAAGACCTTGCCCATACACCCGAACTAAACCAAGTTGCCAACCCCGCTGCCATAAACGTTATCAGTGCAAAAAAACCACCACTGACACCCAGTTGCCATTGTACTGTCTGTTGCATTACAGTGAAAGTAAGCGAAGAAGACAACACAGCTCCCGATAACAACACATGGTACGAGGTCAGTATAGATAGCCCTTCCAAAATATATAGCAAGGTTAATATTTTTCCGACAAAGGGTCTATTACCCCACAATACGGCAATACCTATATTAACTATTAATAAAAAAAAGACATGATCCAAATCCAACACACTCATATATTTCCTTCTCCTATGTGTTGTACCTTTCCCAAAACTGTATTTATATACGCTTCTATATTGCTAGTTTGCATTGCTATCTCTCGTAAACTATCCATAAAAAGCGGCAAGAAAAAGAGCCCTAACAATAATATCCCTGATAATGTTATCACCGGATAGAGTTCCTGCCCCTGTATAGTAATACGTTTTTGTTCTGGCATTTCCTGACGTTGGTAAAACAACATAAAAAGCCGAAATAAATAAGCGGCTTCTACTATCGTTGCTAACAGAACCAAAACAAGCAAGAGAAGATATTGTTCTGCCATTAAAGATTGTAATAATAATAATTTTGCCCAGAAACCCGGTAACGGAGGCACACCTAACAACGATAAGGCTAATATGACAAACAGCGCACTTGCCCAGGGGCTGGATTTTGCCAATCCTGCCAAATCATTTATTGATCTATCACAATGCGATGCCAATAAAAACAATGCTGGTTTAAGTAATAAATGATGTATCGCTAATGCTATCCCTGCCATGATCCCAGCTTCCGTTGCACAAGCAAAAGCAATAATGACCAAGCCTGATTGCGCTATAGAAGAAAATGCCAATAAACGTAATAAATCCTGAGCATAAAATGCTGCAAACTCACCAACTATTACGCCGATAATACCGAGTAATAATAAAAAGTTAAAAATATCTTGCCAGGGAAACAATAATATAATAAAGCGTAAAATAATTAATACCGCTATTTTAGATACCACACCAGCCAATAAGGCAGTTACACGTTTATCTGCATGGCTATATACTTCTGCTACCCAAAAATTGACTGGAAATAATTCTGCCTTTACACCAAAGCCAATAATAAGTAATAGCGCAGCACTATATCCCCAAATATGATGTAAATGATCAGGGATAATCTGTGCTAAATGTGCAATATTCACACTACCCGTAAAACTATAAATAAGTGCAATCCCTAGTAGAGCAAAAGCAGAACCTAGCGCACTGATCATTAAATATCGAAAACCTGCAATATACGATGCGCCTGTTGCCGGCAAGGTAACTAAACCGTAACTTGCTACTGCAAGCAATTCATAAAAGACATAAATATTAAATAAATCACCCGATAATATAACTCCATAGCATCCTGCCAATAAAAGTAACCATAATACATATTCACGAACATCGGTATTATGTGTTCGACATGGCCACAAAAGCAGTGCGATGATAGTCGTCAAGATCGCAAAGAGCATATTAAGTTTATCTATATAAAAAACAATGCCCAGCGGTGCTGCAAAACCGCCTAATAAAATAACCTTTGGGCTATAGCCTACACTATTCCAGGCATTTGCTAATAAGAGTATATTAAATAATAATAATAACGAACCAGTTAAACCACTCAAATTACCTAAATAACGGGCTATAACGGGTAATAAAAAAGCAAGTAATAAAGGCAACACTACCAGTAGAATTAAACTATCTTGCATAACTATTAATCCTTCTGATTAAGTGATAAATGTCTATCTCGTTCCATTGCCAAAAATAATACATGACTATCAAGTGTTCCATATTTTTTATAAATACGTATCACTAACGATAAAGCCAGAGCTTGCACGCCTGCGGCAATCACAATCGCTGTTAACACCATCGCTTGTGGAACAGGATCAACCATCTGGGCAGTAGCTGCTAATATATTTGACATCATTGTATCAGAGGCCTGCGTAACAATGGGGGCAATTGCTTCTTTTTGATAACCCGCTTTTACCAACAATATGTTTACCCCAGCTTCCAATAATCCTAATCCAAATACCATACGTAATAAATGTTGACTAAAAACAATACCATAGATACCAATAACGATTAATGCAATAGATACTATATTTATCCAAAAATCCACTTCTAAAAATATATCATCCCAGATCATCATATCTTATTTTTCCACATTCGCTAAAGAAGATAAAAGATTTGCTAATTCTGCCCCTACTTTCAATCCTAAGGCAAGGTATAATAAGGGTAAACTCCCAGCCGAAAACAAGCTACCCAGCTCACCTTTATCTAACCAGGGTTGTAAAAAGACACCTTGCAAAGCAAAACTAACTAAACCTAAGACAATAAAAGCCGTACCCGCTAACGCTTCAATCACTTGAGTTACTTTATGTTTAATGTTATTACCCGAATCAGCCAAAGTTAGCAGAAAAAAGGCAGCGGCTAATACCGCTCCACCTTGAAATCCTCCACCAGGCGTTAAATGCCCATGTAAAATAATATATAATGCAAAGACTAACAAGAGTGGGAATAATACCTTAGCAGCCGTTGCCACAATAAATCCTGCTGTCGGTGAGCTTGTTGTTTGAGTCTTATCAGTTGTACCCAAAATTATCCCTATTGCTGTTGCCGCAGTAAATAATATCGCTAATTCCCCCAAAGTATCCAAACCCCTATACGCTAACACCACCGCAGTTACCAAATTTGCAGCACCCGTATCATTTACCGCCGATGCATTAATGAGCTTACCCACTAACATAGGGGATTGCCCCAATACCAAAGGCGTAATAATGGCAAATAATACGATGGATAAACCCGTAAGAAAAAGTATCGTTGTCCAACGTTGCATAGTACTTGATTCCTATTGTTTCGATTGACTTACATCATTATTATCATCATTATCATTGATTTTCCACAGATCAATTTTAGCCAGGGTGAGGGCGTAAATAACACCTGTTAAGGCTACACCAACTACTGCTTCAGTCAAAGCCACATCTGGCGCACGCAATAACACAAATAACAACACCAATCCTACTGAAACCATAGATGATGCAGCTAATACTGTAAAAAAACTATCCGCCCAAACAACATAAAACGCAGCAATGACCAACATAGAAACTGTTATAACTAAAATAATAATATTCACTTTTTCCTCCTCTCATTTCTCTTATTATCTACTTGGTTTTTGTCCAAACAGAAATACCATTGCGATAAAATGCACGAGCAAGTGCTGAAGAACTAACAGGATTGGTAAATAACAAAAATAGAATAATCAAGCACAAATGCCCCCACCATTGAGGGAAATAAAAAAAGATACCCATCAACGTTAAGATAGACCCCAATGTTACTGCTTTAGTACCTGCTTGAATACGGTTGTACACGTCCGGCATACGTATTAATCCCAGCGCACCTAAAAATAGAAAAATCGTGCCTGATAAAAAAAATATATCACCGATTAACTGCATTATTTTTGTTCCATGATATGTGCTAAAACGACGATGGCAATAAATGCCAATGCTGAATACACTAAAGCTATATCCAGATAAATACTATTTTTTAAAACCGCTGCTAATCCAACTAATACGACTGTTCCTAACACGGATAGGCTATCAGCGGCTACAATTCTATCGGCACTGCCAGGCCCTAAAATAAACCGTATTATGACTAACAAGACAGATAAAAACAGTAATAATAAAGCAATACTTTGTATTATGCTCATCGTATAAATTTTTCCAAATATTTTTCAAATGCGACGACAATTTCTTCACTTGCACATTGCACGCTATCTTCTGCCCCTGCTATCGCAGTAGTATCGATCCAATGTACTTGCAACTGCTGACCTTGTACATCTACGGTTAAAGTACCTGGTGTCAAGGTGATACTATTTGCCAATAATAATTTCCCCAACGCAGACTGCAACCTTGTTTCAACTGTTACAATGTGTGGATTAATAGGTAATTGTGGATGCACTATTCTTCTTGCCAAATCTATATTTGCTTTTATTAGGCAATAAAGAAAATAAGCCAGGTATTCTATAACATTAACGGGAAATCTCCAATCTAATTTTACATCATCTAAATAACTTAATTGTGCTAAAGACAAATAAGTAACTAATATAGCCACTCCTATACCCACTATTATCTCCGATAATGTGAATGGTACTAATAACAACCATAATGCCAAAAAACTCAACGTAGCAAGAATAAACCGCCGTTGAAAAGCACGTAAATTTTGATAAAATTGCATAATAAACACCCTGATTTTTATCACCCATAGTATGCTATCAATATGACAACAGCATGACAAACTGAAACTGCTACTATTTTACCTTAAAAAGAGATAATATGTGTCTTTTTTATCTAGCATTAACTCTTCTTAATCCTCTGTAATTTCAACTTCTAAGGATATTTACTTTATGAAAATTACTTCTTCTCTTTTTTTAATACTTTTATTTATCTCAACTTATTCCTATGCATACGAACCTAAAATAGAAATATTTGAACAATTTGATAACTTTAGGGTTGTTGCCTTTCTTAATAAAAATGACATTGAAAAAAGCCCTACATGGAAACCAGGTATGACTGCCCCCCCCCTTACAGTTGTAGGTGCTATCCAGGCACTACAAACTTTTGTTAAAAAATCGAATGCGGCAAATACCATAGCAGAAAATACGATTAAAGAAATTGAAATTAGAACCATTCCTAAAGATGAACAACATTGGCATTATCTTATTAAGGTTGCCGATGAGGCAATGCAGGCCAAATATGATATTTATGTTATCCTTATGGATGGTACGGTTATTCCCACTATTATTGAACCACAAGGTTATAAATAACCATTATATTATTACAGGCAAGCATGTTTTCTGCATTAAAAAAATCATTACATAATCCGCTTTCTTATACAGAAATTGGGGCAAATATTTTAGCTGGCTTAACCGTTGGAGTGATTGCTTTACCTCTTTCTATGGCATTAGCAATAGCCAGCGGTGTTTCACCACAACATGGTCTTTATACCGCTATTATTGCTGGCATTGTCATTGCTTTAACGGGTGGCTCAAAAGTGAATATATCCGGCCCAACGGCTGCTTTTGTAGTGATATTATTACCCATTGTGCAAGAATTTGGTTTAGGTGGATTACTCATTAGTGGTTTTATGGCGGGCATTATCCTCGTCCTTATGGGAATAAGTAAATTAGGTAAACTTATCGAAATTGTCCCTTATCCAGTTACCGTTGGCTTTACTACTGGAATAGGTGTGGTTATCGCTACCTTCCAACTACAAGATTTTTTTGGGTTGACTATTCCCTCTATAGAGGGTCATTACCTAGATAAACTCATTACTATTATCCATGCCTTACCAAGCATCCGCTGGCAAGAAACATTTATTGCCAGCATTACTCTTGCAACATTACTACTTTGGCCTAAGTTACGTTCAAAAATTCCTGCACATCTTATTGCCTTATTATTGGGTTCTTTTTCTGCATGGCTACTTAGCACCTTATCTACTGATTTTTCTGTTGCAACGATAGGTACTCGTTTTCATTATGAAATAAACGCTATAAAAGGAGATGGTATTCCACCTGCCTTACCCGCTTTTCAATGGCCATGGCATTTACCTGATGCAGATGGCAAACCCATAGGATTAAGTTTTGAACTTATCCGGCTTTTACTACCGTCTGCAATCACTATTGCCATATTGGGAGCACTGGAATCATTATTATGTGCTGTTGTTGCTGATGGCATGTCAGGTAAAAAACATCATCCTAATGATGAATTAATTGGACAAGGTATTGGCAATATGCTTGCACCATTTTTTGGTGGTATACCGGCTACTGCTGCCATTGCACGGACAGCAACCAATATCAAATCAGGAGGAACATTACCCTTATCCTCCATTGTACACAGTTTATTTATATTAATTGCTATACTCGCTTTATCTCCCCTGCTTTCTTATATTCCTATGGCATCTATGGCAGCATTACTTATCATGGTTGCCTGGAATATGAGTGAAATAAAATACTTTATCCGCACGCTTAATATTGCGCCTAAAGATGATATTATTGTCCTTATTATCTGTTTTTTACTTACCATTTTGTTTGATATGACTATCGCAGTGGCGGTAGGTATGGGTTTAGCTGCAATATTATTTATCCATAAAAGTATTCATTTATCTGAAATTACCCTGCGAGAAACAGATCACAATAGTTATGATCTCCCGAATAATATTGCTGTTTATGATATTAATGGGCCTTTATTCTTTGGTACAGCTCAAAAAGCACTCAAAACGCTATCTGCTGTAACACCTGATATTCGGGTTATTATTCTTGATATGTCCGAAGTCACCATGCTTGATGTAAGTGCTATTATTGCTATGGAATCCATTGCTGAAATACTATCTAATAACCATATAGCTTTGATTATTAATAATCTACAACCTCGTATGATACTTAAACTACGTCGTGCAGGTATTCGTAACAAAGCAGGAAAGATTGGCTATGCTCGCTCTCTTAGTGATAGTTTTAGTAAAGCAAAAACAATGCTCTAACCGTTATTTTAACAACCAAATATTTTCCTGTACCGGATATTTCCCCTTTAATCCATCTACAGTTGCTATACATTCTAATAAACTTATATGATAAAATTGCGAGTAATACTGTTTAAGCTCTTTTACAGAAACTGAAAAAGGAGGGCCTGCCACCATGTCTTGATCATATTCTAATGTTATTAATAACTGCTTTGCAAAATGGGCAAGCTGCATTAACTGTGCAACATATTTCCTACGCATGGTTTCAGGTAATGCAATGAGTGCTGCTCGATCATAGATAGCATCAATATGTCCTACTTGCTCTTTTTCTAGTTGGAACATATCCCCTACAAATAATGTAATATTTTCTGCCTGGTAACAGGACATACCCTTATTGGAAATTATTTCAGGGTGAATATCTAATCCTGAGAACAACTGTTTTATTGCTCCTTCACAAAGTTCTACTCCAACAACCTGATAACCTTCTGATAATAACCATTCTATATCTAACGTTTTACCACATAAAGGCACAAAAATACGTTGCCCCTTATTTAAAGCCAATGCAGTAAAGTGTTTTACCAATACAGGATTTACTTCACCAAGATGAAAACCAATTTTTCCCTCTTGCCAACGTTGTAACCAAAATTCTGCTTCCATAAGCATCTATTCCTTATATATTTCATCCATCTTATCGTAACATCTTTTATTAATACAAAGTTGAAAAGCCGTATTAAAAATGCTATTGTCGCTGCTAACTGAGAAATAGCAATATCTAGCCACCAACTCTGAACTGCATACTCAGTGGTTTTCTTGCGGTAGCTAAAAATACAATATCCTATACTCAACAATTATATAATATGATTGCGCTATATACATTATTCTATAAAGGGGTCAAAAAATGCGTTTACCGGTTATTATAGCACGCTCTCTTGCTTGCTTGTTTATAGCATTACACCATCTTGCTTATGCCACATCACCACCGGTTATCAATACACATTCTGCATTGTACACTATTCCTGATGATACCCTTTTTTATATCGGAGGCTATGAGGGTATACCTTTACAGCAAATGTTACGTTCTATACCACAATTTAATATGGAATATTCCACCATTGTACAAGAACTAGAAAAACCATCGTCTACACCACCAACACCAGGTATACAATTATTAAAATATCTCTTTATTGATTATTTGCGTGCCATACAAACCCCTTCAAAATTTTTATCACATTATGGGCTTGCTGATACACCTGAGATACACCTTTATACTATCGGTTTTTTACCGGTATTACGTATTAGCTTTAAAGACCCGAGTATATTACAAAAACGTATTGCAAAAATTACAGCAACACATCAAATCAGCTCTATTCCTGGAAAATTGAATAACATTCCTTACCAACGTTATCTTCTTGGCAAGCATTCACCGCAACTGGGGAAATTGAGTCTTTTAATGAGCTGGCAACAGAACCAACTGATCCTTACCCTGGATACCGAAACACTATCCAGCTCAGTATTGCCTCTCATATTAGGCGTACAACGCCCCAAAAAACCCTTAGCCAATAGCTCACTTTTAACATCATTAATACAACGCTATCAATTTTTACCTTATGGACTTGGTTTTCTTAATCATAAAGCCATCTTACAGGGTTTGACTAATACCGATAACAACCATCTAAGCACGATGTTACAACAGTTTCCCAATACTTCAAAATCTTTGGCAATGTTTCGTACACCTGAGTGTAGCAAAGAATTTAATCGCATTGCCAAATATTGGCCACGTACTGTCTTTGGTTATACACAATTTAATGATACCCATATTGATACCAGCCTGATTATTGAAAATACCGATTCTGAATTGATGCAACAATTTCATTCCTTACGAGGACATATTCCCAATTTTTTAGCTAATCAAACGGAACAACCTTACTTTGCCCTGGCACAAGGTATACATATTGATACCGTAGCCACCGTATTAATGAAAATATGGAATCGCTTAGTACAGCCTGTGTCTAAATGTCCCCAAATTGCCCAGGCACAACAGCGTTTAACGCAAGCAAATCCTGCTGCAAGTGCTATGCTTTTTGGTTCTATCACCGGATTTAGAGGTATTAGCTTTTCCCTCTTTAATATGCAATTAAATACACCAGATACCACAGAGCAAACTAAAAAAACCACATCTCCCTCATCCACAGCCTCATCAAACACCTCTCAACAGGCAGGTTTGCCATTACAATCTATCAGTGCCTTGTTAACTTTATCCTCACTCAATCCTGAATTATTATTTGGCTCTATTGCTCTGGCTTTACCTGAACTAGCTAATACGCCGTTACCTAAAGATGGTAGTGCATTAACATTACCTTTACCTCCTACTATCAAGACAACGCTGCCACAAGATATTAAAATTGCCTTGCGTGGTAAACACCTAGTCATTTATACCGGTGAAAAAGCCGAACAAGTTGCACAACAACTAGAAAAAGAAGCACTCACTGCAAATGGCTTTTTCTTTGTTGCTTTAGATTATTTACAATATTTTAATTTTGTTAATGATATGTTGTCCTATGCCCCACAAACACCTAACATTAATGCTGCTGATAACAAGGAAAATGTACAAAAACTCATCAATACTCTGCAAAATTTTGCCCTGTATTTTACACTGCATGCCGATTTACAGCAATATGGTATTACCCTTAAATCTTATATTAAAATGGATCGAAAAAACAATACTCAATAAATAAGGACAGAGGAAATATGAATACCTTTACTGTAGAATTTCAACATAAAATGGGAGAATTAATCACCTTCCAAAATGCTTTATTAGAGTGTCCAACGGGTATAACCGTGCCACTTATTAATGAACATATTATGTTAAAATATGCATCACCTGAAAAGAAACAAGATCACACGGCTTTGTTTCGGGTTATTGATCGGCATTTTAGCTATACCAGCGAAAATAACCGTATAAAAACCTTATACATTATTATTATTGTACAAGAAGAAGAAACGGTTAAACCGGTGTTAGAACAACTTTACTAATAGACTCTTGGCATTATGGCTGTTTTGAAAAATTTACCACCACCTAGCCCCCTTTTTGATACCTTGGAACAGATGTCATTAGAGGATAATCTTGCACGCATTCGTATCCCTGATACAATTCCCTCTGGCTGTCAAGATTATCAACATGCCTGGTATTTTTTATACAGTTATCGAGGCAGTCCCGATACGTTTGCCTCTTATCGTAGAGAAATTGAACGGTTATTACAATGGAGTTGGATGTGTAAAAATAAATCTTTAACACAATTAAATCACCATGATATTGAAGCATTTATTGAATTTTGCCAGCATCCACCAACACATTGGATTACCCTAAAAAGGGTCATGCGTTTTCATACTCAACAAGGAAAACGCATACCTAATTCAGATTGGCGACCTTTTGTTGCCCGACAAAGTAAACGGCAACATACCCACTCTGAACCACTCACTATACAGGATTTTCAATTATCTCAAAAAGCGGTGCAAGCCATTTTTGCCATCACCAGTAGTTTTTTTAGTTATTTATTACAAGAAGATTATGTTACTGCCAATCCAGTTGCTCAAATTCGTCAAAAAAGTAAATTTATCCGTAAACAACAGCATAGCGATAAAATACGCCGTTTATCCGTTTTACAATGGAGTTATGTGATAGAAACTGCCGAAATTATGGCACAGCAAGATGCACAACATGAACGTACATTATTTATTATGAATGCGTTATACGCTATGTATTTACGTATTTCAGAACTGACCAATACGCCTCACTGGACACCCACGATGGGCGATTTTTCACTCGATCAAGAGGGTAACTGGTGGTTTACTACTGTCGGAAAGGGTAATAAAGAACGAGATATTTCTGTCAGTGATCAAATGCTTATGGCACTAAAACGTTACCGACAATATAGAGGTTTACCTGGTCTACCCTATCCAGGGGAAAATACACCCCTTATTCCTAAATATAAAGGGAAAGGAAATATTGCCAGCACCCGACAAATTCGTAATATCGTCCAAACATGTTTTGATAATAGTATTCTCCGTATGCAAGCAGATAATTTTCATGATGATGCTGCAGTATTAGAAATTGCAACCGTACATTGGCTACGTCATACCGGTATTTCAGATGATGTACAACATCGTCCCCGTGAGCATGTTCGGGATGATGCCGGACATGGTTCCAGTGCGATAACAGATCGGTATATTGATATTGATCGCAAAGAACGTCATCGCTCTGCTCGTCATAAACCCATTTATCCTGAATAATTGCTAAAGTAGCTTGTTTCTCAAGTTTTTCATCCGCTAAATGGTCAATTTTGGAAGTATAAGATTCTTCAGTTAAAATAACTTCTATACCTTCTATTTCAGCTTTATAAGTAATCATATCAATAAACTGTTTAAATGGAATATTAACAAAGGTTTGATTATTTTTCTTACCAATATTTATGGCCTGTTTCCAATCTGGATTATGACCGATTACTATCTGGGAAACACCATTCTCTTTAGCAACATCAATGACCTTTCGGCTTGCTTTATGAAGATAGTCTTTCACTTTACAATTACGCTTTAAGGTCAGCTTCTCTATCTTATTGGAGGTTCCTTTATTTCCAATACAAGACATCAATTCAGCTTTTCGTTTATTATAAAATTGATTAACTGACTTCAATTTGTTTTTCTAAATTATCCTTATTTTGTGAAGAAGATACTCTACAATAAATAGCAACACTATCCGGTTTTTCTTCTTTAATTTCTTTTATATAGATATTGCCAAATTCATCTTTAAAAGCATTAGGGATTTTACCAGCTTTATAACGATTCCAGGCAGCTCTATTCTATATTTAATCCCATGCTGTTTTGTATAATCTTTAAGCTTCATAAAATATAGTATATTATACTATCAAAAGAATAATTGTATTGAATACCTCTAAAGCAAGCATAGATCGGGCATTTTCTTTTTTAACTTCTGTTTAGATGGGGCTTTTCCACTCGGTACGAAAACCACTGGCATGAAAATGTCCACCCCCCCCATATTGCTTTGCAATTTTGGATACATCAATACCGTCTTTAGTAGAACGCAATGCCCATGCCCGCTTATAGGCCTTATCCTGGTAAGAGACTGCAAAAGGATAATCTTTTGCCAATTCATGCAATACATCACTCGCTAAATTAGAAGGACAATTCACGACAGGAACTTTATAACCACAAAATTCAATAATACGTGCTTGCTTTACATACATAGCAATTTGTATTTTTCGATAACGCATAATAGCTTTACCATCTACCAATAATTCTTGCAATGCCTGCTCTAACAATAAATAACGTTGCCATAAAGTAAAATCAAACGGCAAGGACATTAATGCGGCAATAATGTATTCTGTATCTGGATATTGAAATTGCCATAAATCCCTATCTTGTATGTAAAGTAATAGCTTAGGAACAGGACGCTGATAAAAAAATTTCCAACTCAATACTGCTCCAGAATGATGTTGATCAAAATGTAAATCTACATTACCAAAGGCCTTATCCAAACCTTCTAAATCTTCTTCTGCACTAATATGGTGATCAATAACCGTCACTTGTTTTGCTCTTTTTGCTAGTTCCTCCATCACCTTACGAGGATAAGAAAAATCTACCAAATAAACGTCACTTCCATCACAATCTGGTAACGCATCACCGTGTCCTGCCGGAATAAAATGCACTGGCATATTTTGTTCAGTTACAAAATACTCATGCAATACCAATGCAGCACCAAAGCCATCCGGACAATTTTTATGATAAATAACATAAAGTTTACTCATCTGTATTTTTCCGCATGTGAGGAAAAAGCAATACATCCCGTATCGAAGGTGAATCAGTCAGTAACATCACTAAACGATCAATACCAATACCTTCTCCAGCCGTAGGAGGTAAACCATATTCTAACGCTCGAATATAATCTGCATCAAAATGCATCGCTTCATCATCCCCTGCTTCTTTCTCTACAACTTGTTGCTGAAACCGCTTTGCTTGATCTTCTGGATCATTTAATTCTGAAAAACCATTGGCTAACTCCCGTCCAGCGACAAAAAACTCAAACCGATCGGTAACAAAAGGATTTTCATCATTGCGCCGTGCTAAAGGAGATACTTCAGTGGGATATTCTGTGATAAAAGTAGGATCTATAAGTTGATTTTCTACCGTTTTCTCAAAAATTTCAATTTGTACCTTACCCAAACCATAACTATCTTTTAATGGGATATGTAAATCTTTGGCAATATTTCTTGCGCTATCTAAATGATCTAATTGTTCGGATAGCAAATTAGGATTAAATTTTAAAATAGCTTCTTTTACCGTAAGACGATCAAAACGGATAGAAAAATCATATTCTCGTCCTTCACAGCTAAACATACTACTACCTAGTACACTTTGGGTTAATTCTCGTAACATCTTTTCAGTTAAATCCATTAAATCATGATAGGTAGCGTAAGCCTGATAAAATTCCATCATGGTAAATTCAGGATTATGACGTGTCGATAACCCTTCATTACGAAAATTACGATTGATTTCAAAAACCCGTTCAAATCCTCCAACGACCAAACGTTTCAAATACAGCTCTGGCGCAATGCGTAAGTATAATTGCATATCCAAAGCATTATGATGGGTAACAAAAGGACGGGCTGTTGCACCACCAGGAATGGTTTGCATCATTGGCGTTTCTACTTCCATAAATTGCTCTCTAAGCATAAAATTGCGAATAAATGCAATAATCTGAGAGCGTAACTGGAACGTTTTACGGGTTTTTTCACTCATAATCAGATCAATATAACGTTGGCGATAACGTATTTCTTGATCCGTTAAACCTTTAAATTTTTCAGGTAAAGGGCGCAATGACTTAGTTAATAACTGTATCGCATCAACTTTCACCGAAAGCTCTCCCGTCTTGGTTTTAAATAAAACCCCCTCTACCCCTAAAATATCACCTATATCCCATTTTTTAAATGCACTGTTATAGATTCCCTCTGGCAAACTATCCCGTTGTACAAAAATCTGTATTCTGCCAGACATATCTTGGATATCTGCAAAACTTGCCTTACCCATCACTCTACGAGTCATCATCCTGCCTGCTATCTGTACTCGCACAGCCTTATCGTCTAATTCTTCCTTAGACTTTGTTGCATACTGTTGATGTAAGGGTTGCGCTAAATGCTGACGCTGAAAATGATTGGGAAAAACTATCGCAGTTTGCTCCCGTAAAGCAGCTAATTTTTCACGACGTTGTGCTATTAATTTATTTTCATCTAACTCTGACATAATTATCCTTATACAAATGTTATCTACTTGTTCTCACCCGTATCACTTACAATCCTGATTTTAAACTGGCTTCCATAAATTTATCTAAATCACCATCTAATACCGCTTGAGTATTACTACTTTCTACTTGTGTACGTAAATCTTTAATACGAGATTGATCTAACACATAAGAGCGAATTTGACTTCCCCAACCAATATCGGATTTACTATCTTCGAGTGATTGCTTTTCCGCATTGCGTTTTAATACTTCCAATTCATACAGTTTTGCTTTTAACTGCCCCATAGCCGAGGCTTTATTTTTATGTTGAGAACGATCATTTTGACATTGTACTACTGTATTGGTGGGTAAATGTGTAATACGTACCGCTGAATCAGTACGATTGACATGCTGTCCTCCTGCTCCACTAGCACGATAGGTATCTATACGTAAATCAGCAGGATTAATATCAATTTCAATATCATTACTCACTTCAGGATACACAAACACCGAAGCAAAAGAAGTATGGCGGCGGTTTCCCGAATCAAAGGGCGATTTACGTACCAAACGATGAATACCTGTTTCTGTACGCAACCAACCAAAAGCATATTCACCACTCACCTTGATAGTAGCACTTTTAATACCTGCTACCTCTCCTTCTGATCGCTCTAGTAATTCAGATTTAAAATCATGCTGCTCTGCCCAACGTAAATACATACGTAATAACATTTCAGCCCAATCTTGTGCTTCTGTTCCCCCTGAACCAGATTGAATATCAATAAATGCATTCTGGCTATCCATTTCCCCTGCAAACATGCGTTTAAATTCTAACTTTTCCAGGGTATTTTTTAACCCTTGTAGATCATTTTCCACCTCTTTAACTGTTTCTATATCCTCTTCATCCTGTGCCATTAATAACAATTCCAGGCTATCATCAAGAGCGGTGAATAGATGTTGTAATCCTAGTACGACATCTTCTAATGCAACTTTTTCTTTTCCCAATGCTTGTGCTACATCAGGTTTATCCCATATATCAGGAAGTTCTAATTCACGATTTACTTCCTCTAAACGTTCTTGTTTGACATCAAAGTCAAAGGTACCCCCGAAGTATTGCAGCACGTTCCTGATAATTGCTAATTTGATTAAAAAGAGGATTGAGTTCTAACACGGTTATCTACTCTCTAACGGTTGCTTAAAAAAGTGCCGATTTTACACCATTAAAGTATATAATTACAGGTCTATTTTGTACTTATATCTCTTGCTAATAAGCCCATATCCGTTTTCTCAGGTAGAGGAATATACACTTTATACGCACTACCTGGAGCAACAGATATACCTTTTCCCTCTTTATCTAACATCTCATGCAAGGTAAATAAATGATTCCCTTCTGGCGTAATTAATTCTAACTGATCCCCAATTTGGAAACGATTTTTTACTTGTATATAGGCCATATTTTTTTCTTTATCAAAATGGACGATTTCTCCTACAAACTGCTGATTTTTAGAACTAGAGGCATTTTCCATATAACTTTGATACGCTTGACTATGATGTCGCTGATAAAAACCATCCGTATAACCACGATTAGCTAAATTATTTAAATCGGCTAATAATTCAGGATTAAAGGCTTTTCCTGCCAGTGCATCATCAATGGCTTGTCGATAAACTTGTGCCGTCCGTGCTACGTAATAATGCGATTTAGTACGCCCTTCTACTTTTAAACAATCGATCCCTATTTCAACCAGTTTTTGTACATGTTCTACTGCCCGTAAATCACGGGAATTCATAATATAAGTGCCGTGTTCATCTTCCATAATAGGCATTAATTCTCCTTTCCGATTTTGCTCTTCAATCAAATAGACCTTTTCTGCTTCAGGATGTCGTGTTACGCCATCTACACCGACAAAATCATCGCTTTGCTGCAGTGCAGAAAATGCATCAAATTCTATTTTAGTGGCTGTAATATCACCACTTACATCTTCTTTTGCATCTTGCACCTGATAACTCCAACGACAAGCATTTGTACACGTACCTTGATTAGGATCTCGATGATTAAAATATCCCGATAATAAACAGCGTCCAGAATATGCAATACATAATGCCCCATGAACAAATACTTCTAGCTCTATATCTGGACATTGTTGGCGAATTTCTGCAATTTCATCTAAAGATAACTCTCGTGATAAAATAATGCGTGCTATGCCATTTTGCTGCCAGAACTTTACACTGGCATAATTCACTGTATTTGCTTGCACTGATAAATGTATTGGCATTTGAGGCCATTTTTCTCGTACTATCATAATCAAACCTGGATCAGCCATAATCAGTGCATCAGGTTGCATAGCAATAATAGGTGCTAAATCTTTAATATAGGTATTCACTTTTGCATTATGCGGTAATAAATTAGAAGTAAGAAAAAATTTTTTACCTAAAGCATGTGCCTGAGCAATACCCAGGGCAATATTTTTTGCATCAAATTGATTATTTCTAGCACGTAAACTATAGCGTGGCTGTCCGGCATATACAGCATCAGCACCATAACTAAAGGCATAACGTAAACTTTGTAAACTACCTGCTGGTAGTAATAATTCGGGGGATATCATTAGACACCTACTGTTATTTACTGATTGATTAAAACCTATTGATCAGGTTAGAATTCTAACAATATTTACATTCTTAAAATAGCGATTTTTTATATGGGGATATAATTATGCTAAAAAAACTGACTATAGCCATTTGTTGTCTATGCTTTACTACTATTATCTTTGCAACAGAGAATGAGAATAATAATAGCAATAATGATGATGTTACCACTTACAGTCTAAAAGGGGGCTTAAAAGGTGCTAACTCAGGATCGTTAAGTGCTGCCTGTGTCGTAAAATGGAGTTTTGTATCACCTGGTTTGCAATGCGATATTAATTGGGATAATTACAGTAATTTTACTTGGGCAAAAGTGGATGGTAATGCCAGTTTTGATATTCGTGTCGTACTTAATGAACTGACGTTTGTCTTTAATAACAAAGCGAATGAAAGTGTTAACTTACAGGTTGTTGATAGTCATTATGATATGCGTTTTGATAATCTGACCCTGGTTTTTAATGATTTAGAATACAGTGTCAAAGCCAGTGGTGCATATATACTCAACGGTGAACGCTTTGAATTTCCTATTCAAAATGAAGAACCTGATGCAGATGGACAAACTGAAAGCAAGGTATTATTCCAAACTTTATTATTTTAAAATATCATACAAAAAACATCAATACTACAAGATAGCAGCACTATCTGCTACTGCTATCTGCCCAGTTTTAACCCATGATCTTGTCCATTCCACCCATATAAGGTTTTAATACCTCTGGAACTTGAATATACCCTTCTTGTGTTTGGTAATTTTCCATTACTGCAACCAAACAACGCCCTACTGCCAACCCTGAACCATTTAAAGTATGTACTAATTCTGGTTTTTTATTATCTGGATTACGCCAGCGTGCTTGCATACGTCTTGCCTGGAAATTTTCAAAATTACTACATGAAGATATTTCACGGTAACAATTTTGTCCAGGTAACCATACTTCCAAATCATAAGTTTTTGCTGCCGAAAAACCAATATCCCCAGAACATAAATTCATAACACGATAAGGTAATTGTAATTGCTGTAAAATAAATTCTGCGTGGGCAGTTAATTCTTCCAAGGCTTGATAGGAATTTTCTGCTGTAACAATCTGTACCATTTCCACTTTCTCAAACTGATGCTGACGTATTAACCCTCGTACATCTTTTCCATAAGAGCCTGCTTCACTGCGAAAACAAGGCGTATGTGCAACAAAACGTAAGGGTAAATCATCTGCTGCAATGATGCTATCTCGTACAATATTTGTTACCGGTACTTCCGCTGTAGGAATTAAATAAAACCCTTGCTCTGCTTTTAATTGAAATAAATCTTCTGCAAATTTAGGGAGTTGTCCTGTTCCCTGTAAACTTTCTGCATTGACTATATAGGGTACATACGTTTCAGTATAACCATGTTGCTGGGTATGGGTATCGAGCATAAATTGTATTAAAGCACGTTGTAAGCGTGCCAAGCCTGCATGCAAGACGGTAAATCTTGCGCCGGATATTTTACTCGCTGCGTCATTATTTAATAATTTTAATTGTTCTCCCAGTAGCACATGATCTTTTACTTCAAAGGAAAAAGTAGTAGGTGTTCCCCAACGGCGTATTTCCTGATTATCTGTTTCATTTTTACCCTTAGGTACGGAATCATGTGGAATATTGGGTATTTCCAAAATAAACTGATGAATAGCTTGTTGTAGTGTTTTTAATTGCTCCTCTGCTGATTTCAACTCGGCATTAATATGGCTAACCTCTTGCATCACTACTTGGGCATTTTCCCCCTTTGATTTTAGTTGCCCAATCTGTTTGGACTTTTTATTTCTTTCAGCTTGTAACGTTTGGGTTTTTTCTTGTAATGCTTTGCGTTGTGTTTCTAAATGGATAAAATGATCTTTATCTAATTTTACTCCACGAGTGAGTAATTTTTCTGCGGTATTCTCTAAATCCCCACGCAATAATTTAATATCTAGCATAATTTTTTCTTTCTCAAAAGTGTAAAATAATAATGGTTTAATTTTTATGTAATGCCACATTCCAAGACACAATATGTGAATGTTCCAGCTC
>JALWRI010000038.1 GCA_026994225.1 Gammaproteobacteria bacterium | reverse complement strand
TTCTGACAAAGTACTCGGCCGGGTAGTACGCCGTTTATTAGCACATGAAAATGATGGAGCAAAAACGCTACCTATAGCTCACTTTACCCCCCATGATCTTCGTCGCACATTACGGACAGGACTTAGCGCCTTGAAAATACCACCACATATTGCTGAAAGATGTTTAAATCATTCTATGGGAAAGATACTTCAAACATATGATCACTATGATTATCTTAAAGAGCACCGACAAGCTCTTGAGAAATGGAGTCAGCGTGTACAATTAATACTTGGTATGCAAAAGAATGTAATTAGAATGAAGGCTGCAAGATAATGGATACAGATGGTGCAATATTATTATTTTTATTACATAAGAAAGAAAAAACTAACGATGAGGGTTATTATGCGATGGAAGCTATTAAATTATTAGCAAGTGAAAATCGTCCTATGCTTCCAGAGTTAATGCCCTATGTAATTGAAGCATGTGAAGCTTGGAGCAAAGAGAAAGGCACTAGAGTTAAGACTTACAGTACAAGAATGAAATGGCAAAAGCGTGTCTCTGATGTACATTTACTTCGTAAGTCAGGTTATAAAAAAGAGGCAGCATTGACTGAAGTAAGCATTAGAGATGATATCAAAATAAAAACTTTAAAGCGTCGGTACAATAGTTCAGATTATAAAAATGCAAAGGAGAGCGCAGATACAATCTACACTTTTAATCAATGGGACTATAAAAGACCAGAAGACTACATCGACCCTACAAATCCTAAAAACATTATTAGCAAAAAGGTGCAATAAATCTATATTATTGCACTCCTATTTATACCGACTCAAACACTCTAATGACATATTATAATTGCACCATTTTTTAATTTCAGGTGCAATAAAATGTTATTAACAAAATTTTCAATTGAGCAGAAATACCATCGTTCATCATTTATGAGAGAGCGTTACGGCATCTCTGATCCTACCTTATATCGATATACCAAATCTGGAAAAATCCCCAAACCAAAATTCATAAATGGACAACGTATCTGGACAGATGAAGATGTAGAACTTGCAGATAGCAATCTTATATCTCATTAACTGGATGTAAACAAAAAACCCACAAATGTATGAGCAAATGTGGGCATAACTTAATATTTTAATAGGAGGCGCTCAATGCCCCACATAAACAATTATAGCACTCTGAGTACTGCAATAGAAGCAAAAGGACTTGGCTATGTCGAGACCATACCTGATGGAACACTCCGTCGTCATTCAGTTCCAGATGATAAACCAGGACAAGAATCAGGATGGCATGTCGACTACGGTAATGGTGGAGCATTTGGGAATTGGAAAACAGGTGAAAAGCACAAGTTTTATAACCGAAGCTTAACGATATCTGAACGTAAAGCGCTGAAGGTAAAAATTAAGGCAGACAAAAAGGCCAGTCAAGAAGCTCGACAGAAAAAGCAAGATGTTGCAGCTGGTAACGCACTTAATTTATGGTACAACAGTGAAATTGCAACAACAATAAACTGGGTACCAGAAGGGTACATTGAAAGCGATAATGGGCGCCCTTTCCACTTGTACCCAATGGATAAATGCATTAAACCATACGGGGCAAGAATATGTGATGAGCTGTTGGTAATACCACTATATTTAGATAATCGTATTGTAAGTTTACAGTTGATAGATATGGAGGGTAATAAAAGATTTTATACAGGAGGTAGAGTTAAAGGCTGCTTTTGCCCTATCGGAATACTAAAGAAAACATTATATATATGTGAAGGCTATGCTACTGGTTGCTCTATTCACGAGCACACTGGACAGGCTGTAGCTGTAGCATTCAACGCTGGCAATCTC
>JALWRI010000037.1 GCA_026994225.1 Gammaproteobacteria bacterium | reverse complement strand
TCATCTTTAAAAGCATTAGGGATTTTACCAGCTTTATAACGATTCCAGGCAGCTCTATATTTAATCCCATGCTGTTTTGCATAATCTTTAAGCTTCATAAAATATAGTATATTATACTATTAAATATCATGTAATACTATCAAAAGAATAATTGTATTGAATACTACTTTCTAATTGACTATTTTTATTCATTATATTCTCACGTATTACTGGTTAAATACTACAGTTTCAGCTCGTTCCGTATATAATAATTCTATCCAAATCCCACTTTATCAGCAATGAGAAATCTTCTTTTTTAGAATAAATACTTGATCAATACAGTAAACTCCCTTATTATAATAACCTACAAAATAACTCAACTATTAATAATACCTTATAACATTCTCATTTATAAGGTATTATCTAATTCTGGTTATTTATAGTTTGTTTAATTTTTATAAAATTTGTAAGAGGTAGTAAAGAATGGCAGTAGAAGTTGATGGTGATGGCTTTCTATTAGATATGTCAGATTGGTCTGAAAGTATTATGTATGAATTAGCTGAAAAAGATGGCTTTCCACTCAATGATGAGCATGTAAAATATATTATGAGTGCTCGTGAAATGTATGAAGAAAACAAGGTTGTCCCCCCATTACGGGATTTTGGGAAAGCACATGGTATGGACCGCAAAGCCTCTGCCCTACAAAAACTCTTTGAAGGTGGACCTATGAAACGTATTGCCAAATATGGTGGTTTACCCAAACCCACTGGCTGCGTTTAAGTATATTTTATCCTCTCCTTTTTACAGGAGAGGAGCTTTTCTTATCCAATTTCAATACCTTGACTATGCAGGTACTCATCGTACGTTCCTTTAAAGTTTATAATTTCATTATCCTTTATCTCAATAATACGACTAGCTAATGAAGCAACAAACTGTCTATCATGACTTACAAAAAGTAACGTACCCGAATATTTTTCTAATGCCATATTTAATGACTCAATAGATTCCATATCTAAATGATTGGTAGGTTCATCCATTACTAATATATTGGGTTTTTGCTGCATTAATTTCCCAAATAACATCCTGCCTTGTTCTCCTCCTGAAATGACTGTTACAGACTTTTTCGTATCTTCTTTTGAAAATAATAATTTACCTAATGTTCCCCGAATAGTTTGATCTTCTTCTCCCTCTTGTCTCCATTGAGACATCCAATCAAATAATGACATCTCTTGTTCAAAATCACTCGCATGATCTTGAGCAAAATATCCAATTTCTGCGTTTTCCGACCATTTAACCTTCCCATTCTTTGCTGGGTACTTTCCTATTAATGTGCGCAATAGTGTCGTTTTACCTACTCCATTCGTTCCAATAATGGCCACTTTTTCCCCTACTTCAATCATCGCATTCAGATCACGAAACAAAAGGGTATCATCATAACCTTGACTAACTCCTTCTACTTCCAAAGCAAGACGATATAACGGCTTATTTTGTTCAAAATGAATATATGGATTGACCCGACTTGATGGCTTGACTTCTTCTAGTTTTATTTTATCAATTTGACGTGCCCGTGAAGTCGCTTGTCTTGCTTTCGATGCATTTGCAGCAAAACGACTAACAAAATTCTTCAATTCTGCAATTTGTGCCGCTTTTTTTGCGTTATCTGCTAATAATCGTTCTCTAGCTTGTGTTGCAGCCAACATATATTCATCATAATTTCCAGGATAAATGCGTAGCTCCCCATAATCCATATCTGCCATGTGAGTACAAACACTATTGAGAAAATGTCTATCATGGGAAATAATAATCATAGTGCTATTACGTTTATTGAGTATATCCTCTAACCAACGAATAGTATTAATATCCAGATTATTCGTTGGCTCATCTAATAATAAAATATCTGGATCACCAAATAGTGCCTGTGCCAATAACACCCGCAATTTCCAACCAGGAGCAACTTCTTGCATTAAACCATAATGTTGCTCTTGTGGAATATCTAAAGCTAATAGTAACTCTCCCGCTTGTGCTTCTGCACTATAGCCATCTAATTCTGCAAATTCGACTTCCAGTTCTGCAACCTGCATTCCTTCTTCTTCTGACATATCTGCTAAAGCATAAATTCTATCTCGTTCTTGCTTTACTTGCCATAAACGTTCATTTCCCATAATAACTGTATCAATAACCGAGTATTCTTCAAAGGCAAATTGATCCTGACGTAATTTCCCTACTCGGGTATTTTCTGAAATATTCACCGTACCTGAAGTAGGTTCTAATTCTCCACTGAGAATTTTCATAAAAGTTGATTTTCCACACCCATTTGCACCAATCAATCCATAGCGATTACCATCACTAAATTTTACTGATATATTTTCAAACAAAGGTTGTGCAGAAAACTGCATAAGAATATTAGCAGTAGAGAGCAAGTTCTTATCTCCATAAAATTTAAAAGTTAATAACCATTAAAACAAAATAATTACCACGAATACAGCTAGTCTATTATAATGAATTTAGGATATAAATAAACACATCATGCCAGGTAAAAGACGAGCCTTTTACCCAGTTAAATAATATTTTAAGAGGATAGCCATTTTTCCCAACATCTTTAATTTCGGGAAGAAATGATCATAAAATATATGAAAGTGATACTCCAAAAAATCCCTTTACGTTATTCAGATTTACCTTTACAACAGCCATTACGTTGGGATATTTATGATAGTGAAGGAATATTATTGATGGTTAAAGGAGAGATAATACAAAATGATGCAAAAAAAAAGACACTCATTATGCAAGGATGTGTACGCTATGTTCCAAAAATAAAAAATAGATCTTCCTCACAGATTAACCCTTTTACTGAATTACAGCATATTGCTCACCGTTTAGAACGTTTATATCATCAATTTCCTCAACACTATTCCCTTTACCATTTTCCCCTCGCCTCTGAACAAGAAACCTTACTTTCACAATTACGCCATATTGCTAACAATATTCAATCTATTTGTCATAATTATGACAATATTAGCCTGAGTATTATTCACCTTGCTCATTATTTTGAACAACATTATACCGTTTATCATCCCTTACACACAGCGATATTATGCCAACTTATGGCGATAAGATTAGGTTATTCCAATAGCCAACAACAAGCATTATTACATGCTAACCTCACTTGCAATATAGCAAGTATCCCACATCAAACACAATTACATCAACAACAAAGCCCCCCAGATATTTATCAACGGCAAAAGATTCGTCACCATCCAGAATATAGCTATCGCCTTTTAAAAAAAATGGGAGTGACGGATACACTGTGGTTAAATAGTATTTTACAACACCATGAGAAGTTGGATGGTTCGGGTTATCCGAAAAAATTAGTTGCTAAAGACATCTTGCCTGAAGCACGTTTAATGGCCATTGCTGATATCTATTGTGCAATGGTAAGCCCTAGAGAATACCGTGCAGCAATGCCTATTCAAACCGCTTTACAAGAAATACTGTGGTATCGTTATAAAAAATTAGATGAACAGTATGTATTAACATTCATTGAATACTTCGGTATTTATCCACCCGGTAGTATTGTGCGTTTACACAATGGAGATGTTGCTATTGTCATTCAATCTCACAAAGACCCACTCACCCCTTTAGTATGTAGTATTTATGATGAAAAAGACATTCCTTATCAACGCCCTTTAATACATCAAACCCGACTCAATAAATATCAAATAAAAACATTTATTCCCTTTGATAAAGCCTTTAACTTATCCTTGCTCTGGGAAGCTATCCGTAGTGTCTGATGATCAACAACTTATTCTTGCATTGTCGATTTAATTGTATTGTATACTATCTTGTTCTAATTGTTGTGATTTCGGCACTATCTTTTGCTCTGGCAATGTGTTCACTCCTGTTACAATCTAAACTTCGTGATTGATAGTTATGCAACATTTGCTTGTGTATCGATATATTCTATAGATGCATTATCAATGCGTTTCACTATTAACAACGTAATATCATCATAAATATCAAAATTATTAATAAATCTTTCTAACTTTATAATCATATGATCTTTGATATTTTCTGCACTTTGATGTCTTACTTCCTTTAATGAGTCTATCATGTTATCCATGCCATATAATATTTTGTCTTGATTACTTGCTTCTGTAATGCCATCGGTGTAAAGCAATAATATGTCATTAGGGTAAAGTGTTAATGACAAAGAGGTAATAAACTCTTCAATATCGTATTCTAATCCAATGGGAAGGCTTAAATCCATCGTATCAATTAACTCTACTGAGTTATCCGCACGTAATATAACAATATCTTCATGCTGTCCGGTTATTAATAATTCCCCATTTTTCTCATTATATTGTAGAATAGAAAGCGTCATTGATTTACTTGAATTAATGCGCTCAATATTATTACACAAACTTTTATTTAAAATAGAATACATTTTCTCTATCGAATCAATCTGTGCTTCTTTTAAGGTTTGCATGGCAGATTCTACCATAATCATGATCACACCGCTCTCTAGCCCATGTCCGGTAACATCTCCAATACAGAATAAAGAATAATTATTACCCGTAGGCTTGATAATATCATAGTAATCGCCTCCCACTTCCTCAGCAGGTTTCATATACCCAGAAATATCTAAATTAGAAATCGCTGTTTCTTCCGCTTTTTTAGGTAAAACCATTTCTTGTATGAGTTTTGCCACTTCCAACTCTGCAGACAGATGAATATTCTCTTCTTTTAATTGTTCATTTAAATTAATAATTTGTTTATTTGCTAATGCTAGTTGTTGAGTAAACTGATAACTACGCTGTTGAAAACGTGCCGCAATAATGCCCGCTGCAAGCGATAAACATAATCCCATAGCAAGAGCCAGATAAAAAGCAAAGTGAACCGGTTTTAGACGATTAATATAATTACTCACTTCCAGATCAATCGCTAATACCCCTTCTATCTTTTTTTGTTTATCAAAAAAAGGGACTGCTGCACCAAAAAATGTCCCCCATTGATCGGTATACGGATCATCATTAACAACCGGTTTCTTAGATCGTAATGCAGAATAAATGGCATAATTGACATCTATATATTTATCCATAACAGCTACTTGATCCGAACCTGGAGGCGTTGCATCAACAACAAAATAATATCCATCTATTTTTTTTATCACTGTATACAAATAAGCAATACGTGGATCAGAGGCCATTGCTTTAACCAATGGATCAACCACTTCTTTATATAATGCAGAATTTGTCTGCTCTGGCTTGCGTAATAATCTATGCTTATCGACATCAATAAAATTACTAATTATATTGATGGTAGAAATCAACCCTTCTTTAATCTCCTCTTTGTGTGCCATTAAAGCTCTATAATATAGAAAAGTCGCTACCCCAGAAGAAATAATGCTTGCAATAAAAAAAGTAATTACACCATATATCAAGGGTGAATATTCTTTTTCTTTAGTTATTAACACTATCAAATACCTTTATATATCTTATACAAAAGAAAAAACGCTCACATCATAGTTACTCTACTTTATACAAAGTTAATGCATAAGAAAAATATAATATGCTTGCAAACATAATAGAATAAGGCAAACCATCAATACCAATTATTTGCATGGATACTGCAATCAATAAGACGCCTAAAACCCCCCCTAACATATCCATGATAGAATACACGGCATTAGTAACAACGGCTTCATCTTCACTGGTTTTATCTGATAATAATGCCAATGTAATAGAATATAATGCCCCTGTAATTCCCCCCCAAATAAATAACACCATATAAGCATATATTTTATAATAAATAACTAAAGGCAAATAAACAGCTATCAACATATTAACAAAAGCCAAGGCAACAATAACATAACGTTTATTAAAATAATCTGATATTGCTCCTAATACGCCTTCTAATACTAAACTTCCTAATAAAAAAGCAGTCAACAGATATGAAGCATCTGCAATACTTAAATCATTACGTGTTCCATAAATAACAATAAAACTTAATACACCAAATACACTTGCTCCAGCTAAAGCAACCGCCCAAAATGTACCAGGCGTACGCTTTACAAATCCAATCAAACTAACCACTTCTTGCTTTTCTATATGCGCTACTAAGGGAGCTGCCAAAATAACGGGGATCATTGCCATAATACTAAATAATGCACTCACTAAATAAGGTGCTTTGACCTTTAAAAAGAGGAGATAAGGATCAAAAAAAGAGGCATTTTGTTGTATCCATATAGCAATACTTTCTGCATTCTGATAAAAATAAGGGCCTAAAGCTAATCCTAAAGAAAAAACCACCCCAAAAAGAGAAATCATTTTTCCTGATTTCCCTTCCTGAGTAGGTAAGCTATACACCCAGGTTTGTAATAAAATAGTAATAAGAAAAATACCAACTCCATGTAACATTAATAATGCTAGCCATATTAATGGTTCTTGTATTTCAGGTAAAAGTAATAATGGAGGTATTCTAAAGAAAGTGGAAATAACTATCCCCCAAAACAACCCTAAAACATTAACAAAACGTACTAAAAAAAAAGACAGGATAAAAGAAACAATAATTTCTGCCGCCAGAATAACACCTATGATAACAGTTTCAAATCCCATTAGCTCCATTGTCATGGGTAAATTTACGGCATTAATACCCATTGATACACTAATGAAAAAAGAAGAGAGCATTAATATAAAATAATTAACAAAATAAATCCATGGATGTGCTTTAATTTTATCTAAATGCATAATTATCCTATATTATTAAGCGTTTTCACTTTTTCAATAATCGCTACCCGCTTCGTGTGGATTATACGAGAAAAATTACGTAAAAACCAAATAAAAGACATCACTAGAAATGAAATAAAAAATGCAGCAACCATCGTTCTAATTGTTGCACGTTGTATGGGATATAGACGTGCAAAATAATTTTTGGCCGTAATATCAACAGCTAAAACTCCTACTGATTTATTTTCCTCATTAAAAAGAGGAACAAAGCCCCCCACAAAAGACCCCCATTGATCCTTATAAGGTTCTTTCACCACAACGGGAATATGTTTGGTTAAGGCTTCCACTGCTTCGCCACTTACATCAGTATATTCTTCCATAATATGCACTTTGTCATCATAGCCATCTCCATCGGTATCTCCTTCAGGAGTAGGGTCTAATACAAAATACACTTTATTATTTCGCATAATCAACGTATACACATACGCAATCTGTTTATTAGCATTTAATGCTTTTTTTAATTTAGCCACCTCTGTTTGATATAGTCTGCCTGTTTCCTGACTTTTATCAAAAAAAGCATTATGCACATTCGTATCGACTAATGTACTAATTACTTGTGCAGTACGTAATAAACCTTCCCTAATTTCACCCTTTTGTGCTTCCAGGGAATAATAATAAATAAAAAAGGTTGTTAGAGAAATGACTACCCATGTACTTATCCCAATCACCAGTGCTTCTGTTTTAGGATAAAAATGATAATCTTTATAATGCAGCAAATTTTTATCTATTATACTCTTACTCAAAATGTCGTCCTCGGATAACACATTGGCTTTCATAACGTTGGGATTGCAATACATCCACTAACTTTTTTTCTACTTGATGATGATCAAAATATCTACAAGAAAAAATATCCATAAAAACAATATTTTTCTTTTCATAGGTATGAATGGATATATGACTTTCAACAATTAAGACAATACCCGTCACCCCTTCATCACCACTTTTTGCACCATTAGAATAAGAAACAATCGGCTCTCTTATTTTCTTCATCCCAATTTCTTCTGGAAGATCGTGCAATAAATGATAAACAAAATCAACATCTCCCAATGATGGCGACTGACAGTCATATAAATCAAGCGTTAAATGTGGACCATATCCATGTATGTTATTAGTCATTATCTTTATACCTAAATTATAAATTTACTATTATTGACTTTTATCTTTCACTAAACGAAATCCTATATCATCACTCGCATCTTGCTCCAAACTCTGGCTTAACAACTGCTCTGAAGAGGTCATCCAACTTCCTCCCACTCTATAATAAAGCTGTTTCCCTTTAAATTTTTTATTTGGATAGCGGACTGTTTGTGTCCATTCCCATACATTCCCGTATAAATCATAAATACCATTATCTATTGCTTTAAATGATTTAACTTTCGCTAGTGCTTGTATACCATCTGAACAATGTTGTTTATTACGCAAAGGATACGCTTTTTCCATACTCATATCTAAAAAATTACCTTGCGTACAATCTTCTAAATCCGGTGGTGGATACACAGCTTTAAGGTATTGCCATTCTTGCAGGGTAGGTAAGCGATAATGTTCCCCTGTGTTCCTATTTAACCACGTTAAATACTGATCAATCTCTATTTTTGAGATATTGGTAACCGGATAAAAAGGTTTTGCTCTTTCAACCTGCATCATCGCTCGTAAATACACATTATAAGAGATATTCGTCAACTCTGTTTCACTAATATAAAAAGGAGCAAGATGTGATTGATGCGCAGAGGGAATAATTTCTATCATTTTTGGCACTAACAAGGTATCACTCCCTTTTATTTCCTCTATATCCTTTATCCCTGTCATATTTTCTTGTTGCTCTTTGCTTCCTGTTTGTTCTTTTTGTGGTGTTTTTATTGTTTTATTTGCGACTAAACGGGTCTTGGGATATTGCATCTCTTTTAAAGAACGTAATTGGACTGAAATAACATAAGGATATGTATCTACTTTGACCCAAAAACGTTGGGAAATTAGCCCAGAAGAGGGTTTAGCCGCAACCAAAATATCGAGTATTTTTTTATCTGGAATTAATCCATCAAAATACTTGGGTTTTATATTCATAATCTTGATTTGTACATTCTTAGGCTTTGCCAGAATCGATACCCCTGCTGTTTTTTTTACCTTATCCAATGAGATAAGAGTAATATTTAAGTAGCTATCTCTTTGCAAATAAAGTATTTCATGGTGGGTCACATAGCCCTTTTTTTTCACTACAATATGGTATTTACCCTTAGCGTAGCTTTTATCTGCTTGATAAGGATGGTTATTTACTAAAATGGTGGAAGTATTTTTTGGTGTTACCACTATTTTCAAATCAAAACTTGCCACAACAGTAGTATTTGCTATTAAAAAAATAACTAATAATAATGAGCAAATCCAGTATTTAACCATAAAATAGCCTCATATTTAATAACATAGGTTATTGTTTAATCAATATTGGTGCTAATATTGTTTTAGCCTTCCAATATTTACATTCTGGCGGGGGCGTAACAGGGCAAATACGTGCATCAGGCTCACTCCACCCTGCTTCTTTTAAAAATTCCAAATGTTCTAACGAAAAACTATCTACCTCATCTGAATAGTAAGTAAATATACCTCCAGACTTTAACAAACGAAAGGCTTCATTAAAAAAAGGGAAATGATTACAATGAATTAACAATTCTTCCAGAGGATACGTATCAAATAATATCCCATCAAAACTTTCATCCGAGAAGTGAGGGGTAACATCTTCCCAAAACCCCAAGTGTACTGTTGTTTTTTGAGGATAATCCTTACTTGAGGATAAGGCATATTGGTATACATGCTCATTTGCTTCAATAATTACGTGTTCTTCAATATTATGTTGATGTATAAAACAAGAAGAAATGCCCATTCCAAAGCCAATTTCCAGAATGCGCCCCCCATTTTGGGTAGCAATTTGTGCCAACTCCTTCATATAAGGAGTTTCCCAATCTTCCATTACAGGATGGTTATTTATTTCCAGAGTATGCTCTGTATAAACAGCCAGTGCATGATGCCAATTTTCTTTTTTATCAAAACCAATATCAACACGACTATTAATAGTTTCTGTTAATTTTCTTTTTGTTTTATTTTGTAATGAAAACCTGTTACACATATTGAACATCTCCATATTAAAAATATCAATACTACCCCCTACACACAAAAAATACTTAATAAATCAATTAATTATATCAATAAAAGGGTAACCTATATCCTAATAAAACTAATACCAACTACTGTATAAATAAGATTTTATATAGAAAAGTTGCTTATCTTATTTATTCCATAGTATTTTTACCTGCTAAATATTCTCTGGATATACTTATTATAAATAAAGATATAACCAAACCATCGCATTCTATATTTTTTTAAACATAACAACAAGGTTATCTTATGTCATACCTATTACTGACTAATGCAATATTAATCAATGAACAAAAACGTTTTGAATCGGATATATTGATAAAAAATGGTCGTATTGAAAATATTGCACCCGCTATTTCTGCAAAATCGCATTACCATATTATTGATGCCAATGGAAAAATAGCCATCCCTGGTATGATTGATGATCAAGTCCATTTTAGAGAACCAGGACTTACCCATAAGGCAGATATTCATTCTGAGTCCACCGCAGCACTTGCAGGAGGTATTACCAGCTTTATGGATATGCCAAACAATCACCCTCCTATACTAACTCGACAGGCACTTGCAGATAAATATGCGTTAACAAAAAAGAAAGCTGTAGCAAATTATGCCTTTTATATGGGCAGTAGTAATGATAATTTGGAAGAAATTAAGGCATTACAAGAAAATGAATGTTGTGCTATTAAAATTTTTATGGGCGCATCGACAGGAAATATGCTGGTAGATAACCCTAAAGTATTAGAAAATATCTTTTCCTCTACCCCACATCTTATTGCAACCCATTGTGAAGACACACCGACTATAGTTAAAAATGAAGCCCATTATCGGAAATTATATGGAGAAAATATTGACTTTGCACTGCATCCTGAAATTCGCTCTGAAGCAGCCTGTTATCTCTCTTCTTCCTTTGCCGTTGCACTAGCAAAAAAATATAATACCCGTTTACACGTACTGCATATTACCACAGCTAAAGAACTGGCACTTTTTTCCTCTCAACCCTTGCAAGAAAAGTTAATTACCGCTGAAGCCTGTGTCCATCATTTGTTTTTCAATGCTGATGATTATGCTCATAAAGGCGCTCTGATCAAATGCAATCCAGCTATTAAAACTAAACAAGATCAAAGCGCACTGCTACACGCTGTAAAAAATAATATTATTGATATTATTGCCACCGATCATGCGCCTCATACTTGGGAAGAAAAACAACGCAGCTATTTTCATGCGCCTTCTGGATTACCTTTAGTGCAAGATGCCTTACTATCCTTATTAGAATTTTATCATCAAGGGCAATTATCGCTCGAACAAATCGTCAATAAAACTAGTCATGCCGTTGCAGAACGTTTTAAGATTATCGAACGCGGATATCTTCGTGAAAATTATTGGGCAGATATTGTCTTACTTGATTTAAATACCCCTCACACTGTTACCAAAGAGAATATCCTCTATAAATGTGGTTGGTCGCCGTTTCAAGACTACACTTTTTGTTCATCCATAGATACTACTATCGTTTCGGGACAGCTTGCCTGGCAAAAAGGAAAATATTATCCCACACAAGGACAACGACTAGCCTTTCGCTCTGAATGATAATTACTGCTAAAATACCCTCTAACAATATACACTAAAAGAAGGATAAACTATGTTAGATAAGATGATCGTTACTATTGGTATTGGTGAAATGGCAGGTGTATTCTGTCGTGGCTTATTACGTTGTGCTTATCCTCTCTTTCCTGTTACCCGCAAACAATCTTTAGCTGAGGTGGCTCAATATATCCCTCATCCTTATGCTGTATTAGTGGCAGTAGGTGAAGCAGATTTAGATAATATTTTAAGCCATATCCCAAAAACCTGGAAAAACAACCTGATATTATTACAAAACGAACTTTTACCTTCTTCTTGGGAAAGCCATGCTATTTATCAACCTACTGTCATTTCAGTCTGGTTTGAGAAGAAAAAAGGTCAAGATTATAAAGTGTTAATTCCCTCGCCTGTTTTTGGTCAACATGCATCATTAGTCGCTAATGCACTCGATAATCTGGCTATTCCTGTACGTATTTTAGATAATAAAGAACAATTATTATTAGAATTAGTTATTAAAAATGTCTACATCCTCACGACCAATATTGCGGGTTTAAAGGTTGGAGGGAATGTAGCACAATTATGGGAACAACATCAGGAATTTGCCCGTTATGTAGCGAATGAAATTATTCAATTACAATCTTTCCTCACAGGTCAAACCTTCGATAAGCATCTTCTTATTAATGGTATGGTAACAGCCATTCAAGGAGATTTAGAACATAAATGCATGGGGAGATCAGCACCTGCTCGTCTTCAACGTGCTTTACAACAAGCTGAAGCAGGCGCATTACATTTACCTATTCTTAAAGAAATATATGCTAAATATGTCAATACCTAATCTAGGATTAGATATCACTCCCATTTTGCTCTATCTCAATTTAATAAGAGCTAAAATGAGGATACTGCTTGTACTCTATAGAGAATTATGGGTAAAATAACTAAAATTGCTAAAATGGATAAGAAAAAAGCAATTATCCCATAATTCTATATATATTATTTGATATGAAAAAAGAAGGTACACGAATTCTCGTTGTCGATGCTTCATTGTTAGCTCGAACAATTATTGCAGATAACTTGAAAAAAGAGTTTAAAGGTGCTCAGATTACAGCGGTAGCGACTGGGCAAGAAGCAAAAGCTATTCTTGAAGACCCTGATAATCATTTTGATTTAGTGACAACCTCTCTTTATCTCACTGATTTAGATGGGCTTGCCCTGTGTCGGATATTACGTTCTAATAAACAACATTCACACACACCTATCATTGTCGTATCGAGTGATGCGGATGATCGACTTGAAAAAGAAGGGTTTGCTGCAGGGATTACTGAATATTTTAATAAATCCAAAGGGACAGAAGCCCTCATTGAATTTATTAAATCCTTTGTACGGCGTAACCCAGGTTTTGTTGGCAGAGTCTTATTTGTAGAAGACAGTCCCACTGCTGCTATGGTCAGTATTAAAATGATGGAAAAACATGGTTTAGATATTTACCATGTACAAAGTGCCGAAGAAGCGATTAATGTTTTAAAAGAATCATCGAATGAACAACGCTTTGATTTAGTCATTACAGATTTCTATCTTAAAGGCTATTTAACTGGTGGAGATTTACTCTATCAAATCCGTGCTAAATTACATTATGCCTTCCATGAATTACCAGTATTAGTGATCACTGGAAGCAGTGCAGAAAAACAGGTAGAGGCTTTTCATGCCGGTGCTAATGATTATATTGAAAAACCGTTAATAGAAGAAATTTTGATTGCACGTATTCGCTCCTTACTGATGGTTAAACATAGCTTTGATGCCTTACAAAGACAAACTGAAGAATTACGCCTTATGTCTATTACTGATAGCCTCACAGGTGTAAATAATAAACGTTACTTACTCGATAATGGTGAACATTTTTTACATTCTCAAAATCATCAGCATGTTGCTGTGGTCATTTTAGATATTGACCATTTTAAAAAAGTTAATGATACCTATGGACATTTAGATGGAGATAGAGTGCTGGAATCTATCGGCCGTTATTTAGGTGGACGTTTATGTAAAGATGGACATATCATCAGCCGCTTTGGGGGAGAAGAATTTACCGCTTTAATTTGTAATACGAATTATCACGATATTAAAATACTGACAGAATCCATACGTACAGATATTGAAGCAATGAAACCTGCAAATATTCCTATTACATTTAGTATTGGTATTGCTCTTAATAATGAACACCCTAACCGAAATTTAAGCCAACTATTAGAATCTGCTGATAAAGCCTTATATGCTGCAAAGGAGAATGGGCGAAATCGGGTATATATTAGCCGACATAACGATCAATTAGAGTTAGTAACAGAAAATCCTATGCCTGTTAACTAAATACTATTGCATTTAAGGGGAACTTTCACAGATGGTAATATTCCATTATTTTTTGTGGAATATCCCTTAAAGAAAAGCTCCCTGCATTAACTGCTCCCACTTTCACTGCCTCTTTAGGCATACCATACACAACACAACTTTCTTCATCTTGTGCTATGGTGGTTGCACCAAGCTGCTGCATTTCAAATAACCCTTTTACGCCATCATCTCCCATACCCGTCATAATCACACCTAATGCATTTTTCCCCGCTGCCTTTGCCACAGAACGAAATAATACATCTACCGATGGTTTATGGCGACTGACTAAAGGTCCATCAACAACCTCTACAAAATATTGCGCTCCACTACGTTTTAATAATAAATGATGCCCCCCTGGTGCAATCAACGCTTGTCCGGCAACCACCCGATCCTTGTTTTTTGCCTCCTTTACATGAATATCACAAATACTGTTTAAACGTTGTGCAAAGGCAGCAGTAAATTTTTCTGGCATATGTTGAACAATGACAATACCCGGTGAAACCCGTGGTAATGATGTTAAAACGACTTCTAATGCCTGTGTCCCCCCTGTTGAAGTCCCTATTGCAACGACACGTTCCGTAGTTTGTACCATTGCTTTGTTCGATGCTGCCGATAAAATAACATCTGCATTTAATTTCGGGGATATTTCTTTTGCAGACCTTTGCATCGATCGTCTTAATGATTGTGTATTAACCCTTGCTGCAGCCTTGACTGCACGTAACAAGGTATGAGCAGAATCTTGTAAAAATCCTTTTAACTCCATTTTAGGTTTAGTAATAATATCTACCGCCCCAGCAGACATTGCTTCCATAGTGGTTTCAGCCCCTTTTTCTGTCAATGTAGAACAAATAATTACTGGTGTAGGGTGTTCTTGCATTAATTTTTTTAAAAATGTAATACCATCCATACGGGGCATTTCAATATCTAAAATAATGACATCTGGCCATTGTTTTTCCATACGCTGCATAGCAAATAACGGATCTGATGCAGTACCTAATAAATCAATAAGGGGATCAGATCGTAAAAGACGGCTCATTACTTGTCGTACTACGGCAGAATCATCAACTACTAAGACAGTTATTTTTGACAATGATCATTTCCTCTATTTATGCTCTTTTACGCTTTTCCATCGCAATAAGGTTTCTCCCGTTGTAATATTAAATATAACATACCGATAAGAAAAATCTCCCACATGTTCCGCCAAAATGGAAAAACCATATTTTAGTAGTAAGGTTCTAGCTATTTCTATATTACGTTCGCCAACTGAAAGGGTATCCGCACTCAGATACGGAAACATATTCCCTCCCCCAAAAATTTTTACCTGATAATCCTTTATATGTGTTCTTTTCTGTCTTATTTTTTTAACAAACATCGCAATCGCATCACTGCCATAACGAGGTTCTAATACCTTATTATTGGTATGCAGGCTAAATTTGGACTTTTCAGGTAACACATAATGGCACATACCTCCTATCTGTAATTTTGGATGCCATAAGGTAATTGCGATACATGAACCTAATAATGTTTTGACTATTTCTCCCGATTTACCAAAATATAACTCTCCAGGATGTAATATAATTTCCTTTTGCATACTTTTCTGTACTAATAATTGATTCAATCTTTTTACCCACTATACAAATCACTAAAGCTATTTTTTTTTATAAATAGTTGCTTGTTGTAAGGTTAAGGTATGTTGGATGTGATTTAAACTTTCAGAATGCCCAATAATAAAAATTCCCCCCGTCTTTAATTTAGCTACTAACTGTTTTACTATCCTTGATTTTATGGGTAGATCAAAATAAATCAATGTATTGCGTAAAAAAATAATATCAAATATCCCTATATCATTAGGTAATACCTGATTCAAATTAATTTGCCTAAAATGTACTTTACGTTTAATTTCTGGACGTAATAAAAATGTACCACTTTGGCTATTAATACCTTTTAAACAATATTTTTGTAAATACTCTTTAGGGATACGTTGTGCAGCAGACATCGAATAGTGTCCTTGTTGTGCAATATGTAATACATTTTGATTAATATCAGAGGCTATAATTTCCCAATCACTACGCCAATATGTTACCAATACCATAGCAATAGAATAGGCCTCTTCTCCTGTTGAAGAAGCCGCACTCCATATTCGTATCATATTATGATCAGAACGATTTTTTAGATAATTGACTAAATAAGTAAAATGTTTTTCTTCACGAAAGAAATACGTTTCATTGGTGGTTAACAGATCAATGATATGTTGTTGTTCTGTTTTCAATAACCCTTTTTTTAATTCCCTCACATAATGATCAAAACTATCCAAATGATGAATACGTAAACGGCGTGTCAAACGGCTTACCACTAACGCTTTTTTAGCATCACTAATGGTAATTCCAGCCACATCAAAAATAAGTTGCTGAAAATAGGTAAAAGCTGACTGTGAAATTTTATAGTTAGAAAGATTCAAGGTTATCTTCTTCCATGTTACGATGTACTTTTCCTTGTCGATTAGTAATATTGAACCCGTTATCTTTATCTGTAGTATTGCTTATCGCCACATTCTTATTATTTTCGCCCAAATTAAAAAATGCCATAATTATTTGTAATTGTTCTGCCTGCGCACTCATTTCCTCCGCCGTTGCAGCAAGCTCCTCTGAAGCTGACGCATTTTGCTGTGTTACTTGATCCATTTGCGTCATTGCATAATTAATTTGTCCAATACCGTTTGCTTGCTCATCTGATGCAGCAGAAATTTTCTGTACTAAATTTGCTGTTTTCACTATCTCTGGTACAGTTTCTCGTAATAATTCCCCTGCACGCTCTGCAACTTTTACGCTATCTCCAGACAAGCCTCCAATTTCTTGTGCTGCAATTTGACTACGTTCTGCCAATTTACGCACCTCTGCAGCCACTACAGCAAAACCTTTGCCATGTTCACCCGCTCGAGCCGCTTCAATCGCTGCGTTTAATGCTAATAAATTAGTTTGATAAGCAATATCCTCAATGATACTAATCTTTTCAGCAATTTGCTGCATAGCATTGACGGTTTGAGCAACCGCCTCTCCCCCTTCTCGAGCCTGATCAGCCGATTTATTCGCTATGCCATCAGTAATTCTGGCATTTTCTGCATTTTGATTTACCGATGCGCTCATTTCTTCAATAGAAGCACTGGTTTCTTCCACACTTGCAGCTTGTTCACTTGATGCTTGACTTAATGCTTGTGCCGTAGCACTCAGTTCTTGTGCTGCACTGGCCAATGAGCTGGAACTATTTCTTACTTCTGATACCACATTACGTTGACTCTTAAATACTTCTGCTACAGCTGCCAATAATTGCCCGGTTTCATCTTTACCCTTTTGTTGGACTTGATAACGAAGATTACCCTTAGCCAGTTCCTGTGCAGCATGCATAACATGTGTAATCGGTTTACTAATACTGTTTGCAATAGTAAATGCCAATAAAATAACAACTATAATAACAGCCAATAAAATTATTAACACGATATGATAGATATGGTTAATCGGTTCATACACCTCTGCTACATCAATTTCAGCAATTAAACCCCAATTAAAATTAGCAATATGTATAGGTGTAAAAGCAGATAATACCGGATTACCATTATAATCAATAATCACTTTATGTGCTGTTTCCCCTGCTAAAACTGCTTTAACTGCTTCGGTATCTACACCATTATTTTCTACATTCCCTGCAAAAGATGCTTCTACACTATGCCCCTCAGGGTCTAAAAAAGAATCCGAACGCATTAACTTGTCATGACCAATTAAATAGGTTTCTCCTGTTTTCCCCATACCAGAGCGTTTTTGCATAATATCATTAATTCCCTCTAAAGGTAGTTGTAATGCTATTATAATTTCTACTTGCTGATCTGCATCCAATAATGGGATTGCAATAAAACTGGCTGGTTTACCCGAACTTGGCGCATATGGTGCAAAATCCACGATGCTATATTCTTTACTACTTTTAACTTGGAGAAATAACTGACCCAAACCTGTATCTTTATATAAACCGGTTTCCAAATTACTTTGATAATCTGCCTCATGTGTTACCGAATAGAATACATTACCTTTTGAATCAATTAGGAATATATCATAATAACCATATTTTTGCATATATTGAGTAAAAAAATCTTTTTCCTCCTCTGCACGTTTTTGTGCCAAGGCTTCTTCCATATCCATTTTTGTTATAATAACCCAATGCAGCCCTGCTATATCCAAAGGCTCTGCAACAACCAATACCGGATTATTCTTACTATCCAAATAAGTGCCTTTTATTGCGCTATCTTGCTGAAATACTTGATCAATATAAGTAGTCTGTATGGCTTTTCCAATGATATATTTACCATCCCCCATAGTGAGCATATCGCTACGAAATGTTATCTTGGCATTAAATTCCCCTACTAAATAAGATTCCCCTGAATTTCCCATTCCTTTACGTTGTTGCACAATCGCATTAATAGGCTGAGTGGGTATTTGTACCGCAAGGACACCTATTATTCTCCCCTCTTGTTTTAAAGGGGCTGCTATAAATGCGGCATATTCTCCATTTGAGGGGGCATAGGGGGAAAAATCTTCAATATGTTGTTTTCCTTGTATTGCGTGAGAAAAAGCATTACCTAAACCACTATTACGAAGTTTTCCTGTCAATACATTTTCACCTAAATCGGGTTCTTTTTCTACACTATAAACGACATCACCTTGTGTATTAATCAAAAACAAATCATAAAACCCTTCTTTCTCTTTATATTCACTTAAACGGGGCTGATATTGCGATACAATATAAGAATAATTGCTTGCTTTGAGCTCTTTGCCAGCGTCTAAATAAGCATTACTTATATTTTCTAATGCTTTGAGAATAAAAGGATCATGCTTCCATGTCATTAACAAACGTTGTCGCTGTTGAAAATATTTTTCCAGATGATTCTTTTTTAATTCCTGCACAATACCTAACTTATCAAAAGCTGCCTGACGAATATTTTTTACCATTTGTAATAATATTTCTATATCACTCTTACGCTTAATAAAATAATTATCAATTTGTGATTTTTTAATATCCCTTACAGCAAGTAACTGATTAAAGGCTTGTTTTTCTAAACTTTTATCCATGATGTCAGTAACTATAGTAACAACAGCAATCAAAGGGAGTAAACTAATTGTTAAAAATAAACCTATTAGTTTAGGCCGCATTTTTATATCTGAAAGTTTTAACATAATTTATATCCTAATCCTCAATGATAAGTGTGAAATACTAACTACTATTTACCTCAGTATATACATAGTGACGACTCCCCGCCCTAATCGGACGAGAGGGTTTATGGCGCACTTACCAAGGATTAGTCATCTTCTTAGAAGTTTTCAAAATCTTCTAACATTATCTCTTTACTTTCTTTTTGGTTACGGGAAGTCAACGGTGTAACGGCTGCTGTTTGTATAGCATATTGATTGCCTGTATTACCACCATTAGCACTGTTAGCACTGTTAGCACTGTTAGCACTGTTAGGAGTATGCGTTTTAGTCACTGCTGCATCTGCATTGAGTGTAAAATATTGCATCATTTCAGCTAATCCCTGAGCTTGTGAATTCATTTCTTCTGCTGTGGAAGACAATTCTTCCGATAATGCCACATTATGTTGTGTTACCGTATCTAACTGCGTCATAGCACTATTAATTTCATTAATTCCAATTGCTTGCTCTTCACTGCTTGCAGTAATTTCTTGTACTAAATCTGCCGTTTTCTTAATACTTGGGACAATTTCTTCTAATAATGCCCCTGCTCGTTCTGAAACTGAAACACTATTTTTAGCCAAATTACTGATTTCACCTGCTGCTTCTTCACTACGACCAGCTAATTTACGCACTTCTGCAGCGACCACGGCAAAACCCTTACCATGCTCACCTGCCCGAGCCGCTTCTATTGCCGCATTTAATGCTAACAAATTAGTTTGATAGGCAATATCCTCGATAATACTGATTTTACTAGCAATATCTTTCATAGCCTGTACAGTTTCACTGACTGCTACTCCCCCTTCCTCTGCTTTTTCTGCTGCTGATTCTGCTATTTTTTCTGTTTGTTTAGCATTATCCGCACTTTGATTAACATTTGCACTCATTTCTTCCAATGCTGAAGAGGTTTCTTCTACACTCGCTGCTTGTTCTGATGCACCATTAGACAAAATTTGTACGTTACTATTTAAATTTGCTGAACCTTGTGCAATATTACTGGCTGAACTTTTAACCTCCGTTACTATATTGCGTAAACGGACAGACATATCTATCATTGCAGCCAACACCCCTTGTGCTTGTTTACCTTGCATATCTAAATTAATATTCAAATTTCCTGCGGCAATATTTTCAGCAATATTTTTTAACACACTAGGCTCTTCACCTAAAGGTCGTTTAATCAATATAATAATCAACCAGGCAAGAATAATTGCAATAATAATGCTGCCTATTGAGGTATAGACGACTATATTCGATGAACGGGCATTATCTTGTTGTACTTTTTGACCTAGAATATCTTGATCTTTTTTTGCGGAAAGTTGAACTGTTTCTACTGCCTTAGCAATAATAGGTCCAATACGATCTAATTGATTATTAATAATATTATTACGCTCTATTATCAAATTATAGACTTGTTCAAATTTTTGCCTGTATATTTTACGAGCCTCTATAAACACTTTAAGTAAACGTCTACGCTCCGGGTTTTGTAAACTCCTATCCAGGGTTTCCTCTAAATGATCAATCTTTTCTCCTATTTCTTTTTTAAATCGTTCTGCATCAACATTATTATTATCTTGTAAAAATTTTCCGGCATATAAACGGGCTAGTAACACATGCTCTTGAATACGCCCGGCATAATAAGCAGCATCGGGATCATTATCTTTATATGCACTGGTCATAATGTCTGTCAAACTTTTACGCATGGTTAATCCCTTAGGATCCATTCCTTGATATACCAGATTATCCCGTTGCTTTTTCATTGCCACTATTTTTTTAAAATAACGATCATAATTTACTAATGATTCGGTAATCGCTTTTATTTTTTTTGCCCGTACTGGACTATGGATTTGTTCTGCTTCTTTTTCGACGAATTGCATTGTTAAATCCATACGCTGTTGATATTTTTCAACACTCAATGTTGAACCTGTTTTAAAAAAATCTTTCACAGATAACCGAGCTAACAACATATTTGCTTGTATACGTCTAGCTAATACTGTATCTTTAGATATGCCACGATATTCTTTAAAGCCTTCCACAGAAGTTTCCAAACCATTATATGATACCGTAGAGATCGTAATCATAATGATTAGAATAATCCCAAACCCTGATATTAATAGTGTAGATACTTTCATATTATTAAACATTTTTATTATTGTCCCTTAATTTATTGTAATAATGCCATACTTTGCTCTTATGTTTATGCTGTTACACTTTATTCATACTTCCTAGTACCGATAGCTCTTCGATAGAGAGTATTTTTCCAATTTCCAATAAAATAATAAATGTATCATTTACCTTTCCCATACCACTGATAAAATCAGTCCGGATTTTAGCCCCTAATGCCGGAGGTGGTTCAATATCTACATCCTGTAAATCCAATACTTCATTGACAACATCTACCACAATACCAATATCTAATTGCTCCGTTTCATTTTCCACCTCCACGATAATAATACAGGTTCGTTTTGTTACTTCTGATTTCTTCCAAGAAAAACGTGCCGATAAATCAATCACAGGTACTACATTACCACGTAAGTTAATCACTCCACGAATAAAATCTGGAACCATAGGCACTTTAGTAATTTTGTTATATTCAATAATTTCCTTAATAGGTAAAATATTTAATGCAAAAGTTTCTTCTCCTACGACAAAAGTAAGAAACTGATTAATTTCATTGCTGCTTTCCGTATCGTTGATAGCAGCAGTGGAACTATTTTTTTTTACTAATTGATTCATACTATTAATCCTAATGCAAATACAAGGGTTTTTCCTTTTGTACCACTTTTCCTGCTTGTTCAACTAACGCAGCAACATCTAAAATCATTGCTACTTCACCACTCCCTAAAATGGTTGAGCCACTAATACCTGATAATCGAGAAAAAATACTACTTAAAGGTTTAATGACAGTTTGAAATTCACCTAATAACCTGTCTACGACTAAACCAATTTTTTGTTCCCCTCCCTGTACAACAATAATATTTTCCCGTTGACTTATACCCCCCTCTTCTGCAAAAAACTCTCGCAAACAGATAAAAGGTAAGACTTCCCCCCGCAAATTAATGTAATGAGCATTGCTTCTATCTACAGATGTATCGGTGTATTCAATACATTCTACCACTGAATCCAGGGGAACTACATAGGTAGCATTCCCCACTCCTAATAAAAATCCATCAATAATGGATAAAGTTAAAGGTAATCGCATTCGTATACACGTTCCTTCACCTAACGTACTTTCTATTTCTACACTCCCTCGCAAACTTTCCAAATTACGTTTTACGACATCCATGCCTACCCCTCGCCCTGATAAATCACTAACTTTAGCAGCAGTACTTAAACCAGGCTCTAAGATTAAACGTAAAATTTCCTTATCTGTTAAATCTTGCCCAGAATTAACTAAACCATTTTGGATTGCTTTTGCTAATACTTTTTCTTTATCCACACCCCGACCATCATCGCTTACTTCAATAATAATACTGCCCGAATCATAAAAAGCATTTAATATAATTTGTCCTGTTTCCCTTTTCTCTGCTTTTTTTCTTGCTGGAGTTTCTTCAATACCATGATCCAGACTATTACGAATCATATGTGTGAGTGGATCAACAATTTTTTCTGCCACGGTTTTATCTAATTCAGTATCTGCCCCTTCAATCAATAATTCTACCGATTTATCCATATTTTGCGTTACCTCACGCACTACTCTATGAAAACGCCGAAATGTCTCTCCAATAGGTACCATACGTAAATGTAATGCCGTATCCCGAATTTCTTCAATTAATCGAGACACTACTGATGTGGATTCAATCAGTGCCTCATTATTAATTTGTTGTGCTAACATACTACTGCCTGCACCGGCTATCACTAATTCACCCACTAAATTTATCAGATCATCTAAACGCCCCGCATCAATACGAATAGATCGATTTTCCTGCACTTTTTTTTCTTTTAATATTTGCTGTTTTTTTAATGCACTATTAACGGTTTCTTCTGGTACTATCCGTTCTTCAATTAATATTTCGCCAATCGGTAACACCGATCCATGCTCTTCTTCATCTTTTGTATCCAAGTGTTCTTGCTTACTACGTTCTTGTAATATTAAAGCATGTTGTAATTCTTTTTCTGTCAATAATCCCACTTCTAATAAAATTTCGCCTAAACGTAATTCTTTATCTTCTGATAAATTATCAATCAACGCTACATAATGTTTTAATTTACTGTGTGGTGCAATAATATGCACATCACAATCATCCTCAACAAATTCAAATGCATTTTCAACCATCTGTTTTTCTACATCACCATGAAAGGAAATTTGAAAACTAAGATAGCACGATTCAACATCAATATGTTCAGCATCCGGAATATTATGCAATATAGTGGTAACATTTACCAATGTTCCAATAGTTTGTAAATAACGCAAAAAAGATAATGGATCCATCCCATTACGTAGTACATTTTCTGAAAATTTTAAATAAATAAGCCAATCATCTGTTTCTACTTGGGAATCACTACGTGTTACGGAGGCAGAATTTTCCACCCTTTCATTCAGTAATTTTCCCTTATCGTTATCGTCATTATCCGCCTGCTTTTTTGTTTCTGGATCAAATAAGGCTAACCCCTCTAATAACGTATTACCCGCATCTTCCAGGGTTGTTTTTGTTACACCTTCTGCTACTTCTTCTACTAATGCCTCAAGATGATCACGACAAGATAATAATAACTGCACCAAATGTGGTGTGACAGTAATTTCCTTATTACGCATTTTATCTAAAAATGTTTCTAATTGATGCGTAAAATTAACAATATGATCAAAACCAAATAATCCTGATGAGCCTTTTATAGTATGTGCCGCTCTAAATACTGCATTAAGTAATTCCTCATCATCTTCTCCTTCAGACATCACAGAGAGCGCATTTTCCATCTCTACTAATAAATCCTGGCTTTCTGTAATGAAGGTTTGCCGTGATTCATCTATCCATCCATCTTCTTGCATGACACTTCTCCTAAAATACCACTCCCTAAAATACTGCTCAATTCATCCTCATTATGCAGTTTCAGGCAATACTAACGGATCACCAAAAAAGTTTTCTACATTAAATAAAGAAAATATCTCTAATACTGCATTACTATGCGCTACTAAATGTAGTGCTATATGTCTACGTGCTGTTTCATTTTTCATTAATACTAAAATTTGAAATCCCGCAGTATCTATTTCATCCACCTCGGATAAGTTGATTTCAATACTATGTACTTCTGTAATATGGTAAAAAATATCTAATAATTTATTTTTTAATTCCAATGCGGTATAAATGCTCATCTCCCCACTGATACGAATATGACACACCCCTTTTTGACTACGATGACTGATTTCGAAATCCATTTTCCCCTCTCTTATATAAAATATTTTATGGTAAGATCAACTTAGACACTGCAGCAAGCATTTGAGGTGGTTGAAACGGTTTTACTATCCATGCTTTTGCTCCCGCTTCTTGAGCCTGCTTCTTTTTATCTGCTTGCGATTCAGTGGTTAACATAATAATAGGCGTAAACTTGTAACGAGGTAATTTTTTTACTTCTTTAACAAAGGTAATACCATCCATATTAGGCATATTCACATCCGAAATAATCAAATGTATTTTTTGTCCTGTCATTTTAGATAATGCATCCTTACCATCTACTGCATCTATGACATCGTAACCAGCTCCTTTTAAGGCAATACCAACTACTTGCCTAATAGATGGAGAATCATCTACAATTAATATTAATTTCTTCATCCTAGTTGTTTACTCCTATCATTTTTCAAAAAAAGGTCACTGTATCTTCATCATTTTTTGTATCATCTTCTGTGATACTGGTAACACCCGTTGTCGCTTTATCATGATTTTGATGTTGTTCTATCATGGTATAATCAAGTTGCATATCCGCTAACCATTTATCTACATCAATAGGTTCTATATGCTGGTTTTGTTTATATTTATCCGCATAATCGAGCAAATGTTCATTCAACTTAGTGACACTATGTTCTACTTGCTCTATCATCTGTTTCATTCTGTCTTGAAATTGTAATGCCACTAAAATATCAGTTAATTCATATTGAATATCTCTATGCTTTTCTTTAAACAATTTATCTGAAGAATGTAAGCCTCGTACTAAGTCATCAAATTTATTCAAAATATGTGTAATATTATTTTCAATTTCTTGCTCTCGTTGTACATCTAAAGTCGTTGCTTGTTCTGCCATATTCAACGTAGTATCCATTGCCTGAGCAATGCTGGTTACTGATTGATGAATTTTTTCTCCTGTTTCTCCCGATAACTGGGATAATTTTCTTACTTCATCAGCAACTACTGCAAAACCCCTTCCTTGCTCTCCAGCACGGGCAGCTTCTATTGCTGCATTTAATGCTAACATATTTGTTTGATTGGCAATATTACTAACTTCATCAGCCATTCCTTTTAATGCTTCAGTGTGTTCTGCTAATTGATGAATTTCATTTAATAAATCCTGTTTACTTGATAATGTTGCTTTCAATAATGTCAAGATAGCGGATAAATCTGTTTCACTTTTTTGTAAGATTTCATTTAAACTTCCTTCATCGTTATTACTTAATAACTGTTCCGATTGTTCCATAGTAATATTAATATCTTCCAATATTTTACTAAATCTTGCTATCAAGGCATCAATTTCATTTTGCGCTAACTCTTTTGCAGCACTAATTTGTTTCTCCCATATAGGCATAGATCGAGTAGAAATAGCTATTAGTTCATTAACTCTTTCTTTCTCGATTTCAATACAATGTGCATCTATTTCTTGTTGTATATTTGTTTTTTCTTTATCTAACAAGTTATTATGGGTGTTATAAATATACACTAAGCTACCTGTTCCTGCTATTGCAATCACCACACTTGATCCTCCCAACATCAGAGATAGATCTACATTTATCCATAATGTGATAAGTGCAATAAATAGTATTATTCCCTGTACCAGTAGAGGTTTTTGCATTGCTAATAACTCCAGTAATTATGTATTATAAAGGTACTACTCCTTTCCTATATAGTTCTGAAAACCATAGTATTTTATGGTAGTCATTTAAATTGTTACCAATTTTGGGAACACTACAATGCCCTCTATTTCCTTGGCAAACTTTTCAGTCGCATTGGAAACTACTTTTCTTAAAATTC
>JALWRI010000036.1 GCA_026994225.1 Gammaproteobacteria bacterium | reverse complement strand
AAGCCAACGCCCTCATCAGGGGCTTTCAAAAGGGGCGCGGGTTTTGCGTTTTTTGCAAAACACGCGACGCTTTTGAAAGTCCTCTGGATGAGTTTGTTATGCCATTTATTCACCTGGACCTAGCGCCATATCATAAATACGACCACTATTCAGATCAGCATACATATCCGGAACAGCTTGCTGAAGTGTGGTTTGGTTATTCGCCTCAAATTCCTGAATATCTTGTGATACGGTACAAAGTGCGTTGATCCATTCATTAGCACTTAATATGTAACCTATTTCTAATTGTCTACGCACCTCTGAGTCAAATGCTGGCCCCACCCGGCCATCTGTTAATAAAAGAACGGACTTTGATATACCCACGATTCCTGCAAGCCCACCTCTTGCCCTGCCGTGATATGAAAGATGTTGAAAAATATCCCATAGACTAGTTAGTGCTCTGCAAGCCTGCTCAGTAAATGATGTAGTTTCTGTAACATCGAAATCTCCCAACAGTTGAATATGCTGTTGAGCTCGATTTATTAGATCCTCAAGGTACGGCTCATCGTGCATGTTATCGGCTCGCGTTCGCCTCATTCGATTTGGACGGCAAGCCTGCCATCTGCGCAAAATAACTCCGATTTGTCGAGGGCGCGCATGAGTTTGTGTATTCAGCCAGCAATTACAATCGTCTACGTACTGCACAGAAAATCGGTTAATTCTCCTCTGAAATTCTTGAATGTTTAAGTTGGAAATACCCGGCATCAGTGTTTTCCCTTAGGGCATAACGCCTACATAACCTGGCACATTTACTTACGGCCTAAAAAGCAGGCCGTAAGTAAATGTGGTTAGAGTTTATGTGATTGTTAGGAATTTGTTCATTTAATTTAAGCTACTTATTATGCATTATTTTACTAATGTGCAATTACCTGTCACAGAATAATCTGTAACAACGCTATCATTATTAGTTGTCACAATACTCTTACATTTATAGCCGTGTCTCCAAATGTGTATTTCTCCTTTATGGCTTGGAAGTGACGAATTTCTTGTTGGTGGACCCCACTTAGAATATAGGTGATCAAGATTTTTACCTATAATGTCATTTTTTATTGCCTCTTCAATTTCATTATTATTAGATGGAAGAGTTGTGCAGCTGTATAACAACAAAGTTAATGCAGTATATAGGGTTAACTTAAATAGTGATTTAAAAAGCATAGTTATGTTTCCAATAATTATACTAAATATATTTTATAAGGTTAGACTATCTATTGAGTGAATATCATATAGAATTTATAAGTATGTTACTTATCTTTTCATGACAACATAAATTCATTTCATGACATTGAGTTAAGATTCATATGTTGACTTTTTATTTTTATGCATAACGTTGCGATAAACAGCCAAAACCCAATAGGCTAGTTAATTTTGTAGTGTTTAGTAGCATACTATAAAAAGAGCCATAATCGTTAAGGGTTTTTGGTCTGATTTAATTGCCTTGTTAGAAAAAATAAATGCCCAGTTTTGTAGTATAAATAGTTCTATGTAGTTGCAATGGGTACCCATATAGTTACCCGGCATCAGCCGGCTAAAACTTTCTCAGACTGAATTGGTTCAGCTGATTTGCTTACTGACTTTTATGCCATGCTAATAACGCTGCTTCTTTTCAAGTTCAGTTGCCATGATTATTTTGTTTAAACTCGGTTACTTTCAGTTGTGAAGTCTATCAACCTTTTTTCTTTTATTTTCTAACGCCTGGTATCACCGGCGATTTAAAGTGGGGCGTTTTTGCGCCTTTTGCAAAATAAGCACCGCTTTAAATTGTCGGGTGCATACCCTTGTTATGGCTGCCATTACCTTCAGTAAACTTATGCTC
>JALWRI010000035.1 GCA_026994225.1 Gammaproteobacteria bacterium | reverse complement strand
CCAAATAATTTCTGTGCTCTTTCCTTTCCTACAATACATGCAGTGAAAGATTTTAATGCTGATAAAAAGTTTCCAAAAGTTTTCTCTACTTTTTCTGTTATAGAGCCTTTATGTGATTTTATCTGCTCTGTTAATTCATTAAGGCTTCGTTCGAGTTTATCTGAAGCAGCAGCAAGTTCTTCTCGGTTTTTTTAACTGGTACGAATACTTTATGATTAGCTATACCAAGCATACGTCGACACATTGTTTTTTTGAATTTAACTGGATCAAATTCCAGTATGGGTTGCATTTTTGCATTAACTGCAGGGGAGACACTATCTTCAATTGTGCTACGCAATGCTTTGATTGTTAGATCTGGTTTTTCTGGGAATTCATGTTTTGCACCATGTTCCAATAACAATTGAGTGATATTATCATAAAAAATACTTTTCTCTTCATAAGCTCGGACGTTTTGTACTATGTTTTGTAAAGCAGAGGTGGTAAGGCTTGAGTACTCTAGAATTAATCTAGTTATTTCAGTATTATTTTCTAATGCTATATCTAAAGCAGAGGGTGGTACAGGTCGTGGAAAACCTGTAGTAGTGAGTGGTAGTCGAGGGGCTCTTGCAGTTGGGTCTGCGCCTGCTTTTAGCAAAGTTTTAACAATGGAGCTGTGCTGCAAGTGCTAAGGGTGTAATCATGGCTTCGTGATATTCATATCCGTTATGTTTAAGGTAGCCGTAATATCCGGGCATGCTTAAATCGGGACCTTTTCTGGATTCTATATACTCATCGAAGCTACGATCTGCTTCACGTTCGTATCTTCTATTAAATATTTCTCTTAATATATCTCCTGATCCCATACAATCTTCTCCGTATAAATATCCCTTTAGCTTAGATTAAATCTTTAATGTTAAGAAAGTGTTAAAAACACCTGCTTCAGAATTTGTACAGTGTGGGATATCTTAATGTGTAGCTTATTGAGTAGTTTTTTTCTTTGCAATTTTCATTGCTGAGTTAAATTTAGATGATAGTTTGATTGCAGCAAAAAACCATAATGCCAAGAAGAATAGAATGATTGCGGATACATATAGTTGTAGATTTAGGAGTGATGTGCCTGAAAGTGTTAGTAGCAATATTTGTAAAGCGGAGCCGCTTGATTTTCCTATGCGTGAGCCAGCGACATCAACTGCGCTTTTTCCTTGTGTTTTAAGGCTTTCAGATAGAGGGATATAAGCTATTTCCTTAGAGGGGTCATAAAATGAGTATTTACAGGATTTGCTAAGGATGATTTGTATGCCCCCAATAAATATAATGAGGATAAATATAGTATTAGGCATGTTGGGATTGTTTATTGTGATAATAAAAAGTGATATGGTGAATAATAGCATAATAACTGGTGTTATTAGGGCAGATATTTTCCAGCTCATTTTTTGAAAAATAATTGATGCCACGAGTGTCATTGTAAGCGTTGCTATTCCTGTGTAGATTTGTACTTCGCTTAAATATTTGCCGATATCAAGATAGTTTTTGTTAGTATAAATTTCTATATGTTTATACCAGAGAGCTTCAACGAGTATAATGCATGTGTTGTAGGAGATTAGGGTTAATAGCAATAATAGCAAGTATTTTGACGACGCAATGTTTTTTAGGCTTTCCATGAGGCTGGTTTGTTTTGTGCCTGGCAGTGAGTATAGGGGTGTTGAATATAGAGCTTTTTGTTTTTGTGTAATAGAGTGATTTAGTAAGATATAAATTGCGGTTACAAGGATTATAGAAGAGAGTCCAATAAGTGTTCCTGAGTAATTTAATACAAGCTGTAAATTTTGTGTGTTTGTATTGCAAATATCTTTTACGACCCATCCTCCTAAAATTACTCCCACTTCTCCCATAAATA
>JALWRI010000034.1 GCA_026994225.1 Gammaproteobacteria bacterium | reverse complement strand
AAAAAAACAGTATCAAATCACAATACTACCTAATATAGATTGTTAGTATTATAAAAACGTAGTGTTAGTGCGAGAAAACATTGAAGATAAATTTAATAGATGACAAGTTGTCAAACTCGTGCAGGAATATCAGGCCGTCCACGAATAAAGGAGCCAGCGTCAATTTATTAAGTGATGTAGCATATTAGTCAATATTGTGATTAGACTCCGGTAAGATAACTGTGGCTAATTGCCTCTTTTAAAAAGGACCTTAATTTAGGTCATTTTTATTGATTTTTGTTAATGTACGACCTAAAATTAGGGCTATATTAAGGTTTATTTAGGAGGCGATATGTCAAGTAATGAAATTTTAGCTGATTCTTCTGTAAGTGTAACTGAGCTTAAGAAGAACCCGATGGCTGCAATTGAATCTGGAGAGGGGTTCCCAGTTGTGGTGTTAAATCATAATAAACCTGCTTTTTATTGTGTTCCACCAGAAGCCTACGAAGCACTTATGGATAAGCTTGAAGATTTTGAATTGAATCAACTGGCAGACACGAGAAAAGGACAACAAGAAATAAAGGTTTCTGTTGATGAGTTATGAGTTACTTTTTTTAGAGGATGCCTTAAAAGAGTGGAATAAACTTGGTTCAACCATAAAGGAACAATTTAAGAAAAAACTTATTGATCGATTAGAGCAACCGGAAGTTCCAGCATCAAGACTGTCGGGCTCAACTAATCGTTATAAAATAAAACTCAGAGCTGCTGGTTATCGTTTGGTTTATGAAGTTAAAAACGAAGCAGTTACGGTTCTTGTCGTTGCTGTAGGGAAACGAGAACGAAACAAAGTTTATAAGTTAGCGGCAAAAAGAATATAACGAAAAACTATAGCAAACAGAGTCAAATCATAATACTTGCTAATATAGTTGTTAATATTAAAAAAAAAGAATGAGTGCTAGCGTGAAAAGACATTAAAGATAAAATTCATTTGATGACAAGTCGTTTAACTTGTGCAGGAACATCAGGGCAACCACGAATAGAAGTCGCGCAACTAATTTATTATGTGATGTAGTATATTAGTAAATATTGTAATTTGCCCCGGGTTAATTGTATCGCCTCAGCACAAGCCTTAATAACAGGACGGGGTGTGTTAAGAAAAGTTTTTGGCGAGAAAGTGTGTATTATTTGATAATGCTCTAATTAATCTGAAAGCTTGAAAGTTAAAATAGTACCAAAAATTATACCAAATAAAATCGGTATGAATTTTAAGTAATTTGGTTCTAGCTTTATAAGGCATATATTATCTAAAACCTGATATTTGGTAAGAGGCCAGCAGTCATAAATTAAATAGATAATAATACTGGATAATAGTAGCGCTAGTATAGTTGAGGCTGCTGAGGCGGCTATCCAGATTATGATTGTTTTTTCAGATATGATTTCTTTAGTAAATAGAGACATTTTTACAGAAGTAGCGGCTATTGAGCTCGTGAAATGTGATGAAAATTAATTTTTGTATTTAATCACCATCAAGTAAAATAATGCTTTTTAAAAAAGGCGACTTATTTTTAATAATGAAGCATGCTTGTTTTAAATAAAGGGTATTGTGAGACATTCCTCCGTCGATAGGGTATTGGCAACAGCCATCTAGACAAACCCCCATTGTGCGTGCATCAAGGTTTTCACTAAATCGAAAATTTCTTCTTACATCAATAACCCATTTGTTAAATTGATTCAGTCCTTTTATTTTAATAATATTTTCTTTTTTTTCTTGTGTAGAGTGTTTTGTTTCAATGCTAATTACAACATTTTTATGAATCATATCTCTTGGACGGCTCGGTGTATAATCTGGGTGCAATCCATAAAGTTTTTCATCTGGGTTGCCAATTACATATGTGCTGGCAAG
>JALWRI010000033.1 GCA_026994225.1 Gammaproteobacteria bacterium | reverse complement strand
TTTTAATTAAAAAGTATAGCAAGCTAAGCCATATTAACAGGCCTGTGATACCTAGTTTGTAAGTAAGCCCCAGATGTATATTGTGAGTATCACTAAAGTGCTTATTTAACGAATGGACAAAAATATCGACGGAGCTTCCAATGCCATAACCTAATATTGGTTTTACCAGAATATATTTCAAAGTAATAGACCATATTTCTGGTCGATAGGAAAAGCCTCTCCTAGTAATACTTTCAAAATTAAAGAACTGATAAATAGCAATGAAAACCAGAAAAAAAGTAAACAGGTAAATGATCCATTTGTTTTTATGTTCCCACATTAGAAAAATTAATACAGCTGTCAGTCCAACCAGAGGTGTTCGTGAGCCAGTCAGTAATGTAAATAGAATTAGTCCGGTAAGAATAAACAATAAAAACAGATCTTTTTTAAGATTTCTTGCCTGGGTAAAAAAATAAGCAATAACAAAGGTGCTAAATATGCCATAGATATGAGAAGACAATAGCGGGTTGGACAGATTACCCTGTCCTATAATGCGTACACTAAGAGGCTTATGGTTAATGACATAATCCTGAAAAATGCTGTAATAAGCTGACACTGAGTAAATAACAGCGGATAACAGTAGAAGCAATATTAATTTATTGGTGTTATCTTTTGCTAAAGTTATTATGGATATAACAAACAATAATATAATTAATAATAAATTTAAATATTTCAAATCATTTGCTTCTGGTGGATTCCAGAATAAACTCATTCCAGTATAGGTTAATAATAAAAGCAGAATAAGAAATGCCGGAGAGGATAATAGTGGAGCATAGTCTCCAGGCCTTATAAGCAGGAGTAATAAAGTGGGTACAATCAGAAAAATATATATTTGTGTGTGATAAGCACTAAAACTGGACAAAAAAAGGATTCCGCTTAAAAAGAAGAAAAATCCAAGGGGTAAAATATAAGATTTAATGATGTGCTCAGTTTTGCTTATCATACTATTTTTACTTTGATGATGGTTTAGGGAGCAACATATGAAAAAAAGATCGAAAAAACTTGAGCTTATAAAAACGTGGTGAGATCTGTTTCATTATTTCCCAGGCATATTGCCGGTCTTTTTTGGATACTTTCAGAAACATTCTTAATAAAATCTGATTTTTAACCTGCAGGTATTCAGGTTCATTTTCATACCTGGAATAAATCTGCAACAGACTCTCTGTCATAAAATGATAGTCTTTATATGAATTACTGGTGTGTTCTCTATAATAGCAAAGAATATCGTTAAGTATGGCTATTTTAAAACCGGCATGAGTGATTTTTAGCCATAAATCAATATCTTCAAGATTACTTTCAGTACTGTAACCATTGACAGAACGTAAAACATCGGCCCTAATCATAACACTAGGGGCAGCAGGTATTTTTTTTGGGTTAAGAAATATACTGTTAAAATCTTCCTCATGATAAGCCGCAAATTTTTGTTTAGGTTTAATATTCCCCTGCTCATCTATTACCAGAATATTACCGCCCAGTACTGCAATATCATTTCTCTGCTCAAGAAAGTCTACCTGCTTTTCAGTTTTATCCAGCATAATAATGTCGTCTGAGCCTAAAGGTGCGATATATTTGCCTTTTGCCCTTTCCAGGGCTTTATTGAGAGTGCGAGTCAGTCCCATATTGTCCTGATGTTCATAATAAAACTGATATCGTTGGCTTAAATCATCGAGTATTTCAGGACTGTTATCGATAGAACCATCATCTATAACAATCAGTTCTATATTGTTATAGGTTTGATGAATAATACTTTCTATACATTCAGTAATATATTTCTCATGGTTGTAGCATGAAACTATTATGCTGACTAATGGTTTACTGGAAGGCTTATTTGCAGGCATGTTGTTTCATATGCTCAATGG
>JALWRI010000032.1 GCA_026994225.1 Gammaproteobacteria bacterium | reverse complement strand
GTGGTGGGACAGGAGCTTGGACAGGGTATGTATTTCGATAGGCAGAATTTGCATAATTCCAGTTATTTTGTCTTTGTACAGGATATGTGTAAGTCGGGTAGCAATAATACTCCCACTTATCGCTATACGGTGCTTCTGTGGTTACTTGGTTCGCCTGCTTTACATCACCATTTGTATTGGTTGTTTTTGGATAATAGTAATAGGGCGTATTTGGGTTTGACGAGTCCCACGCAGTAGGTGAAACCGTTGTTGTAGCCGGTTGAGCCACTTGCGTTGGCCACATAGTATTTGCAGTAGGTTGTGCCATTTGAGATGGCCAAACAGTTGGCTGCTGTGCGTGTAGTGTTGATACACTGACAAATGTCAAAAGTACCAATGAAAGCTTAATTTGGTGCGTCATTTTTATCCCCTAATCTATGGGAGCTATCTAAGCCTCCCAGCTTGTTTATTGATTTATCAGGGGATTCTACTCTTTGCTGCAAAATGTATCAAATTTATATTAGACATTGCTTATATTCAATTTTAAACACTAAGAACTAAGAGTCGTGTCAAATTCAATCACCTCCAAACAAGCCACCCAATGAGAAATCTCGCCTTGCTGTTGTTATTGTAATCGTAAAGCCTGCGATGACGTCAAGAAATGACATTGACATAATAATAAGGAAAATATCATTAGCGGCCCAATGCTTACTTAGAAAAAAACCAAAGTAACCAATAGCAACAAACGTAGATAAGGTATGATCAATGATAGAGACTTGGCTTGTTTGTGTTGATTTAAGCAGCTCGACATAAAGAATCAGCACACTTATAAGAATTAATAGCTGCCCCATAGTTGGACGCCATACTTGTTTAGAGGGAAGTGTAATGCCATCTACCAATATAGGCGTATTATAACTGGTAAGCACCCGAAGTTTATCCCCGATACTCGCTGGAAACCAATCAGGAGATTCGCCCGACACATAAAAGAATAAAAGCGGAAAAACAAACAATGGTACCCATTCTACCCATTTTGACATAAGTTATATTCCTATTAGCCCGCTGAGAAATCTCTTCTGGCCGCTGTTATTGATATGGTGAAACCTGCAATAACATCCAAAAGAGCCATAAGAGTGATGGTTAAAAAGAAACTATTACCTGCCCACTTTTGAGATAAAAATAGACCAAAATAAAGAATAAAAACAACCGTTGATAGTGCATGATCAGATGTAACAGAGCCAGTCGTCATTGTAGACTTATGCAGCTCCCAAAATAGTAAAATAAGAGCTACCAAGATCAGCACCACTCCCCAAGTAGGAAACCACTCTGTACCATTCATTTCAATGGGATTACCGCGTATAACTTGATTAGGCTGCCCAAAGTTTTCAATAACTCCTCCAAAAATAGGTAAATCAATACAATACGGAAACACACCAAGAAGGTGCAACACATAAATAAATAGCAAGAGATATGCAAATGCCGGAAAGAAGTAAACAAATTTCATGTTTATACAAACAAAGTCATTTATAACGAATATGATTATAGACGAGACATCTCATTTAGGCATGTTTAATCTTCTACCTGAATCCGTGACTTCACTACGGCACAGTGAATAAGCTATTGATTCAGGGTAGTATAATGCCCTATGAGATTTAGGGCATTTCTACTAACTTCAAGTCAAACAAATTAATTTCAAAAAACTTTATAAAAATTTATAAGTAATTGTAAAGTAAAGTTATTTTAGGTATTTAACGGTATAACTATTGAAAAATTTAGACTCGATTTATTGATTCATAGACGAATAGAGATGCCCTTTAGCTATAATCACTTTAAAATATGCCACAAAAATCTAAGGAATTAATAAATGGCTCATAATGTAATAGTTGAACCTAGCGGTTATCAATTTACTGTTGAAGATGAAGATATCATACTT
>JALWRI010000031.1 GCA_026994225.1 Gammaproteobacteria bacterium | reverse complement strand
ATTAAAATGATTATTGGTATTCGTGTTTCGGAAGAAGAAGAATTTGAGGGAGTAGATTTATCTGAATGTGGTATGGAGGCTTATCCCGAATTTACTACTAATAGCAAATAATCACTTGAAAAAAAGCGATAAAAATAAGAAGGGTGCTTATGCACCCTTTTTTATTTGATAACATGGATGATATGTATTCCCCGGTAGCTTCATTCTTTTTTGTTTGACAAAAAATTTCAATAATTCATTCACAGGGCGCATAATACGTTTATCTCCTTGAATTTCATAAGGTCCAAGTTCTTGGATTAACTGAATATATTGCTCTTTTACGTTTCCCGCTACAATACCCGAAAAGGCTTTACGCAGGTTACTGGCTAACTCATGAGCTGGTAAATTTTTACTCAATACCAATTGTGCCATATTTTCATGGTGAGGGATAAAGGGCTTTTGAAAATCTTCTTCAATATATATCTGCCAGTTAAAATAAAAAGCGTCTTTTTTTAATAAGCGATACTTTTTTACATCTTCCATACCCTGAAGCACTTCTTTTGCTACACTTTCTGGATCATTAATAATAATTTTATAGCGTTGTTGCGCTTCAAATCCTAATATTTGCTCAATAAAATGATGTAATTTTAAAAAGTAAGATTCACTGCTTTTAGGGCCAGTTAAAATCAATGGAAAAGGGAGGTTTTTATTTTTTGGATGCAATAATATACCTAATAAATATAAAATTTCTTCTGTTGTGCCTACCCCACCGGGAAAAATAATAATAGCATGTGCTATACGAATAAAGGCTTCCAAGCGTTTTTCTATATCTGGCATAATAACCAGTTCATTGACGATGGGATTAGGTGATTCGGCTGTAATAATACCTGGTTCAGTAATGCCTATATAACGCCCATCATGTACTCGCTGTTTTGCGTGGCCAATGGTAGCTCCTTTCATAGGACCTTTCATTGCTCCAGGGCCACATCCAGTACAAATATTTAAATTTCTTAAACCTAAAGCATATCCTACTTTTTTACTATATAAGTATTCTTCTCGACCAATAGCATGCCCACCCCAACAAACAACTAAATCTGGTTTCCTGTGAGGTAATAATATTTGGGCATTGCGTAATATACGAAAGACGGTATCAGTAATACCCATTGAGGAGCTGAGATCAAAATGTCCTGTATCCCGATTTAGTTTATCATTGACATAAATAACATCACGTAATACAGAAAAAATAAGCTCTTGGATACCTTTAATAATTTGACCATCAACAAAAGCATGATCTGGCGCATTTAAAATTTCTAATTTAATACCTCGATCTTGTTGTAGTATATTGATTTGGAAATTATGAAACTGCTTTAATAAAAATTGACTATCATCAATTTCAATTCCGCTATTTAATACGGCTAACGCACATCGTCGAAACATTTCATATAATTCAGAATGTCGATTATTGCATAATATATTTATTTCTTCATGGGATAATACAGTGAGAAATTTCTCTGGGTGAATAAGCAGTTGTTTATCCATAAACCAATCACCTTAATAGTTAAGAGTATTTTTGTCGCTCAAACCAGGATCAGTCGATAAGCCATAGACATAACATACTAATGGAAATACCTGCAACAGCAATAATAGCTTGTTCTATAGGATAAATAATAACATCCTGGTGAATGGCATCTAATACAATAACGGCCATAAACATGGGTAATATAAGAATAAGTAAGGTAGATGTAAGTGTTCTTAATATTTTTTTTATTATCATAAAGTATCCCCTATTATCAACTAGCTGTATGTATACCTAGACAAAATTTTTATTATTTAATGGTTTAAAAGCAACAGCCATACCAAAATGATGATAATTATTTATAGGGGACTTTAACAAACCGCACGAAATTCTCCACTCATAGCGTTTACCGCTTGGGTGGAGATGGATAGTGCATCGCCTAATCCACAGGGTAATCATCATGTGATACACTTTTTGTATGAGCTAAATCTATGTCCAATGTGCGATAAGCAAGCTGAAACATTGGTAGTAATTATATACAGTGGTACGAGAGGTTATCGCCTGACACGATAACGGGTCACAGGAAGATCACTCAAAACTTGCAGTTTAGAGGGAGTAGTTCACTATGGTATTATTCTCTGTTTCATTACAAAATAATGCAATATGCAATTTTTTTTAGTGCATATTGCAATAATAATGCTATATCGTATCACTGTTACGATACTTTCTCACATCTAAAATCACTGTCAATAAAATAATTAATAAGGAATGTAGCGGTTTTTTTGCTAGAATAAGCTACTTGCTTGAAACCTGATAAAATACGTTATTTGGAGAAATAATGAGCATAGAACATATTATCTATAAACGTGAACCCTTAACCGAACACATTAACCAGGTTTATCAAAAATTAAATGATCTTTCCTCCACACTCAATTCTTTAGAGCAATTTTATCTGGAACTAAAAAATGCACCAAATTCACCTATATCATCTGATACTACTTTTACGGTAGTTCCTTTATTAGAGCAAATTAGCACTCTTGCAAGGGATTGGGCGCAAAGTAAAGGACGTTTTACCCGTAAAACACTTAATATTGGTATTGTAGGACGTGCCAGGCAGGGCAAAAGCCGGTTATTGCAAAGCCTTACTGGATTATCCTCACAAGCGATACCTGATAGTGATCGTCAACATTGTACCGGTGTACGTAGCACTATTTATCACAGTGATTTTGATAATGCAGGTGCAGAAATCACTTTTCATACTGAAGAAAGTTTAATAAAAGAAGTTATAGCACCCTATTATGAGGTATTGCCTTTAGGTACTGTACCGGCTAATTTTCAACAATTTTTACATACCCCCTTACCCCATCCAAGTGGCATGAGTGCGGAAGCAGGTGCAAAACTTGAACATCTGAAAAAATATCAGCAGTATGCAGATAAATATCGTCATCACTTGCTACATAACGGGATGTTAAAAATCACACATGAGCAAATATTGGAATATGTAGCACAACATCATCCCGATAATCCTGAGGAAACTTATTATAATTATTTAGCAGTACAAAATGTCAATATTTATTGTAACTATCCCAATGATAGAGTCAAACAAATTGCCTTTATTGATATGCCTGGATTAGGTGATACAGGGGTTGGAGATGCTCCTCGGTTAATTCATGCCTTGGGAAAAGAAGTAGATTTAGTACTATTTGTAAAAATGCCTAAAGCAATGGGCGATCATTGGTCAGATGTAGATGTTGCTTTATATGATACAGCGCATCAAGCACTACAAGAAATTGCTATGGAAAAGTGGTCTTTTTTAATATTAAATAGTTTGGCCGATGGCAGTAATGCCAAAAATTGTTTTGATCTTGCCAGTACCTATCAAACTCACCATATTAATGTGGTACAAGCATTAATTGCAAATTGCAGTGATACCGAAGACAGTGTGAATAAAGTATTACTTCCCGTTTTAGATTATATGGGACAACATATTGCTGATTTGGATCAAGATTATATGCAATCACGTTGCCATACGTTACAACAGTTTTGCCAAACTGATGTAGATACTTTTCTTACTCATGCTCAATCTTTATTTAAAGAGCATACTGGAAAAGTGGATGAAGAGCGGGTATTTACTGCTTTATTTAATAGTTTTTGGCGTGCTTTGACAAATGAACTCTCTATTATGCTCAAGGAGTTACATGAAAAACGTAAAAAAGAAGATATTTTCCTGCAAGAAAGTTTAGATCAGATTATGCAAAAAGCGAAGCAAGGAGACTGTATACCCTCATTGGAAACGGCTAAAGAATATGTTAATTTATATGGCGGCGTACCCAATGCGTATTATGAATTACTGCATGAACTACGTAATAAAATTATATTCTATTTACAAGATTTAGATAAAGGGCTAGAACAATCTATTGAGCATTTTAAACAATTAGTGGTCGATCGGTTAAAAAAATTAGGTCTACAGATAGATGCTTCTACCGGAAGCATTTATTTGGATAAACTGTGTGAAATGATAAAAGAAGATGCCAGTTTATTTGCCTTATATGAAGGTTTTTTTGCTCTTAACTCCTTTCATTTATCATATCGGGGCTTAATTCAACATCGTATTCGGGAGCATTTGGATGATATGGTACCAAATACCACACAAATTCGCCTTCCGGCTTCTCCATCTGAACAACACATGCTTGCAGCGTTAGATGTTGCGTATAAAGAGGCTTTATTCAAGATTGATAAAGAAATTAAAGCCTTGTTATGGGAGCCAAGTATGGCAGGATTTGTGGTAATAGAAGAATTTGTTGATAGGGTATTGCGTAGTGAGGATATTCGTACCCAGTGGCGTTTTTTTATTTGGGAACAACGTAAAACTATTTGGCCTGTTGATTTTCAATGGTATACGCTGATCCAGACAGCAGATAATATTAATCAATCCTTACAGCAAAATATTAGTCATTAAATAGAGTTATCAATTATTATGGATATTATCATTACTATGCTTGGAGCAAGAGGTGTAGGTAAAACTAGCTTGCTTGCATCAATGTATGAACAATTTGAACAAGTTTCCCACGATATGAATTTACAACTCTATATTCGTGAAATTGATCAAATTTCTTTATTACAAGAAAGTTTAGGCAAACTAAAAAGTGCCGATAATATTTTTGAATTAACAGTCGGTATTGATGGTAGTGCTTCTCCAACGCAATTTGATTTTGGGCTAGATAAAAAACATCAAAATCCTCGTAAGAAACGGAAAACACCTATCCAGCTTTCTTTCCATGATTATCCTGGTGGCTGGTTTTTACCCTCTTCTAGCTCTCAAGAAAAACAAGAAGTATTAGATTATATTAAAAAAAGTGATGTTATCGCACTCGCTATAGATAGTGCAGCATTAATGGAAGAGAATGGTCGTTTCCATGACCAAATCAATACCCCTATGCAAATTAGAGAATTTCTCAAAAATGCCCTTGATATTAATGATAAAAAACTTATATTGCTAGTTCCTATTAAATGTGAAAGTTATGTTAAAACAGATAAGGATGCTCGCTTATTACTCAAATCTATTAAAAAATCTTATAGTAGTTTACTGCAAATGTTATCTGCTTACGAATCGTTAGTAGTTGCAAGCACTCCCGTACAAACATTAGGTAATGTACGTTTTAGTCGTATTGAATCAGAAAATGCACATCCTTGTTTTTATTTTCGTAAAGATGAAGTGGCAGCACCATATAAACCTAGAAATGTAGAGCAACCTCTTTGTTATACTCTTAGTTTTGTAATAAAAAAATACTTGGAAGATAAACATGCCTTAACTCGCTGGGTTGATCGTTTATTAAAACGAGATGTGGCATTCCAGGAAGCATTACAATCTCTTGCTGCGTTACGTAAGGTAAATACGGACGGGTTTGAAGTCATTCAAGGACGACATTTAATTAATTAATATTTTTACTTATATTCTTTCATCCTATTCGAGGTTAATAAAATGAATAAACGTTATATCTTTGTTTTACTCTTACTAAGTCTATTAATAAATACTGCATACGCAGGTGATTATGTTAGAAATAGTAGCGGTAAAATTTACAAAAATTCTTTTGGTGAATGTTGGCGAGGAGATTTTTGGACAAAAGACAAAGCCATTAAAGAATGTGAATGCTTAACTGAACAGGATCAAGCAAGCAAAGAGATTTGTAAAACAGATACGGATGGAGATGGGGTGTATGATGATAAAGATAAATGCCCTGATACCCCTAAGGGAGTGCAAGTTGATGCACAAGGCTGTGAACTTGATAGTGATGGGGATGGTGTTAAAGATAGTAAGGATCAATGCCCGGATACACCAAAGGGGGTAATGGTTAATGAGCATGGCTGTACAATAGAAAATGATCAGGATCAAGATGGTGTACTCGATGCACAAGATCAATGTCCAGATACATTAAAAGGTCAAATAGTCAATGCCCAAGGGTGTAGCCGTTGTCAATTAGTCGATAGCTCATTTACATGGGATAAAGAATGTAAAAATGTGTTACATCTCAATATAGATAATGCATTTTTTGATTTTAATAAAGCCACACTAAAATCTGATTTTTCTGCAAAAGTGGATAGTATCATTCCTTATATTAAAGAAAATACTGCGATTAAACGTATCCGTTTAGTAGGACATACTGATAATGTGGGCAGTGCAAAATATAATAATAAACTGTCTTTACAACGTGCTAAAGCAGTCAAACGCTATTTGGTAAATAAAGGATTAAATCCACAAATTATTACTGTTGAAGGGAAAGGTTTCAGTGAACCCCTTGCTAGTAATCGTACCGAAACTGGACGAGCTAAAAACCGTCGGGTAGAAGTTAATTTCTTATATTAGGATTTACGTCTACTTGCTAAAGAATGCTGTGCTATAATCTATGGCATGGCATTCATCATTCTAATCAATAATTATGCAATATTACGCTAAAAGTGCAGGTTCTGAAGCTAATCAGGATTATTCCTGGTATCAAATTACAGATAATTGTTTACAGCGGTATCAAGCACCTGTTCAGGTATTAGCCAAACATAATACATTGATACATCCAACTGAAAGTTGTTTATTATTACTACGTATTGAAGGCATTGCTTACCTATTAATTGATAATTTACCTAGTCAACGTAAAGATATACAACGCCGTACTATTCGTAATACCTTATTATTACAAGCAACTCACGCTCAAGAGGAAGTGTTTTTTCGTAGTGTTATATTAGCGTATTTAGAACAACAAGATAAAGTGGTAGAATGTGTAAATCATTTATTTCGTAGCAGCAGTAATACGCCTGGCTGGAAAGTGTTATACAAGGATATAAAACAACTTGAACATATCACTACATTGACTATTTTTAGTAGTTACCAACCCGATATTTCAGCACAATATGCGGCTGATAACACTATTAATCGTAACCGTTTAATACATGAAGTACAACATTACCAACTACCAAAGCGTAATGGCTCATTATTGGTTTGTACTATAGGTAAAGATATAGAAAAATTAAAACAACAGGGCAATTTATGGCGTGTATTAGTAAAAGAAACAGAAACGCTAAAAAAGTTTCATATTCATTACCCGAAACAATGGGAACCTTTATTTAAAAATTTTTATTCTTTTTTACCATGGTATTTTCAAGAAAAGATAACCCTTCCTTATTATCATTTTATTCATACTATGCATACTTTATTTCGCTATTGGCAATTAAGCTACTTACAAGGATGGATAGTGAGTGCATATTTAGTTGTTTGTTTATTTGGTTATATCGCATTACTTAAATACGTACATTGAATTTTGTTCAGTTCGATGTAAACTAAAGTCTAGTGATTAGACTTTAAAAAGTATCATGGAGAAAATGATTATATGAAACAACGTATATATTTAGTTATTAGCTTGTTGTTGTCTTGTTATAGTACCCAAAGTATGGCTGTAAATGTGTATAAATGGGTAGATGAGCAGGGGAAAGTGCATTATGGGCAGCAAGCTATTACCCCTAATGCAACAGAAATGAAAGTTTATATAGGGAAAACTAAAAAATCAAATTCAGCGGAAAAAAGTGAAAATGATGGGGATATTACCACAAAGGGCAATGTAAGAAATTTTGAAAAATGTGAGGAATGGACAAAACGTTTGGAAGAATATAAAAAAGCAGCATATTTAGTGATGGAGAACAAGGAAACTGGTGAAAAAGAGAAAGTAAGTGAAGAAGTAAAACAAAAAGCCTTATTTGATGCGAAGAATAATAAACAATATTGGTGTGGAGATGGTAATCAATAACGACAGTACCTTATTGACAATTTATCAATTATTAGAAAATATCTTCTGTCGAGGACGAAGATGTCGTTTTATTGCTATCGGTATTTTGTAATGTTGGTGAAAGCGTATATTTTTTTGGTGCAGTACCTACTTCAAAGTATTCCAATAAGGTATTTTTTGCTTGAGGATGCGCTAGTAGACCGGTAGATTTATCTATTTTAACAGTAATGATGTTATCTGGTTGTGGATAAGGACGCTGTTTACTATTTTTTAGAGCTATGCGCATAAAATCTATCCACATAGGTAATGCAGCTTTGCCTCCGGTTTCATAGCGTCCTAATGGTCGTGGCGTGTCAAAACCTACCCAACAACTGGTAACAACATCTTGATTATAGCCAGAAAACCATGCGTCTTTTTGATCATTAGTCGTACCTGTTTTACCGGCAATATCATAACGCTTTAAAACTTTTGCTTTGCGCCCAGTTCCATACTGAATAACATCTTGTAAGATAGAGGTCATTAAGTAGGCATTACTGGCAGTGATAATACGCTTTGCTGTTGTTTGACATGCTGTATGGTTTTGACAGACTGTATCCGGATCAGCCTGATAAAGCGTCGTTCCTTCTGCATCAGTGATACGTTCTATAAAATGAGGGGTAATTTTATAACCGCTATTGGCAAAAGTAGCATAACCTGTAACCAGTTCAATAGGTGTGACCACGCCACTACCTAATGCTAAAGATAAATTTTTGGGCATCATTTCAGTATTAAAACCGAACTTTTTTGCATAATCTAAGGTGTAATTAATACCTATATCACGCAATATACGGATAGACACCAGGTTCCGTGATTTCGTTAAGGCAAATCGAAGGCGAGTAGGGCCAAAAAATTTCTGGCTATAGTTTTGAGGTCGCCATGAGCCTTCTAAATACTGATCCTTAAAGACGATAGGCGCATCATTGATGATACTGGCAGGAGTATATCCCTTATTGAGTGCAGCAGAATAAATAAAGGGTTTAAAATTTGAACCAGGCTGGCGTTGTGCTTGTATAGTACGATTAAATTTACTTTGTTGAAAATCAAAACCGCCCACTAATGCAAGGATAGCACCATTATCTGGAGATAAAGAGATCAGTTGACCAGCTACTTTAGGTATTTGACTGAGTACATATTGATTTTTGTCATTTAAGGAAACATAAATAATATCCCCTTTTTGTGCAATATCAGTGGCTTTTTTAGGTTTTCTACCATGACGAAAATCTGTGATATAAGCATAAGCCCATTGCATATTTTCCCATACGATAACAGCTTTATCTTGACCTTTAGGTAAAATAGTCATCTGCTTTTCTGTTACCTCTAAGACCATAGCAGGTAGTAAATGAGCAACTTGAGGATATTGATGTAAATATTGAGAGACATTTTGCTCTTCAAAGGGGGCAGGAATATGTGTTATATCATCATGGCGATATCCGTGGCGTTTATCATACGCAACAAGAGCATCTCTGAGTGCTTTTTGAGCAGCAGCTTGTAGTGCAGGACGTATACTGGTATAAACTTTATAGCCTTTATTTAATGCGCTTTCTCCATAACGTTGGATAATATCTTGGCGTACCATTTCGGCAATATACGGTGCTTGTACCTCTGCTTGTCGAATATGTATACTCGCATCATCAGGCATGTTAATAGCACTGTCATAGTCTGCTTTAGTAATAAGGTGTAAATGATACATACGCCCTAAAACATAGTTTCTACGAATGGTTGCTCGTTTTTTATTGGTAACCGGATTATATTTTGACGGGGCTTTAGGTAAACCTGCCAGCATGGCAAATTGATCTAAACGCAGTGCATCCAGTGTTTTACCATAATATACTTGTGCTGCAGCGGCAACTCCGTAGGAGCGATGCCCTAAATAAATTTTATTCAGATAAAGTTGTAAAATATCTTTTTTACTCAGCATTTGTTCTATTTTTATAGCAAGAAAAATTTCATTCAGTTTACGTAAATAGGTTTTTTTATTACTTAGAAAGAAATTTCTAGCAACCTGCATAGTGATGGTACTGCCCCCTTGTCGTTTTTTACCTGTACGTATTAAAGCAACAACTGCACGGATAATACCTTGATAGTCAACCCCTGGATGGATAAAAAAACGATCATCTTCAGCCGCAATAATGGCATTAATCATAGTTTTAGGAATATTCTCGAAAGTGACAGGAATACGTTTCATTTCACCAAATTCAGCAATAAATTGTTGATCATGCGTATATATACGTAGAGGAATTTGTAATTCTACATTTTTTAGGCTATTAATATCAGGTAACGTAGGGGAAAGATAAAAATAGGCAGTGATAATTGCTGTCGTTCCGGCAAGACTAAGAAGACAACCCAAAAGAAAAAACCATTTAAATATTTTATAGATAATTCGCATAATAAATAACTTGCTAAAAGGGGGTATGGAATAGTAAAGTGTTATGACACCGCATAATCAATGCATAGTATAACGTATTTTTTCATAATAGGTTGTGGTAAAGGGTTTTATGTTCTTATACAATGTAGTTATGGCTTGGAATTATAGGGCAAAAGTAGAAAATAACAGGCCTTGAGGGATTTTAAGCTGATAATGGACAAAGCAACCTTATCAAGAGATAATAAAAATAATACCATTCCAATAAGTTGTAGTATTAATGCGTATGAGGTAATGTTGATCCTGCAAAAAATCTTATACAGAGTATATGAAAATTAATTAATGTATGTTTATTGATAATAAAAACTAAAATTTAAAGGATGAAAAAGTGGGACTTGCAGATATTTTTGGCAAAAAAAAGTTGAGCATGTTGGGGTTAGACATTAGTTCCTCTGCTGTGAAACTTTTAGAATTAAGTAAAAGTGGTAAACGCTATCGTATTGAATCATACGCAGTCGAAGCCTTACCACCTAATTCGGTAACCGAAAAAAATATTACTGATGTAGATGCAGTAGGGGAAGCAATACGTAAAGCAGTAAAACGTTCACGAACTAAATTAACATATGCTGCACTGGCAGTAGCTGGTTCAGCGGTAATAACTAAAGTGGTGCAAATGCCTGCAGCACTTTCAGAAGATGATATGGAAAGCCAAATCAATGTTGAAGCAGATCAATATATTCCATATTCTTTGGATGAAGTCAATTTGGATTTTGAAGTCATAGGGCCGAGTAAAGAAAATGCTGAAATGGTCGATGTATTACTTGCTGCATCACGTAGTGAAAATGTAGATGTACGAGTAGATGCTGCCGAATTGGGGGGGTTGACTGCTGCAGTAGTAGATGTAGAAGCCTATGCAATGGAAAATGCTTTTGGATTTATTTCTCCACAGTTGCCAAACAATGCCGAGGGAATGGCCGTAGCAGTATTTGATATTGGTGCAACTATGACTACATTGAGTGTTTTACATGAGTTAAAAACTATTTATACTCGTGAAGCGGTATTTGGGGGTAAACAATTAACAGAAGAAATTCAGCGTCGTTATGGTTTATCTTATGAAGAGGCAGGGATGGCAAAAAAACAAGGAGGATTACCCGATAACTATTTACCAGAAGTTTTAGAGCCTTTTAAAGAAGCGATCACACAACAAATTAGTCGTTCCTTACAATTTTTCTATTCATCTAGTACCTATAGTAGTGTTGAGCATATAGTATTAGCCGGTGGTAGTGTTGCTATTCCTGATTTAGATCAAAAGATTGAAGAACGATTAGGGATTAGTACTAGCATTGCAAATCCTTTTGCTGATATGTCATTATCATCTAAAGTAAAAGCGAATGTATTAAATAATGATGCACCAGCAATGATGATTGCATGCGGTTTAGCCTTAAGGAGTTTTGACTAATGGCAAAAATAAACCTGTTACCCTGGCGTGAAGAACTACGCAAGCAAAAAGAACAACAATTTTATAGCATGTTGGGACTCGGTGCAGTATTGGCAGCAGTAGTTGTGTTCGCTGTACATTTGCAAATTAATACTATGATCAATAATCAAAATGCACGTAATCGTTATTTAGAACAGGAGATTACTAAAGTTGAAGCAGCAATTAAAGAAATTGAAGAGTTAGAAAAGAAAAAAGCAAATCTTTTAGCTAGAATGGATGTTATTCAAAAATTACAAAGTACTCGTTCTGGTATCGTTCATCTTATGGATGAATTAGTAACGACCTTGCCTGAAGGTATGTACCTGGAAGCGATTGAACAAAAAGCAGCCACCGTAACAATAGATGGAGTGGCTCAATCTAATGCCAGGGTATCTAGCTTGATGCGTAATATTGAAAGCTCTGGATGGGTCGGTAATCCAGACCTAAAACGTATTGAAGAAGATAATAAACGCTCACAGGCAGGTAGTGGGGTCAAAACACGTGATACGAGTCGTAAGTTTACATTGAGCTTAAAACAAGTAACGCCTGAATCGAATAAGAAAAAAGAAGGGCAATAAAAAATAATTATTAAACGGGGAAAGACTATATGGACTTTGAAGTTGATTTTAGTGATATAGGCAGAATGCCGTGGATAACTAAATTAATATTAATTCTCTGCCTGTGTGCGGCTATTTTAGGTGCTGGATATTGGTTTATTCATAAAGATCAGTTAGTAGCGTTATCCAGGGCAGAGGGGAAAGAAAAGACCTTAAAAGCAAGCTATATAGAAAAATGGGGACTAGCTGCTAATTTAGATGCTTATAAACAGCAAATGAATGATATTGAAAAAACATTTGGAACGATGTTAAAGCAATTACCTAAACAAACAGAAGTCGCTGATTTATTGGTAGAAGTTTCTCAAACTGGATTAGCAAGTGGTTTGGAGTTTACCTTGTTCCAACCAACTAAAGAAATACCCAAGGAGTTTTATGCAGAAAAGCCTATTAATATTAAAGTGACAGGCACTTATCATGAATTAGGTAATTTTGTTAGTGGCGTTGCTGCGTTAGCACGTATTGTAACGTTACATAATTTGGTGATGAAACCGATACCACAAAAGAATTTAAAGAGTAATAAAGCGAAAGTGATTGGTAATACAGGAAGTGATGGTGTAACACTGGAAGTATCCTTATTAGCTAAAACCTATCGATATATCGATCCAGATGAAGAAACTAAAAGTAGTTCTAAGAGAAGAAAGAAAAGAAAAGGAACATAAGGTAATATTTTGCTGTAACATTAAATAAACAATTTAGCTAGATATATTTTATGATAGAATGGAATATGTATAACAGGGGGATGGCGTGAGTAAATCTAAAGCCAAAAAGAACATAAATAATATAAAAAGGCTTGCTATAATCATGGTAATGATTTTTTTGAGTGCATGTGGTAGTCCTAATATAAATGATTTAAAAGCATTTATTGCAACAACACAAGCTGGACCAAAAGGAAGAATAGAACCCTTGCCTGAGCCCAAACCTTACATCATATATGAATATCAATCATCTAATTTACGTGATCCTTTTGCAGTAGAAATGACGGCTGAAGAAAGTCATAATTTTGATGAGCGTTTAGCACCTGATCCCGATAGACCAAAAGAACCATTGGAAGAATATCCATTAGATGCCTTACGTTTGGTAGGAAGTATGGAACGTGATGGTATTATGTGGGCATTAATCAGTGATTCAGATGGAATCTTACATCGTTTAAAAGAGGGAAATTATCTTGGTCAAAACTTTGGACGCATAACAGCAGTAACCGAAGGAGAAGTAACAGTTATAGAAAAATATATAGATGGTAATCGAGGCTGGAAAGAAAGAACTGTTTCTTTAGCGATGAGTGATGAATAATAAATGAGTTTTAAAGCTGGAAATACAACAATAACGACCCAGGGGAATAGAAAGAAAATGAAAAAAAAGAAAATAATATTGCAACTTAGTTTGTGTAGTGCGCTTTTTCTTATTCTGTATAGCATGTATAGTTGGTCAGAAGAAGGGACATCAAAGGTGGTGGAAACCACTACATTAGAAGATATTACTTTTTCTGCTATGCCGGGAAATCGTACACAAGTTACTTTAGAGTTTTCTGGAGAAGCTCCTGAGCCAGGGACGTTTACCATTGATAATCCTGCTCGTATTGCGTTGGATTTTCCTGGTGTCAGTGTTGGTTTGAAAAGTCGTAAGCAGAATATTGGTGTTGGAATGGCACGCAGTATTATGGCGATAGAAGCAGGAGGACGTACACGGGTAGTGCTGAATATGGTAGCCTTATCTCCTTATGTGATAGATCGTGATGGCAATGCCTTAATGATTACTATTGAAGGAGGAGCTGGGAATGCTGCCAAACAGGCAATGAAAGGCAGTAGTATCCGCAATATTGATTTTCGTAGAGGGGATAATGGTGAAGGTCGGATTATTATTCAGTTTGCTGGGGATGTAGCCAATGTGGATTTACGAGAAGAAGCCGGTGATATTGTGGTTGATTTTGTTAATGTAAATTTACCTGCAAAATTAGAAAGACGCCTAGATGTCGTTGATTTTGCAACCCCTGTTCAAATGATTGATACGGTTACTCGAGGTAAGAATGTACGTATGACAGTTGCATCAAAAGGGGAATATGATCACTTGGCATACCAAACATCAGGACAATACATTGTAGAAATTAAGCCTTTAACCAAAGAACAAAAAGAGAAGTTAAAGAAAAAGAAAATTGGTTATACGGGTGAGCAATTATCCTTAAATTTCCAAGACATTGAAGTGCGTGCAGTATTACAATTAATTGCTGATTTTACAGGGCTAAATATGGTAACCAGTGATACTGTAAGTGGTAGTGTAACGTTGCGTCTTAAAAATGTTCCTTGGGATCAGGCCTTAGATATTATCTTGAAAACTAAAGGCCTGGGAATGCGTAGAGATGGTAATGTTATTCGTGTTGCACCTGCCGAAGAAATTGCTGCATTAGAAAAACAGGAGTTGGAATCACAAAAATCTATTGCAGAATTAGTTCCTTTAACAACCGAAATGATTCAGCTTAATTATGCTAAAGCCAGTGATATTGAAGCATTATTAAATAATACTAAAGATGCATTCACTCAAGATGCTATCGTAGATGATAACAGTTCCAGTGCAACAGGATTTTCATCTATATTATCTGCACGGGGTTCAGTTATTTCAGATGAAAGAACCAACACTTTATTGATTAATGATACGCCAGAAAGTATTGATAATGTTCGTCGCTTGATTGTTACGTTAGATATACCTATTCGTCAGGTGTTAATTGAATCGAGGATAGTCATTGCAGGGGATGATTTTACCCGTGAATTAGGAGTACGCTTTGGTGTATCTCGTGATACTGATACAGATGGTACAGGAGGTGTGACCGTTACAGGGGGATTAGGTGGTATCAAGCAGTTAGTGAATAATGAAGCATTGATTAATAACCAAACAGATGCTGGATTAAATGTAGATTTGGGAGTAACTAATTTAGCAAGTTCTGCAGCAAAATTGGCATTAGCGTATACTAAATTACCATTTGGAACATTATTACAATTAGAACTATCGGCAGCGCAGTCAGAGGGCCGTTCTGAATTAATTTCCAGCCCTAGAGTGGTTACGGCAAATCAGCAAGAAGCATCCATTAAACAAGGTTTTGAAATTCCTTATCAACAAGCTTCTTCTAGTGGTGCTACCAGTGTTGCTTTTAAAGAAGCCGTATTAGAGTTGAATGTGACACCACAAATTACGCCAGATGATAGAATTCAAATGGCGTTAGAAGTACGCAAGGATGAGCCTGATTTTGCCAATGCCGTATTGGGCGTACCACCTATTCGTACGCAAAATGTCACGACTAACATTCTCGTTGGAAATGGAGAAACGGTAGTATTAGGGGGTGTGTATGAACAAAAGAGAACAGAACTTACAGATAGAATACCTTTTTTCAGTGATATTCCAGTTATTGGTGCTATGTTTAGACGGGAATTAAAACAAGATGAAAAGCAGGAATTACTAATTTTTGTTACGCCTAAAATTATGGATGACGAAGCTAAACTGTAATATTAATAGTATATGTAGCAAGTCGTTACTGATTTGGGTATAATTTATACCCGATACGGTAAGATTTGAAAATAATAACTCATAAAGGGTTGGGGATATTTTATCTTCAGCCCTTTATTAATTTAATCCGGGTTTGATGTCAGTTTCTTTTTTTATTGTGTAAATAAAAAAATGGCTAATTTTTGACATAATGAGATATAAAGGTTTGTAATGTTATGCCAATATCACAACAAAATATAGTATTTATTGGCTTGATGGGAGCAGGAAAAACAACAATTGGACGACAAGTAGCACAGTATTATAAATGGCCGTTTTTAGATACGGATAAAGTGATTGAAGAGCGCACTGGCGTTAGTATTCCTCTTATTTTTGAATTAGAAGGGGAAGCGGGTTTTCGGAAGCGAGAAACGGATGTAGTAAAAGAATTATCAGCAAGGAAAAATACAGTTATTGCAACCGGTGGTGGTGCAATATTAAATGCAGTAAATAGAAATTATCTACAAAAAAATGCCAGGATATTCTATTTAAAAGCAGATATTGATCATTTGTTTGAACGTACAAGTAGAGATAAAAATCGCCCATTATTACAAACGGACAATCCTAAACAACGTTTGTATGAGTTACTCAAAGAAAGAGAGCCGATTTATTTGAATATGGCAGATTGGGTGGTGGAAACTAATGGACGTAGTATTTATAAAGTTGTAAATGAAATAGTGAAAATAGTAGATAAATGATGGAAAAATTATTAGTTGATTTGGGGGAGCGTAGTTACCCTATTTTTATTACTCAAAATATTTTAGGTAATACTGAATGGGTATCTCCTTATGTTAAGGGTAAACAAGTGGCTATTGTTACTAATGAGACAATAGCGCCTTTGTATTTAGAAACAGTACAACAAGCCTTTATGGGCTTTGATTGTATCAGTATTATTTTACCTGATGGAGAACAATATAAAAGTTTAGCAGGCATTAATCCTATTTTAGATCGCTTAATGCAAGAGCAGTTAGATAGAAAAGTAACATTAGTGGCATTAGGGGGAGGAGTTATTGGAGATATGACGGGCTTTGCCGCTGCTATATATCGTCGAGGCGTAAATTTTATTCAAATTCCTACCACATTATTGGCACAAGTTGATTCCTCAGTAGGAGGTAAAACAGGGGTTAATCATCCCTTAGGGAAAAATATGATAGGTGCTTTTTATCAACCACAATGTGTGATGATTGATACCAATGTCCTTAGTACACTGGAAGATAGACAATTATATGCAGGGATAGCAGAAGTTATTAAATATGGGTTAATTAATGATAGTGTATTTTTTAATTGGTTGGAAAATAATATTGAACAATTATTACAACGAGATGCACAGGCACTTGCGTATGCAATAAAAATATCATGTCAAGATAAAGCAAATATTGTAGCAGCAGATGAAAAAGAATCGGGCAAACGGGCATTATTGAATTTAGGGCATACATTTGGTCATGCGATAGAAACTGCTATGGGATATGATGGAAAATGGTTACATGGTGAAGCGATAGCCGTAGGTATGTTAATGGCAGCAGAATTATCCTTATTACATGATTGGATCACTGAAGAAGAAGTGCAACGTATAGAAAATATATTACAAAAAGCACATTTACCTACAGTACCACCAAAGATCACGGTTAAACAATTTTTATCATTAATGGCAGGGGATAAAAAAGTATTGGATGGACAATTACATTTGGTATTGTTAAAGCGTATAGGGAAAGCTGTGGTAACAAAAGAATTTGATCCAGAATTATTGCAACAAGTTCTTGTTAAATATGCATAAGTTGATAACTTAGGTATAAAAATGACTGAAAGTATTTTACAAGGATCATCTTATTTAAAAAAATTAGGCTTACACTCCGAACCGTTTGATAATTATACGCAGGATATAACATTTTTATATCTTGATGAAGAAACCTCTGAAACAATAGCTTTAATTCAGCAATATTTAGAATTTTCACAACAAATTGTTATTTTATCCGGTGCAAGAGGAATAGGTAAAAGTGCTTGGCTATATTATTTACAGTCACTATTAGAAGAAACGAATACCTGTTTAATGATTGATGCCAAATTGCAGAGTGATGAAACGATTGCTGAAAAAGTATTGTACCAATTAAATCAGTCGGTACTCGGTGATGCCTGGGATATTTTTGCAGATATGCTGTCAAGTATGCAAAATAAGGGACAGTCTTGTTTGTTATTACTTGATAATGTACAGCAATTAAATGATGATAATTTACAAAAATTATTTACCTTGGTTGCACAAGATAACTCAGCCTTACATTTAGTATTATCTGGGCTACCCCAATTAAATATTCGTTTGCATCAAACGCTTTACGAATCTTGGAATGAATTATTTTATGAAGTCTCTATTCCTGCTATTGCAGAAAAAAATGTTAATAGTTATATTGAATATCGCTTAAAAAAGGCAGGCTTGGTTGAAGAAAATCCGTTTAATAAAAAAAGTATTAATGATATTGCGCATAAGTCAAAAGGGGTACCTGCTCAGATCAATACATTAGCGCATCAATATTTATTAGATCAATATGTTGATATAGAAGATGCAGTGGCAGATGTTAATTGGCGTAAAAAACATGTTGATGAACAATTAACCGCATTAGAAGAACAATTCCCCATAGCAGAACATCAAGTAGAAGAAGATGATCTCCCTAAAGAAAAGCAATTATTTTCTTTAGCAATGTTAGAAAATAAATATATTTTGGGAGGTATTTTTGTGGCAGCATTGCTTTCTTTAATATTAATTTTTCAAGATAGTATTAATGCTTTTTTTATAGAAAGCAAAGTAGAGCAAGCACGAGAGAAACAAATTAATAAAGAGTTAATTTTATTACCCCTAGATAAAGCAGTGATAGAAGCAGCGCAGGTTGATGAAATACCAGCCATTACCCCTACTACTCAAATGCCTGCTGCTTCACCATATAGTTTATTACACAAAAAAAATGAAACAGTGGAAGTAATAGCAGGTATTATTGATGAAGTAGTACCTGTAGAAGATGCTATTAATAGTGATACAGAAGAAGCTAAAGCAGGATATGAAGATATTTTAGTGGAAGAACATACGGATACATCAATAACAACATATCCACGTATTGAAAAGATAGTGCCTAATCCTGTGATTGGGAGTAAAAAACAGCAATATATTCGATTAATCGGGAAAAATTTAGATAATATTAAAAAAATTCGTGTCCAGTGGGAAGATAATAACAAAATTTTATCAGGTAAACGGATTAAAATAGATTCTGAAAAAGAAATAAAACTTTATCTGACAACAGGAAAAACGCCACAACAATGGCAAGTTAGTGTTATTGATGATCAGGGTAATGAATCGGAAAGTCAATTTTTTTCAGTAGTAGCACCAGCCGAGCAAGTCGAAAATTTAATAACGCTAGAAACACCTGTTGTGGCATCAGAGAAAGAGAAGAATGTGATATTGCAGGATGCAAACTGGATAGCACAACAAAATGCAAACCACTTTACATTACAGGTTTTTGCAACGACGAATAAAAAGGAATTAAATAGCTTTATAAGAAAACATCGTTTGTTACAGGAAAAAACAGCATTTTATACACATCAACGTAATGGTTCTTTATGGTATTCATTGATTTATGGAGATTTTAGTACGCGACAACAGGCAAAAAATGTACTCAATAGCCTACCGGATAAAGTAAAAATAGCTCAACCGTGGATACGGCGTTATAAGAGCATTCAAAAAATGCTTATAGACAGAGGAAATACAACACATTCAAGTCATTTATTAACACTAAAAGAGAAGCAAAAAAAACACAATGTAAATCAATGGGTTTTAATGCAAAAAGATAATACTTATACAATACAACTGCTTGCAAGTGAACAGGAAAAAACAATGCGGCAATTTTTACGTCAACATCAATTACAAGGAAAAGCACGTTATATTTATACACAAAGACAGGATAAGGCATGGTATATTATGTTATACGGTAGTTATACAAGCCGTAAGGAAGCAACAAAAGCAGTACAACAGTTACCTTCATCTTTACGTTCATCATCGCCTTGGATTAGAAGCATGGCAAGTATAAAAAAATATGTGAAAAGATAATGAATACATTACAAAATGATAAATTTTTACGTGCTTTATTACGTCAACCTGTAGAAAGTACACCGGTATGGATGATGCGTCAAGCAGGACGTTATTTACCGGAGTATCGAGCGATACGTCAACAAGCCGGAAGTTTTATGGATTTATGTAAAAATCCGGAGTTAGCATGTGAAGTAACCTTGCAGCCATTAAGACGTTATCGTTTAGATGCTGCAATATTATTTTCAGATATTTTAACTATCCCCGATGCGATGGGGTTAGGTTTGTATTTTTCTGAAGGAGAAGGACCACGATTTCATAAACCTATAGTATCAGCTAAGGATATTCAGGCATTAACAGTGCCTGATCCAGAAAGTGCTTTATCTTATGTGATGGAAGCTGTACGTACAATTCGTAAAGAACTACAAGGGCGTGTTCCTTTAATTGGTTTTTCAGGGAGTCCCTGGACATTAGCAACATATATGCTAGAAGGGGGGAGTAGTAAAGATTTTGCAAGATCAAAAGCCCTGTTATTTGATCAACCCAGGCTTATGCATCAATTATTAGATACCTTAGCGGATGCAGTTAGTAGTTATTTAAATGCTCAAATTGCTGCAGGCGCACAAGCGGTGATGATTTTTGATACCTGGGGTGGGGTGTTAACACCAAGAGATTATAATGATTTTTCATTACCCTATATGCAAAAAATTGTTGCCAATTTAACTAAAGAAGCAGAAAATCGAACAGTACCTTCTATTGTCTTTAGCAAAGGTATTGGGCATTCATTAGTAGAAATGATGCGTATTGGTGCAAATGCTCTAGGTGTTGACTGGACTATGAATTTATCGGATGCACGTCAGATGGTTGGTGATAAGGTAGCATTACAAGGGAATATGGATCCTTGTATTTTATATGCAAGTGCAGAACGTATTCAACAAGAAGTACAAACAGTGCTTGCAAGTTATGGACGGGGAAACGGACATATATTTAATTTAGGACATGGTATTCACCCTGCTGTTGATCCAGAAAAAGTGAAGGTGTTTATTGATGCAGTACACGAATATAGCCCAAAGTATCACATTTGAGCTATTGAAAATATGTATGAAAAGCCCTATCTTTCGGTGTTATCGAATAAATAAATGTAAATCATAATGATGAGGATAAATTTTAGTCATTGTGAGCTGGAGTAAATGAATGAGTTTAGTAGATTTTCCAATGGCTAATAAAGATATGATGCCGGATGTGGCAAGTAAAGTACAGGCAAAAACAGAAGGAACATTAGATTGGGTCGGTATGAGTGAAATTGAAATGCCGGTATTATTACAGCAAGGGGATGAGCAATTTCGCATTGGGGCAAGCGTGCAAGCCTATGTAAATCTTGTTGCACATCAAGCGAAAGGCATTCATATGTCACGTTTATACTTGTTACTAGATGATATGATAGCAAGTAAACCTTTAAGTATTACTTTATTAACTCAATTATTAGAAGCATTTGTTCAATCACATTTAGAATTAAGTAATCAAGCAATGGTAGAATTAAAGTTTGATTACTATTTGCGTCGCCCTTCATTAAAGAGCGAGTATAGCGGTTGGAAAAGTTATCCTATCAAAATTACGGGGCATTTAAATAATGATCAAATAGAAATTGAACTATCTTGTCAGATACCTTATGCATCGACTTGTCCTTGTTCGGCAGCATTAGCTCGTCATTTAATTCAACAACAATTTGAAAAAGATTTTAAAAATCAAACTAATATAGATGCTCAAGCATTACATGCCTGGTTAGGATCAGAACAAGGGGTGGTTGCTACACCACATAGTCAACGCAGTATTGCAGATATTAAAGTAAAATTACAAGCTACAGCAGGTGATGAGCAACAGGATAGTTTTCCTATTGTAGAATTAATAGATGTTATTGAGCAATGTTTAAAAACACCAGTACAAGCTGCGGTAAAACGGGAAGATGAACAAGAATTTGCTCGTTTAAATGGGCAAAATTTAATGTTTTGTGAAGATGCTGCTCGTCGTATACAGGCAACATTAAACGCACAGCAAACTTATCTGGATTATTGGGTACGGGTTGATCATCTTGAAAGTTTACATGCCCATGATGCGGTAAGTATTGTTACTAAGGGTGTTAAAAATGGTTATAAATCAGTGCCTTAATGTAAATTTTTATTAATGTGCCATTGACGGTATTTTTGTGAAACAAAGAACGAAAGAAAATAGCAACTTGCAGTGAGAAGGATAATACTTGCTCCAGCAGGTATATCCATATTATAAGCAATTGCAACTCCGGCATTGGTAAAGAAACAACTGAGCAGTATAGCACTTAACATCATGGTTTTTAAGGCATGAGTATGATGTGCTGCAATAGCAGCAGGTAAAGTGAGTAGTGCTATAACTAAAATAAGCCCTACAATTTGTATTAACAAGACGACAGTTAATGAAATCATACAAAGTAGTAATAGGTAAAATGTAGAGACAGATATATTTTGTAAACGGGTATATTCTTCATCAAAGGTTACAGCTTGTAATTGTCGGTAGAACATACTGACCAAAATAATAATAATACTATCTAATAGCAACATAAAATAAATTTCTTGTTGTGATACCATTAAGATATTACCAAATAAATAACTCATTAAATCAACATTATAATGAGGTGTTTTGCTAATAAATAATATACCTATTGCCATACCCATAGACCAAAATGCAGCAATTAAGGTGTCTTCTTGTTCTTGAGTGTGAATACTGAGCCACCCTATTGCTAATGCGGCAATGATGGCGGCAATGATGGCACCATATAATGGTGCGTAAGAAAAAAAATAGGCTATTCCCATACCAGATAAAACAGAATGGGCTATTCCCCCTGCTAAAAAACCAATACGTTTAACAACGACATAACTACCCATAATTCCACAGCCAACACTAGACAATATCCCTGCAAGTAAGGCATATTGCAGGAATTGGTATTCTTGTATGGCCGTAATAAAATCAATCATGATCGTTACGAACTACGGCAAGTGCAGAAGCACATTCTATAATCATTTGTGCAGTTAAATTCTGTGCATCTTCAGCTATATTTTTATGTTCTAAATTATGAATAGTCTGTAAAAATGATTCTATTGATGCATCGCTGCTAATTTTATGCTGAATTTTTAAATTAGCTATAATCGTTCCTAATAAACGTACACAGATCATTAAATCTTCTTTAGATGCTTCTTCTAGGCTGGCTGTTAACAAATGGTTGAGTTGTGTTATTTTTTCAGGCGTTAAAGGTGTACTCACAAGTTTAATCCTCAGAATGATTAATATTTTTAGGTGTGCTCCAATGTTGAGTATTAATAGCGTATTCAGTAATTTTTCCTTTAAAAGGTAGGCGTAACAAACCAAAAAATGCTACAACATCTTGTTCTTTATTATAATGATAAATACCTATTTGTATTTGATCTGAGTGTGCTCGAGGCATTTTACGATAAGTGCCAAATAATCTATCCCAGCAAGATAGATTAAAACCAAAATTACTGTTAGTTTCGTCATCTTCTATACTGTGATGAATGCGGTGCATATCAGGAGTAACAATGACCCAACGCAATAATCTATCTATTCTATCTGATAAATGAATATTCGCATGGTTAAACATTGCCATGCCATTTAAAACAACTTCAAAGATAATAACAGCAATAACAGGAGGGCCTATGCTAATAATCACTATAAATTTAAATAACATGGAAAAAATAATTTCTAAGGGATGAAATCGTGCACCAGTAGTTAGGTCATAATCTAAATCAGCATGGTGTACACGATGTACACGCCAGAATAAAGGTATGGCATGTACCATAACATGTTGTAAATAAATCATAAGATCAAGCACCACAATAGCGATCAGAGTAGCAAGCCAGAGAGGAAAAGAAGTGTAATTTAATATTCCCCAACCTTGTTGTTGAGAAAAAATCGCAACACCTACGGCTGCAGTGGGGAAAAGTAAACGTAACAAGAGTAAATTAAAGAAAGTCAAACCTAAATTATTAAACCAACGTAGTGATTTTTTGACAACTAATGTTCTATAAGGAGATATAACTTCCCAACTTGCCATAATAAAAAAAATACTGAAAAAGCAACTTAAACGAACTACAGGTTCGTAAGTAATTACCCAATCTAAGAATGCCATGTTAATACCTATGTATAAATAAGGGGAAACCAAACAAGCTATAAATTATAGCGGTGACTGGATGAGTAGCATTAATCATTATGTGCCAGAATTTGTTGTTGGTATTTTGATAATTCAGCTAAAAGTGTGGAAGAATATTTTTTAAAATGCTTAAGGTAAGATTTTTTCAATGCAATGGCTTTAGGTAATTTGATAGTTAAGGGGTTTTTATGGACACCATGTATTCTAAATTCATAATGTAAATGGGGCCCTGTTGCTAAACCTGTAGAGCCAACATAACCGATAATTTGACCTTGTTTGACACGACTTCCCTTTGTTGTGTTTTTTGCATAACGTGACATATGGGCATATAACGTAGTATATTGATTACCATGTTGAATAATAAGTGTTTTTCCATACCCACCTTTACGTCCATGATATATAATAGTACCATCCCCTGTTGCCTTAATAGGTGTACCTTTAGATGCAGCATAGTCTACCCCTTTATGCGCTCGAATACGATTTAATACAGGATGTTTTCTACCTAATGAAAAACCTGAACTAATACGAGAAAATGCAACAGGTGTACGTAAGAAGGCTTTTTGTAAACGATATCCTTGTGGATTATAGTAATCAATATCTCCATTTGGTGCTTGGTATCGTACGGCTCGATAGACTTGTTGTTGGTTAATAAATTCGGCAGCTAAAATATTACCATCAGTTACTTTTTCTTTATCTAACGTATAGATTTCTTCATATATAATACTAAAGGCATCATTTTTACGTAAATCTAGTGCAAAATCAATATCCCAACCAAATATTTGTGCTAATTGCATAATAATACGATTAGAGATTTGTTCTTGTTGGGCAGTATAATATAAAGATTGCGTAATTTGTCCACTAACAAAACGTTTTTTGATTTGTGTTTCCTTTGTTTCAATAAAAGAATGAAAGTGATTATCTTTATTCTTAATAATAAATAAAGTAGTTATTTTATCAATAGAGTAACGCAGTGCCGTAACATTTTTATGCTTATCTACATGCAATTGAAGAATATCTCCTGGTTTGATTTTATGTAGTCTTTTTGCTGTTTTGCCAGCATGTAGTAGATTGTATAATTCTGTACTAGAGATTGATAATCGTTTAAAAATAGCAGAGAGTGTATCACCTGATTTTATAGTAATAGTATGATTATATTGAATATTATTATTAAATTGAGAAGTAGAAGTAATAGTATCTGATGTAGTTATATGATGTGGTGTTTTAGAGAACGTTGATGAGTCAGATACAGGTTGTGGAAGTGATAAGGTATTATCTGTTTGCTTGAGTACGTTCGTAGTGGGTGATGATGGATCGGAAGCACTTTCGGCTGATGGCTTTACGATATACGCTACCATAGTATATATAAATGCAGTGATAACAAAAAAGGAAAAGAAAATAGCAAGTATTTTTTTATTTCTTTTTTTATAGCGTTTTGGTAAACGTGACTTATAGTCATATTGATACAGTGAATGATTATTCATGTGCTAACCTATATTGCTTTTAGCTAATATTTGCCTATTAAGGGCATTTTAATACAATAGTATATTGTCTAATTATCAACCATTATATAATACATATAAATGAATACATAAAGAGATATACCAAGTAAGGTATGATTTGTTGTCCAAATATTAAAGAGGAGAGTTGAATGAGTAGCATTGATGAAGCCTTAGCCATTATACAACGAGGAACAGAAGAAATTTTACTAGAAGATAATTTATTAACAAAATTAAAAAAAGAAATTCCTCTTAAAATAAAGGCAGGCTTTGATCCTACTGCACCAGATTTGCATTTAGGACATACCGTATTAATCAATAAGTTGAAGCAATTTCAAGATTTAGGGCATGAAATTATTTTTTTAATAGGTGATTTTACCGGTATGATAGGTGATCCTACGGGTAAAAATATTACTCGTAAACCTTTATCTAAAGAAGATGTTACTAAAAATGCAAAAACCTATGAAGAACAGATATTTAAAATATTAGATAAAGAAAAAACAACCGTTGTTTTCAATTCTGAGTGGATGGGAAAAATGGATGCAGCCGATATGTTGCAACTTGCAAGTAAGTTGACTGTAGCAAGAATGTTAGAACGAGATGATTTTCAAAAACGTTATAGTAAGGGGCAAGCAATAGCTATTCATGAATTTATGTATCCCCTTATTCAAGGATATGATTCGGTTGCGTTAAAAGCAGATGTTGAATTAGGAGGAACCGATCAAAAATTTAATTTATTAATGGGAAGAGAGTTGCAAAAAGAAGCAGGGCAAGATCCACAAGTAGTCATTACTATGCCAATATTAGAGGGTTTAGATGGGGTACAGAAAATGTCTAAATCATTAAATAATTATATTGCAATAGCAGATAGCCCAGATAATATGTTTGGTAAAATTATGTCCATTTCCGATAATTTAATGTGGCGTTATTTAGAATTATTAAGTTTTCGTTCTATGGATGAGATTAAAGCATGGCAGAAAAAGGTAGAAGAAGGAAAAAATCCTAGAGATATTAAAGTATTACTTGCAGAAGAAATAGTAGAACGTTTTCATAGTAGAGAAGCGGCTAAAAAAGCAAATGAGAATTTTGTCGCTCGTTTCAAAAAAAATCAAATTCCAGACGATATTGAACAGTTTGTCTTAACCTGTCAGGAAGCTACAATGGGGATTGCTTATGTTTTAAAGGAATCAGGTTTAACTAATAGTACCGGAGAAGCCTTACGAATGATTAAGCAAGGAGCAGTAAAAATAGATGGTAACAAGATAAGTGATCAAAAATTTCAAGTGAAAGTCAGTACTGATGCGGTTTTTCAGGTAGGTAAAAGAAAATTTGCAAAAATTTTAATAAAAAGTGTTGACGAATGAAATTAAAACACTATAATAGTCCACCTACTCAGGGGTAAGGTATCAAACAGATGGCAAACCTTTAAGGGTACAGCTCTTTAACAAAATGATCAAGTAATTTGTGTGGGTACTTACGTCAGCACATTGTAGATTCTAATA
>JALWRI010000030.1 GCA_026994225.1 Gammaproteobacteria bacterium | reverse complement strand
AAATCTCGGTCGATAAGTATCAGAAAGATATTTTTCAAGTTCAATTCCAAAAACTATAAAATCATACCTAATTAAAATTTTCTGACTTGATTTATACTTTTGTAAATTTTGGTTCTTGTACCTGAAATTCAACTATGAAAACATACTATACGAAATCGCTCATAACTCTTACTTTGTTCTCCTTGTTACTTATTGGCTATTTTAACTTGCCAGTAAATAATACAAAAGACCAAAGCATCATCGAGAAGAATCCATACAATGATAAACCTGAAATACAACAAAAATCACATTCAATAGAATTTCCCGCTGCACAACAGCAATCGTTATTAAAATCAACACAAGATAACACTGAAACAACTCTTCCCCATATTCCTAAAATCACAAAACCGGTAAAGTTATTACCCTCGATACCCTTCATAAAAAATTTACGAAATAAGTTAGATTCTATTAATGGGCGATTTAATCAACTGGATGCTGCCAGTGCTTTCGCATTAGGTCGGGAACTTTATATGTGCACCTCAGTCCCGCGCAATGATGAAGAAAAAATAGCATATGATAACAGTCTTTATTTTCAAGGAGATAATCCTGAAAAGAGTTATACCACTGGTGTAATGTATGAAGAATGTAAAAACATTACCGATGAAGAAATAGCCGGGGCTTATTCCCTGATTAAAAAGTCGGCAGAAGCTGGAAATGAGCAAGCTATTGTTAAATTATCCGATATCATGCCACCGATGCCATCAACATTCGAAGGTAATCTAGATTTAGGCTACTATGAACAAACACCCGACATACAGGCTATCCTTACAGAACACGCTCAGGAAGTTATTCCTTTATTAGAGAAGTTGGCTTCAAAAGGATATATTCCTGCTATTCACAATTTAGAATATACATATAGTGGTGGTACCATTGTCCCCAAAAACATGACTAAAGGATTAGCTTATAGTCTCGTCTCCTTAGCATTAGTAAATAACCCTGAAACTGTCAAACTTATGGAATTAAAAATTAAAAGAATGACAGAGCAGATGTATGATGCTGATATTGAAGAAGCAAAACAATTAGCGCTACAATTATCCTCTCAACTAAATACATTGAAAAATCTGAAAAAATAATAGTATAGGAGAGAGTTATCGAATTGACTCATCACCAGTCTTCAATGCTTACTCTTACTACCAATATTCTTATCGAGAAAAGATAAAATTTTGGTATAAATATTTTCTTTGTTTTTCTCACTATTATACCCGTGGCCTTCATTTTTCAATTCCAACCATTGGTAAGGGTGATTGGCTTTGTCTAATGCTGCTTTCATCGCTTCCGCTTGCTCAATTGGGGCTCGCTCATCTTTGGCCCCGTGTATTAATAAAACTGCTGCTTTTATTTTATCTGCATTATAAACGGGTGAGCGGCTCTTTAGATCGGCTATATCGTTACCCACTGCTTCCTTCAGGTACGCCAGACCATATTTTAATCGATTGGGAATATCACCTTCTTTAAACATCATTGGAAGGTCATAAACACCTGCTGAACCAATCGCACATTGGTATAAATCAGGCTCTCTGACCGCTCCCATTAATGCTGCATATGCACCATAACTGGCTCCGTATATACATATTCGTTCAGGATCTACTATTTTCCGATCTATCATTGCTCTTGTTGCATCGGTAATATCATCCTGCATTAACGTACCCCATTTTCCATAACCCGCCCTTTCAAAAGACTTACCAAAACCACCACTGCCCCGGTAATTTACCTGCAACACCGCGTATCCTCGATTGGCCAGTAACTGTACATCCCATTGGTATTGCCAATAATCTCTAACGCCATGAGGTCCACCATGAGGATATACAACCATGGGTAATAATGAGTGGTCTTTTCTTTGTGGTAGTGTCAGGTAACCACTTATCTTTTTCTTATCACGAGTAGTAAAAGAAATGGCTTTGGTAGGACGC
>JALWRI010000029.1 GCA_026994225.1 Gammaproteobacteria bacterium | reverse complement strand
GGACGATGGTTCGCTTGTACTCGCCTTCTCGATCCACACCTGACGCACCACGTGGGTACGCCTTCTCCCTCGGCGCTCACGACAACGGTCTTCAGTCAATGTCGCTCGAAGGTGGTTTGAAGCCGCCCCCTGCAGGCAGACTTCGGAGGGCCGGTTCCTCCATCACTTCAGCACCTTCTCATGCTGCACGGTCAGCTCCCTGCCAATCGATCCGCATTGCTGCGGCACACAAATCTATGCTTACATAGGGGGCATGCCGCTGTTTCGATAAGTCTGAGTCATGAAGATTTTTTACTAGTAGTCGAATATTAGCGCTAATCAGGTTCTATTTTGATCATTTCTTAGGCAGATTTTTTGGTAACTCAGTTACCCATGATATATTTTCCCCTAATCATTTGTAGTCATACATGATCAATCTAACCATGCACTAAGATCTCGGCCAATTATTTCTTGTGTTCTTTTTATATCCTCCCTATAAAGTCTCTTCATATACTTATAATATTCATTTTTCATAATCGGCTTTTTAGGGTCAATATTGTACCGCTGTATTTTCCCTCTTATTCTACTTCGTAATTTTTCTGGCAAAATTATTTTGCCCATGTTTTTTATTGATGATTGAGTACTTAGAAATTTATGAATTATTTTTGATCTTGGCCTACCCGATACATTGTATTTATATTGTATATTAGGTTCAAATGAATTATCCACATCCAAAAAATCAAATATATTTTTTAACAAACCCGATGGGTTTTTCTTCAAATCATCGTACAAATACACAGCAACATTTCCCGGAAATAGCGTAATGTATCGTTTTACAGCGTCATAATAATATCCAAGTGCTTTGTATTGCCATATATGTTGCCAACCTGCTAATCTCCTTTCTTCTTCAGCATCAATAGCATCTTCGATATTATCTAATGATTCAAAACCATCCCTTACTTTATGTGAATAACTTGAAATTGCACGCTCAACTGGTTCTCTCAATATAATAATTATCTTTGCATTTGGAATATAGTTCTTTATTTGAAGAGCAGCCCTTTTGCTATGCAGATATACAACTGAAGCTTCCCCAATCATTTTTTCATTCTTCGCGCCATCAAATAGCAACATGTAATCGTCGTATCTTTTTACGATTGTTTTATTGAAAACATCATCACCCGGACCTTTAAACTCTATCTTCTCTTCTCCTAGCGCAAAATAACTAGGCTCCTTAATAGGAGGACGATATATATCTGGATGTTGTGTTAAATAATTAAAAATAGAACTTGTTCCCGCTTTTGCAGCGCCAACAATAAAGAAATTCGGCAACGTCATTGTTATTACCTTACCACCATCTTATTTATGTCTGCTATTCCTGCAAGGGTCCAGATCCCAAGTACTTTTTTTGCGACAATAAGCCCACCTAAATTATATAGAACTAAACATGTAGCATACACTAATGAAACACCAATAATTCCATAATAATTAACTACCATTACCCCCCCTAAAATGCTTACTAATGCTCTCATTGCTGCCATTTTTACCACTATTCTCTGGTGACCAGTCATGTTCAAGGCTAAATCACATGGCCCTGTTAACACTTTTACAACCTCAGCAATACTTAATACTACTAGCACAAATGCACCCGCCTTATAATATTCTCCGTACACTATTTCCATAACTTGTGATGGCGCTAAAAGATATATCAATAACACTAATATAGCTGGACTTCCACATATTGTAACTGAGGCTCTTAACAACCCCTCCACAGACCTTAGCTGACCTTGCGCATTTTTTTCTGCTATTATTGGAGGAACAACAGCATTCACAATTGAAGCCGATGCTCCAACAAGCAATACAAGACGCATTGCAGATGCATATAACGCGACATCATCTTGTTGTTCAAATAATCCTATAATCCATATGTTTGCCTGATAGGTTATATATAATAATAATGCATTGGCAAGCATCGGCAATGAG